>JBFYQX010000071.1:0-5532 GCA_041302525.1 Candidatus Bipolaricaulota bacterium | reverse complement strand
CCGCGCCGCTGGCGTGGGTTCTCGCGCCTCCCGGCGCGCGCCGCCGCCTGCCCGCGCGTCCGCCGACGGGGCACAAGGGCACGTTCGGCCACGTGGTCCTGGTTGCCGGGTCGGCCGGCATGGTGGGCGCGGCCATTCTCGCTGGGCGCGCGGCGCTGCGCGCCGGCGCCGGGCTGCTGACGCTCGCCGTTCCCGCGTCGCAGACGCCGGCCGTGCACGCCGCGTTGCCCGAAGCACTCGTCGTGGCGGCCGCCGAGGCGTCGGGCCACCTCGTGCCGGCGGCCGTGGCGCAGCTTGGCTCCACCCTCGATCGCGCCAGCGTGCTCGCCCTCGGCCCCGGCCTATCGCGCGCCCGCGCAGTTGCCCAGACCGTCGCTGCGCTGATCGCGGCCTTTCGCGGCCCGGTCATCGTCGATGCCGACGCTCTGTTCGCGCTGCCGTGCGACGCGCCGAGCCTGCGCGCGCTGGCCGGGCGCGCCGTCGTGACTCCGCACCCGGGCGAGTTCGCCCGTCTGATGGGGCGCGACTTTTGCGATGAGGGTGAAGAGCGCATGGCTGCCGCGACCGGCTTTGCAGGCGAGCACGAGGTGATCGTCCTCCTCAAAGGGCGGCCGACAACGGTCGGCTTCCCCGACGGTCGGGTCTACCTGAACCCGACGGGAAACACCGGGCTCGCGACCGGCGGGAGCGGCGATGTCTTGACCGGGCTCCTCGCCGGCCTTGTCGCGAGCGGCGCGTCGCTCGAGGACGCCGCGTTGGTCGGGCCCTACGCGCACGGGCTGGCAGCCGAGCTGTTTTCCGCGGATCGATCCGAGCGCTCGCTCACGCCGTCTGACGTGATCGAGCTCCTGCCGCGCGCGTTCCATGAGGTCGAGCGATGCGCCTGATCGACACGCACGCCCATCTCGACGATCGCGCGTTCGATGGGGATCGGCCCGCGCTCGTCGCGCGCCTGCACGCGGACGACGTGGGCGTCGTCACGGTCGGCGCCGACGTCGCGTCAAGCCGGGCCGCGGTGCGGCTCGCCGAGCGGCATCGCCTGGTCTGGGCCACGGTCGGCGTTCATCCGCACGGCGCCAAGTGGCTGACGCCCGATGTCCTGCGCCAGCTCGAGGAACTGGCGCGCAGCGCGCGCGTCGTCGCCATCGGTGAGATCGGCCTCGACTACTACCGCGACCTGTCACCGCGCGACCTGCAGCGCCAGGCCTTTGGCGAGCAGCTCGCGCTGGCGAAGCGCCTCGGCCTGCCGCTTGTCCTGCACAACCGGGATTCGGCCGACGACTTCGTGGCGATCCTCCGCGAGCACGGCAGGAGCCATCGCGGCGTGGTCCACTCGTTTCTCGGCGACGCAGCGCGCGCGGGCACATTCCTGCGGCTCGGCCTCCACCTGGGGGTCGGGGGCCCGCTGACCTACCCGGCCAACGCCGCGCTGCGTGACGCCGTGCGCGGGGCGCCGCTCGAGCGCCTCGTGCTCGAGACCGACTGCCCGTACCTCACGCCGGTTCCGCACCGCGGGAAGCGCAACGAGCCGGCCCACATCGCCCTCGTGGCCGCGGAGATCGCCCGCCTGCGCGCGATGTCGGTCGACGACGTGGGCCGCGCGACCACGGAGAATGCTCGCGCGCTGTTCGGTCTCGCGTAGGAGCGGCCCGCGTCAGGGCTCCCAGCGTCGGAAGGCGACGAGCGCTCCGAAGAGCGCGAGCGCGATCAAGGCAGCGCTGCCGACGAGCGGCTCCCACGAGGCCGGCGCGCCGAGGCTCACCTCGAGGGACATTGACAGGAGCCGGCTCGGCAGGAACTGGCCCGCGGCGCCAAGGCCTCCCAACGAGGAGAGGAGAATCCAGACGAGGAACGACAGCACGCCCGCGACGACCTGCGACCGCGCGACCGTGCTGAAGAAGAACGTCGTCGTCACAAAGGTCAGCACGTGCAAGAGCAAGAGGAGGCCGGCCGCGGCGAATCCGGCGACGGGCGGGGGTGCAAACAGGACGGCCGTGTAGGCGTAGGCGCACAGGGCCGACAGGACGAAGCCGGCCGTCGTCAGCAGCCACAGCGTGCAGAGCTTTGCCCCGAGGAAGCTCGACCGCGACACGGGCTTGACGAGGACAAAGACGGCCGTGCCGCGCTCCTTCTCGGCGACGACCGAACCCATGGTCAGAAAGACGAGAACAAAGAGCACGATCTGCGAGATGTTCTTGATGTACTGGACAATCGCATCCGCCGCGGTTGGGTCCGGGACGCGGATCTCGACCCCTTGCCCGGCAGTCATCGATCGCACGATCTCGGGCGCGAACTTGGCGAGAAGCGGCGAGGCGAGGCCGAAGAACACGAACACGAGGCCGAGCGCGAGCAGGCGATAGCTTCTCGCCTGTTCGCGCAGTTCCTTCGCCAGGAGAACGGGAAACGCGCGGCTTCTCATGGTCTGCCTCCGACCAGCCGAACGAAGACGTCTTCGAGCGATGCCGCGCGGGTGTCAAAGCGCACGAGCGGTAGCTGGCGCGCGGCAACCGCGGCGAGGACCGCGCTGCGCGCGGCTGCTAGATCGGCTGCCTGAACGTCCACGCTGCGTCCGTCGACGGTCGTTCGGCCGGCCTGCGCCGCGGCGCGCCACGAGGCGTCGAAGCTCTCCGCGGCAGCGACGGTTTCGAACTCGAGCACGATGACCGGCGGCGCGAACTTCTGTCCCAGCTCGGCCGTTGCCGCCGTCACTACCATGCGTCCCTGGTGGATGATGCCGACCGTGTCGCAGACACGCTCCACGTCCTCAAGGATGTGCGTCGACATGAGAACCGTCGCTCGGCCGCGCAGGCGGGCGATGAACTCGAGGACGTCGCGCCGCCCGAGCGGGTCGAGCGACGCGCACGGCTCATCGAGCAGGAGAATGCGGGGATCGCTCACGACGGCCTGGGCGATGCCGAGCCGCTGCACCATGCCGCCCGAGTAGCCCCCGACGCGCCGCGTCGCCGCGGAGGCGAGGCCCGACATCTCGAGCAGCTCGTCGGCGTGGCGGCCGGCCGCCGCGCGCCCGACACCGAACAGACGCCCGGCGAACACGAGCAGCTCGCGGCCGGTCATCCACGGGTAGAAACGCGGTTCCTGGCTGAGGTAGCCAATCTGGGCCCGCCAGCGCGGCGAGGTGTCGCCGGCGCGCTCGCCGGCGACCTCGGCTTCGCCCGACGTCGGCTCGATGAGGCCGGTCAGGATCTTGATCGCCGTCGTCTTTCCCGCCCCGTTCGGGCCGAGGAAGCCGAACACCGAGCCCTCCGGCACGGCAAGATCGAGCCCATCGAGCGCGCGGACACGGCCACGCTCGTAGGTCTTGGTGAGCCCGCGGGTGGAGATGGCGTTCACGGAGTTACTCGTCTCCTCTTCCCACCGCCAAGTAGACGACGGGTCCCACGATGCCAACGAACAGGATGACGCAGAACCAGCCCCACCGAGGCAAGATGCGGAACGTCTTGCGCTTTGCCCAGTGGACGAGCGCCGTCACGGCCAGCGCGACCTGGATCACGGCGAGCGGGATCACGAGCAATAGCAGTTGACCGTCCATGCCGGTACCTCCTCCAGCGTCCAGGCCAATTGAATCCAGGCTCGCGACGCCTGTCAACCTGCGCCTGGTCGCGCTCGGGCGCAGGGGTGCGCTCTGTGTGTGAACCAACTGCGCCTTGGCTACCATCGCTCTCCCGCCAGAAGGGACGTTGGCGGAGGAGAGCTGGGGCGATCGGTATGAAGCACGACGAGAAGCTGGACGCGTTGGTCGGGCGATCGACGACCGTCAAGAACGCGACACGGACGGAGTGGATCGAGGAGTCGGTCAGGAATCGTGACGCGATCCTGACGTCGAACGGGGCGCTGGCCACGTGGACGCGGCCGGAGTCCACGGGCCGCAGCCCGCAGGACACGGTGTCCGTGCGGCGCCCGGCGAGCGAGAGGAACATCGACTGGGACTCGCCGAATAACCTCCCCATCCCGGAGGAGACCTTCGACCTCTTGCTCGAGGACGCCGTGGCGGTCCTCGGCGCCAAGAAGCGCCTCTACGTGACCGACCGCGCGCTGGGCGCGAACCCGCGCTACGCGCTCGCGACCCGGACGATCACCGACCGCGCGCTCACGGCCCTGTTCGCGGACAACATGTTCCGCCCGACCCCGCCTGGCGCCGACCAGAGCGTCTTTGCCGATCGAGGCTTCACGCTGCTCGCTCTTCCGAACGACAAGCTGGATCCCGCCAAGTACGAGGGCCGGCTGCGCGTCGATCCGTCCACCGGCAAGACGACGACGATGGCCATCGCCATGGACTTCGACCGGCGGTTGGGCATCGTCTACGGCTCGGCCTACTGCGGCTCGGTCAAGAAACTGATGTTCTCGGTGATGAACTACCTCTTGCCCGAGGTCGGCGTCCTGCCGCTCCACTGCTCGGCGAACGAGGGCAAGCGGGGCGACGCGGCCCTCCTGTTGGGGCTGTCCGGCACCGGCAAGACCACCCTGTCCGCCGACCCGACACGCGCCCTGCTCGGCGACGACGAACACGGCTGGAGTGACGATGGGGTTTGGAATTTCGAGAATGGCTGCTTCGCCAAGCTCATCAACCTCAATCCGGCCAAAGAGCCCGAGATCTACCACGCCACGTTCCATCGTGGCGACTGGCGCACGCACGGGGCCATCGTCGAGAACGCGATGGTCTATCCCGACGGGACTGTCGACCTGGACGACGACCGCTACACGCCGAACTCGCGCGCGTCGTTCCCGCTCTCGTATCTCGGCAACATCAAGCCGTTGGCCTGCTCGGGCCACCCGGCGACGATCCTCTTCCTCACCGCCGACGCGTACGGCGTCCTCCCGCCGATTGCTCGTCTGACGAAAGAGCAAGCCATGCTCTGGTTCCTCATGGGGTACACGAGCAAGCTTGCGGGGACCGAGACCGGGATCGTCGAGCCGCAGTCCACGTTCTCGCGCTTCTTCGGCGAGCCGTTCATGCCGCGGAACCCGGACGTGTACGCGCGCATGCTCGGCGAGAAGCTCGACCGCCACGGCACGAGGGTCTATCTTGTCAACACCGGCTGGAGCGGAGGCTCCTACGGGGTCGGCAAGCGCATGGACATCACGCTGACCCGAGCCATGGTCCGCGCTGCGCTCGAGGGCCATCTCGACGGGGTGGCCTACGAGGAGGACAAGGTCTTCCACGTGCAGATCCCGCAGACGTGCCCTGGCGTCGCGCGTGACGTGCTGCGGCCTCGCGACACCTGGAAAGACAAGGACGCGTTCGATCGGCGGGCAGCCAAGCTAGCTGGCGAATTCGCGGCGCACTTCCGGAACGCGTACGGAAAGAAGGGAATCGACGCCGCTGTCGCGGCACAATGTCCGGGTGTCTGACGCGTAGCGTCAGACACCTAGGGGCGAAGCCTGGGCGAGTTGTTGGCTTCGCCTGACCCTGTGCGTAGCGTCAGACACCGGGTGCCCGCGGCGGAAACGAGGGCGGGCACCTGGGGCGAAGCCACGACACACGGGTGGCTTCGCCTTGTCATCTCCCGACGG
>JBFYQX010000012.1:0-3496 GCA_041302525.1 Candidatus Bipolaricaulota bacterium | reverse complement strand
TCTCGCGGCGCGCTGCGTGCGAGGGGCGCGGCGGGAGCGCGGGATTGTAGAGCCAGTGGTGGAGGACGTCGGCGTCCTTCAGGAACTCGTCCATCGGTCCATCGGCCGCGTCCTTGTCGCTGTGACGCGCGATGGCGTGCGTTACGGCCGCGATCTCGTCGCCGGAGAACATTCCCAACCGCCCGAGGAGGGCGGACGCCGCCTCGGCGCTATGCGCTGCGTGGTCGGGCGATTCCCCCACGGTGTAGTTCGTGAGGTCGTGGAGCATCCCGGCAATGGCGGCGAGTTCAGGGTCGAGTCCCCGCCGCGTCGCGAGCCACGTGGCAGTCAGCGACACGCCGTAGAGGTGGACGAAGCCGAAACGCCGGTCCTCGTCGGATGCGAGGCCGAGGAGGATCGAGTCGACGTCTTCCCGCACTCGCTCCAGCCGGTTCATGGCGCCATGGTAGCGGCCGCGCCCTTGCGGCACACTCGCGCCGAGGGTCTCGAGGAGGTTCTCATGCGTGCGGAGATGTCGGGGAGTGGGCAGCGGCTTCGCGCCTACAGCGCCGAAGACGTTGATGTGGTCCATGAGGCCGTCCTCGAGTCTATTCCCGACGTCGCGCTGTTCGAAACGTGGTGCCATCCCGGGTTCACGCGCGACGAGGCGGGCGAGTACGTCGCATGGTGGATTCGAGCCCGCGAGCGGAAGATCGCCTTCTACTACGCCATCGTGGATTCCGGGTCCGGCCGCTTTCTGGGGTCATGCGGGGTGAGTGACTACTCCGCCGAGCATCGCCGCGCGATGCTTGGCTACTGGGT
Organism: Candidatus Bipolaricaulota bacterium; assembly: GCA_041302525.1. GTDB lineage: Bacteria > Bipolaricaulota > Bipolaricaulia > UBA7950 > UBA9294 > CAIOGO01. Next base: position 2,695 of record JBFYQX010000012.1, on the reverse strand, counting down.
TCGCACGTCGGCCACGGGCCGCGGCGTGGCAACAGCCGCCGCGCGGCTGGTTGTCGGGGCCGCGTTCGAGGACCTCAAGCTCCTGCGCGTCTCGATCGGCGTGCCAATTGCCAACCTCGCCAGCCACCGGGTCGCTACCAAGCTCGGTGCCGTCAGGGAGGGCGTCCTGCGGCGGGAGCTCGTCCTTCCAGACGGTCCGTCGGATGTCGTTCTCTACAGCATCCTGCCCGGTGAGTTACGGATCAGGTAGGCGTGCGCAGCTCTGCGGGTCCTGACCTTGGGTCTTGACCCGCAGAGGCGGGGCGCAGTGCGCCGCGACGCTCACACGAAGTCCATCGTCGCATCATCGGCGCCACACGACGGCGGGGTACGTTGTTGGAGATGTGGAGGGAGAGCCTCCGCATCCTACCTCCAAGAAAAAGTCGGCGCGGCCGATGGGGAAGGTCCTGCAACCTGAGAGCCTGCAGGACTTTCCTCTTGGCGCGACCGTGTGCACTCCTCAACCATGCGCATCGGATACCCGTGCACGAATCGAACGCTCGGCTGCAAGGGCGCGACGACGTTTCGTCTCGCCTCGTTCTCGCTCGAGCGGCTCGATGAGGCGGTGGAGAGCAATCTCGCGTGCCTCGAGACGATGCTTCACTGGAACGTCGAGCACGGGATCCACTTCTTCCGCATCACGTCGGACCTGATCCCGTTCGCAAGTCACCCCGAGATCGAGCCGCCGTGGCGCCACCTCTACGCCCGCGCTCTGGCGAGCACAGGCCTCCTCATCCAGCACCTGGGCGTGCGAATCGACATGCATCCGGGCCAGTACACGGTCCTCAACTCGCCGGACGAGAAGGTCGTGAAGAACGCGATGCGCGATCTTGTCTACCACGTCGGCGTCCTTGACGAGATGGGCCTGGAGGAGACGGCAAAGGTGCAGATCCACGTCGGCGGTGTCTACGGCGACCGCGCGGCGAGCCTCGCGCGGTTTGTCGCGCGGGCCAAGCGCCTGCCGGAGACGATCCGTCGCCGGCTCGTGATCGAGAACGACGAGCGCTCGTACGACCTCGCCGACTGCTTGCGGGTCTCGGGAGCAACGAGGCTGCCCGTGGTCCTTGACGTCTACCACCATGCGCTCAAGAACCGCGGGGAGTCGCTCGCGGAGGCGCTGGCCCTGGCCGGCGAGACGTGGGGCTCCGCCGACGGCCCGCCGATTGTCGACTACAGCTCACCTCTGCCGGGCGGGCGGTTTGGCCAGCACGCCGAGTCGCTCGACGAGGCCGACTTCCGCGTGTTCCTCGCGGCGAGCCGGGAGATCGACTTCGACCTTATGCTCGAGATCAAGGACAAGGAAGCAAGCGCGCTGCGCGCTGTCGAGGTTGCGCACGGTGATCCCCGCTGGGTGGCTGGAGCCTAGACCGTCGTCGCGCTGCGCCGGCCGCGCGTTCACCCGTTGCCGCGCATTGGGTACACTGCGGGGGATCGAGAGGAGGAACATGTCGACCCTCGTCATTGTGCTGAACATCGTCTTGAGCGCCGGCATCTGCGCCCTCGCCTTCTACACGTGGACGCGGACAAAAGATGCGCTGGTGCTGTTCCTCGGCCTTGCGTTCGGGCTGTTCGCCATCTCCTTTCTCGTCGCGGCGTTCGGCCTCGGCAAGTCGGCCGAAGGTCTGATCATCCTCCTGAGTGTTCTGGGCCACGCTCTGGTTCTCGCGGCGCTCTACAAGGAGCTCCTGCCGAAGAAGCGAACCCCGCCGGGTGGACCCGCGGCGTAGCCGGCGAGCGTATGGGCGGAGCGACCACCGGAGCACGTCACTGCGCGTGACGGGAATCGTGCCGCGCTTTGGCGCTGGAAGAGAGGCGACGTGAAGACCGCACTTCTCGTAATCGACATGCAGGTGGCGTTGTTCGAGGGCGCGAAACGCTTCGACGCGGACGGCGTCGTGCGCCGGATCAACGACCTCGCGCACACCGTGCGCGCCAAGAGCGGCGTGGTCGCGTTCATCCAACATGAGGACGAGGACGACTTCACCCACGGGGCTCCGGGTTGGCGGATTCTCCCCGCGCTCGACTCGTGCCCCGAGGACGTCACCATCCGCAAGACCGCGTGCGACTCGTTCTATCGCTCCGACCTTGAGCGTGCGCTACGCGAGCGTGGAGTCACCCGGCTGCTTGTGACCGGATGTGCCACCGACTTCTGCGTCGACACGACGATTCGCTCCGCCGCGAGCAGGGACTACGAGGTGGTCGTCGTTGCCGACGGCCACACCACGGCCGATCGCCCGCACCTTACTGCGGAGAAGATCATCGAACACCACAACTGGATGTGGGCGAGACTCATCTTGCCCGGCCGCCCCGTGACGGTGGTGAAGGCCGAAGAACTGCTTCGCGGAATCTAGATACCCGTGTCACCGGACCCCACTTGAGGAGAGCGCCGCCTCGCGTTCCTCACTCACAGGGCAAGGTAGCAGGCGCAGTCAGTACATGCACGCGTCGAGCAGCGAAAGGGCCTCCTCGAGGACCTTCTCGGGTGCTTTTCCGATGTGTTTCGCCTGTCGTGCGCGGTAGTCGATTGACCGGACCTGCTCGACCATGACAAAGCCGGTCACGTCACTGCACTCCGGGATCGCCACGTGGAACGGGTAGTCGCGGCGCGTGTTCGTGATCGGGCAGACGATGGCGAGCCCCGTGCGTTGGTTGAACA
>JBFYQX010000109.1:0-32421 GCA_041302525.1 Candidatus Bipolaricaulota bacterium | reverse complement strand
CCGTAGATGGTGTCGGTTGGGAAGATGAACACCATGCCGGTCTCGAGCGCTTCCAGGAGGACGGCGCGCGCGCGGGGATCGTCGATGCGGTAGATGCTTGGTGTCATGCGCAGAGGAAGTGGATGACGTCGCCGTCACGCACGGCGTAGTCGCGGCCGGCCCGGCGGATCTTGCCCGACTCGCGCAAGGCCTTCTCGGAGCCGGCGGCGAGCAGGAGCGACAGGTCCATGACCTCGGCGAGGACGAACCGGTCGGCGAAGTCGGTGTGAATCTTCGCACCGGCCGCGGGCGCGGTGGTGCCCTCGGGCACGGTCCAGGCACGCACTTCAGGGCCCTCGATGGTGAAGAAGGTGACGAGATGGAGGAGCTGGTAGCCGGCGCGCACGAGCGGGTTGAGGCTCGTCTCGGCCAAGCCGTACTCGGTGAGGAACACGGCGCGCTCCTCGAGCGTCTCGGCGGTCTCGACGATCTCGGCTTCGAGGCGCCCGCGCACGGCGATGGCCTCGGTGCCGCGCTCTTGGGCCGCACGGTGGACGTCGGCGGAGTAGGCGTTCGGTCCCTCGTCACCGACGTTGGCCACGAACAGGCAGGGCTTGGCAGTGAGGGGGCTGGCCTCGCGCACGAGGGACGCGATGTGCGGATCGATGGTCGCGGCGCGGACCGGGATCCCGCGCGCAACCTGGTCGACGAGCGCGTCCCAGGCCGCGGCGCGGGCCGGCGCGAGGCGGTCGGTTCCCTTGGTCTCCTGGTGCAGGCGCTTGGCGGCGCGGGACAGGGTCTCGTGGTCCTTGAGCAAGAGCTCGGTCTCGACGATCTCGATGTCGCGGCGCGCGTCGAGCGCTCCGGCGACGTGCGGCACGTCCTCGTGCTCGAAGCAGCGGACGACGTGGAGCAGAGCGTCGACGGCGCGGATCTCCGAGAGGAACTGGTTCCCCATGCCCTCGCCTTCGCTCGCGCGCTCGACGAGCCCGGCAAGGTCGATGAAGTCCAGGTGCGTCGGGACCTTGGTCTTCGCAGGGAACAACGCGGCGAGGCGATCGAGCCGTTCGTCAGGGACGGCGATGGAGCCGACGTTGGCCTCGATGGTGCAGAACGGGTACGCCTCGACGCGCGCGTCGGCGTGAGCCAGCGCGTTGAACAGCGTCGACTTGCCCGCGTTGGGAAGTCCAACCAGACCGCACGAGAACCCCATCTTGCCTCCTCGCGGCCACTATAGGGGCGGGCCGCGCGATCGGCAAGGTGAAGGGGCCAGGGACATGAGCTAGACTCGAGGCCAAAGGATGGTGCCATGGCCGAAGGCGTTACCCCCGTGCGGATGCCCGATCTCGGCGAGGTCGGCGCGGCCGTCGTCGTCGAGTGGTTGGTCGGCGTGGGCAGCGCCGTGGTGGCGGGAGACGACCTCGTCGAGGTCGAGACCGAGAAGACGACGTTCGTCATTCCGGCTCCGGCCAGCGGGCGGCTGGGGGCGATTCGGGTCCCGGTCGGGGGCACTGCGCGGGTCGAGGACGTCCTTGGGTCGATCGACAGAGCGTGAGGCGGTGCTCGTCAAGCTCGGGCGGCTGGCGTACGACCCGGCGCTTGCCCTGCAGCGGCGAGCGCATGCCCTGCGCGTCGCCGGGCGCATCCGCGACGTCCTGTTCACGGTCGAGCACGATCCCGTGTTCACCTGTGGGCGGCGGGCCCGCGCCGAGAGTTTTCGCGTGGATGCGGCCGGCATCGAAGCGGCCGGCATCGCGGTGCGGCGGGTCGAGCGCGGCGGGGACGTCACGTACCACGGCCCGGGCCAGCTCGTCGTCTACCCGATCTTCGACCTGCGCGCGCAGGGGCGCGACGTGAAGGGGCACGTGGCGACGCTCGAGGAGGCGGCGATTCGGACGCTCGCGGGCTGGGGCCTCGTCGCCACTCGGCGGGAGGGTCTGCCCGGCGTGTGGACGGCACGCGGCAAGGTCGGCTCGGTTGGCGTCTACGTTCGGCGGTGGGTCAGCATGCACGGACTGGCGCTCAACGTCGCCGTCGACGCCGCGCACTTCGCGATGATCGATCCGTGCGGACTCCCGATCCGCGCGGTTTCGATCGCCGACGAGGTGGCGCCAGCCCCGTCGCTCGTCGTTGTGGAAGAGCGCTTCGTGGCCGAGTACGGCAAGCTGCTCGGCGTTCGCTGGCGCGAGGAGCCGGCGACATGGCTCGAGGGGAGGGGCGATGGCTGAACGGCCGGCGTGGCTTCGCGTCCGTGCGCCTTCGCCGCATGAGGCCGAGGGCATTGCCGCGGTGCGCGCGACCCTGCGGGCGCACGGCCTGAGCACGATCTGCCAGGGCGCGAAGTGCCCGAACCAGGTCGAGTGCTGGGGCGCGCGGGCCGCGACGTTCCTTCTCCTGGGCGACGTGTGCACGCGGGCCTGCCGCTTCTGCGGCGTGGCGCACGCTGCGACGGGCGAACCGCTCGATCCCCTGGCTCCGCAGCGCGTGGCGCGGGCGGCCGCGGCCCTTGGACTGCGCTACGTCGTTCTGACCTCGGTCGACCGCGACGACCTCGCGGACGGCGGCGCGGGGTCTTTGGCCGCCACGGTGCGCGCGGTGAGAGACGAGCTGCCGGCGGCGCGGGTCGAGGTGCTCCTGCCCGACTTCGGTGGCGATGGCGCGGCGCTGGCGACCGTCGTCGCCGCGGGTCCGGACGTCCTCGGGCACAACCTCGAGACGGTGCGGCGGATCACGCCGCACGTTCGCGATCGTCGGGCGTCGTACGATCGGTCGCTTCGCGTGCTCGCACAGCTTGCGGCGACTGGCGGAGGACGGCCGGCGAAGAGCGGCCTGATGCTCGGCCTGGGGGAGACGCTCGACGAGGTGCGTGAGGCCCTGCGCGATCTGCGCGCGGCCGGCGTCGTCGCGCTCACGCTCGGCCAGTACCTGCCTCCGTCGGCGCGTGCCGTCCCGGTCGCTCGCTACGTCCCGCCGGAGACGTTCGATGCGCTCGGCCGCGAGGCCCGCGAACTCGGGTTCTCGTACGTCGCCTCGGGGCCGCTCGTCCGCAGCTCGTACCACGCGGAGGAGGCCGAGTTCGCGGCATGAGGTGGATCCGCGATCTAGAGTCGCGCGACGCGGCGGAGGGACTGGCGATCGACGAGGCGCTCCTCGACCGGGCGAGGGCCGGCGGCGCCGACACGGTGCGGCTGTGGGTGGCGCGTCGCGCCGTGATCGTCGGCCGGTCGCAGTCGGTCGAGAGCGAGTGCGACACCGATCTCCTGACTCGACTCGGGATCCCCGTGCTGCGGCGGATCTCTGGCGGCGGCGCCGTGTACGTCTACCCGGGCAACCTCAACGTATCCGTGGCCTGTTCGGACGCGCGACCTCTAGGCACGGTGAGCGAGGCCTTCGCCTGGCTGGCTGCGGCGGTGGCCGCGGCGGCTCGCCGGCTCGGCGTGCCCGCGGACCCGACGGCGCGGAGCGTCGTGGTTCGGGGAGCGAAGATTGCCGGCCTCGCGCAGGCACGACGCGCGAGCGCGGTGCTCGTCCACTCAACGCTCCTGGTCGAGCCGGACAAGCTGGACATGGCGCGTTTCCTCCGCGCCATGCGCGACGGGTATGCTCCGCGTGGCACGTCGTCGACGCCGAGCCCCGTCACCACGTTGACCGGGGCGTTGGGGCGGTCGGTCACGATAGAGGAGGCCACGGCCGCGCTGCGGTGGGCCTTTGAGCCAGAGCGGGTGGGCCCGGCAACGTGGGGCGACCTCACGGCCGAAGAGGCGGACGCGGCCCGGCGCCTCGCGGGCACACGGTACAGGAGTCGCGCGTGGAACGAGCGGACTGGGAAGACGAGCTGATTGCGCGCCAGATCGGCCGCGCGCCGCGCGGCCGCTACGAGGTTGCCACGCGGTGCGTGCACGGCTTCCCTCAGGTCCTGCGCGTGCCGCCGAAGGTCGACGCAGCGCCTTTCCCGACGCTGTTCTGGCTCTCGTGCCCGTTCCTCGTGCGCGCCGTCGGGCGGCTCGAGGCCGCGGGGTGGGTGGCGCGCGTGGAGGCCCTCCTGCAGGACGACGCCGCGCTGCGCGCGGAGGTGGCGCGCGCTCACGCCGCCTATGCGGAGGAACGTCGCCTCCTCGGGAAGCCGGACGGGGACGCCGGGCCGGCGGCCGCGGGCGGCGTGGCCGGGATCGCTGACTGGGCGCGCGTCAAGTGCCTGCACGCCCACGTGGCCCACGCGCTGGTCCGCGTGAACCCCATCGGCGCCTTGATTCTCGCCGTGCTCCCGGAGACGGCGTGTCCGGGGGAGCAAAAGATCTGCTCCTCCCTCGTGCGAGGGAGGAGCAGCCCTAGATCAACCGATAGGAGTCCCTAGACGCTCTACGGATCCGCGTGCACGACCGGCGCTTGGTTGACGTTCAGCACGCGCACGATGACCGTGTCCGTGGCCGAGAGTCCGCACGGGTCCGTGACGGTGACCGTCACGGCCACGTCGATGTCCATGCAGTCCTTGATGATCGGCGCGATGAACACAGGCGTCGGGACGCACGTGCTGTCGAGGCGCCCTGCCGACACGCTCCACGCGTAGCGCAGCACGTCGCCGTCAGGGTCTGCCGCCAGCGGGCACAACGTGATCGTGCTGCCCTCGTTCACACAGAGGCCCGGCCCCAATTCGACGGTCGGCGCGCGGTTGATGTTGCGCACCTGGATCCTGACCGAGTCGCTGGCCGTGAGGCCGCAGGGGTCCGTAACCGTGAGGGTCACGGTCACGAACTCGCCGGCGCACTGGAACGTTGCCGGCAACGCGAACAGCGGGTTCTGCGCGGCCGGGTTGTCGAACGTGCCGGCCGTGGCCGTCCAGCAGTAACGGAGCGCGTCGCAGTCGGGATCGTCCACGACGGGCGTCCAGCGGATGGTTTGGCCCTCGTCGACGGCAAAGTCTGGCCCCAGCTCGACGATCGGGGCGCGGTTCACGTTCCGCACGTGCACGAGCACGGTGTCGCACGCCGAGGCGCCGCAGGGGTCGATGACCGTGACCGCGAGCTGGATCGTCAGACCCTCGCAGAGGTCGATGATCGGCGCGTGGAACACGGCCTGCAGAGCGGTTGGGTCGTCAAACGAGCCCGGCCCGCCGACGGCCCACAGGACGCGCAGTCCCTCGCCGTCCATGTCGGCCGCCGTGGCCGACAGCACGACGGCGTCGCCCTCATCCACCCACAGGTCCTCGCCGCCCGATACGGACGGCGCGTGGTTGACGTTCACGACGCGGATGCGGAATGAGTCGGTGCTCGATGCGCCGCACCGGTCGATGGCCGTGAGCGCGACCTCCACCTCGAGGTCGCCGCAGCCGGCGATCATCGGGGCCGTGTAGATCGGGTCAAGCGACGTCGCGTTGTCGAACCGTCCGGCCGTCGCTTGCCAGAGCACGGAGAGGATGTCGCAGTCGTAGTCCGACACGGTGCCGTGGAGCTGCAGCGACTCGCCCTCGTTGATGACCTTGGCGACCGAGGGGGCCTTGCACACGGCCGGCGCCGGCATCGGAGCCGGGCACGCCGGTGCCGCCGGCGGACAGGGCGGTGCCGGATGCACGCACGTTGGTGCAGGCGGAACGTTGCAGCCGTCGCCGCACAGCCCGTAGCTGCCCTGGACGGCCATGCCCTGGAACAGGATGTCCATCGGGTCCATCGAGTAGAGGAGGTTCTCGCCCTCGCCGCCGAGCAGGGTGTCACAGCCCGTCCCGCCGTCGAGCACGTCGCAGCCAGCTTCTCCCTCGAGCGAGTCGTTGCCCGGCCCGCCGCACAGGATGTCGTCGCCGCTCCCACCAAACAAGAGGTCGTCCCCCTCGTTGCCGAACAAGACGTCTCCGTCGACGCCGCCTTCCATGATGTCGTTGCCCGGGCCGCCGACGAGGATGTCGCGCCCGCTCAGGCTGATCAGGAAGTCGTTGCCGCCGAGGCCGAAGATCAGGTCGTTGCCCGCGGTCCCGTAGAGCACGTCATCGCCGTCGGTGCCGTAGATGACCTTGTCGATCGTGAAGCCCAGGCGCGCAGCGAGGGCCACGTACTCGGGCGGGATGCCGTCGGCGGCGGGCTTGACGGGCGTCGGCTCGGCGACGACGGCGGCGAACAGCGCGTCGGCCAGCGCCGCAGAGTCGGCGACGCCCCAGTAGCTGCCGCCCGTGGCCTCAGCCATCGCGCGCAACGCCTGGCTCGCGTCGAGCTCCATGTCGAGGCCGACGACGTGCAGCACGATGGGCGGACTCATCATCGCCAGCGTCTGGGCGACCACGGCCTCTTGTCCGCCGCAGTTGCCCTCGCCATCGCTGATCAGGACGATGACTCCGCCGCCGCCGAGCGCCGTGATGTCGTTCGCGGCGAGCGAGAGCGCGTCCGCGAGCGGCGTCTTGCCCTGCGGCGTCAGGCCGGCGACCGCGTTCACGATCGATTCGCCGACCGCCGCCGTGTAGGGAGCGAGCGGGAACAGGTTCTGGATGTCCTGGCAGCTCTCGGTCTCATTCTGGTAGTTGACGCGGCTGCCAAACGCGATGAGGCCGAGGTTGCCCTGCTCCGGCATGCGGTCGAGCAGGCTGTCCAACGCGGTCCGCGCCGCGGCGATCCTCGTCTCCGGACCGAACGCCTTGTTCATGCTGTTCGAGGCGTCCAGAATCAGGACGAGGTTCTGCGAAGCTCCGCTGGCGACGATCGAGGCAAACAGCCCGAGAGCGATCGTCGCCAACAGGAGGAATCGAGTCTTCATTCTCCATACCTCCTTGTCGATTGATCCGACGTCCGGGCGGATTGTAGCCGATCGCTGGCGCTGGAATCTGTGATGGGGATTACATCTCCGGCGATGCTCAACGAGAGCGGGAGTCGAGAGTGCCGAGCAGCTCGTTCTTTCGGCCGGTTGGGAGGAGGCAGCGAAGCGCGCCATTCGTGACCCCGCCGCAGCCGAAGACGAGTCCATTGTGGGCCAGGGCAACGTACCCGTCGGCCGCCTCGGTCGGCAGTCGTCGGCCGAGCAAGAGTTGGCGGAGCGTCACCTCGTCCACGTCGATGCGCCCGGAGGTGATCTGGGCGTCCAGCGAGGTCAGGAAGGCGCTCGTCGGCTTGAGCCCGTCGGGCGTTCGCCGCGCGGCGCGCAAGCCCGGCGGGCGGCGGGCATGGCCGACCTCGGCGCAGGCCGCGGACGCGATCCAGATCTCGCCGTCCGCCCGCTCGACGAACTCGGCGCCCGCCAGCGCGGAGGCCGGGACGCCGAACTGGCGCGCGAGCCACGTCAGGATCTCATCACGAAGCGATGCGTTCGATGCGAGCAACGAAGCTCCCTCCGCTGTCCAGATGGTGGGGGTAGATGCGCGCGCACAGCTCCGCGCCCGGGCCGAAGGTCGCTCCCGCCCACGCGGTGAGTCCTCGGGCGTGCGGGAACGGGGGCGTGAACGGGACGATGCGCGCGGGACGGGTGTTGAGGAGGTGCGTGACGACCGCCTCGTTCTCCTCCGGTGCAAACGTGCAGGTCGAGTAGACCAGGGTCCCGCCGACGTGCAGGCGATCGAACGCGCGCACGATGAGGAGGCGCTGCAGGCGGGCGAGGCGCTGCACGGCGGCCGCGGAGGCGCCGTCGCGCAGGGTTGGCTGCTTGCGCAGCGTCCCCTCGGCCGAGCAGGGCGCATCCACGAGCACGCGGTCGAAGGCGCCGGCGGCTGGGAAGTCCTGTCCGCGGTGGTCGGTGACGACGACGTTCCAAGGGCCGATGCGGTTGACGTTCGTCAAGAGCGCCTGCTGCCGCCGTCCGCTCGGCTCGTTGGCGACGACGCAGCCCGTGTTGCCCATCCTCAGGGCGATGTCGACGGTCTTGCCGCCCGGCGCCGCGCAGAGGTCGAGGACGCGGTCCCCGGGATGCGGGTCGAGGGCCAGGACGGGCGCGGCCTGAACGCGCTCCTGAAGGTAAAACAGCCCGAGCCAGTGCTCGTAGGTCCGGCCGATCGGTTGCGAGACGCGCACGAAGACAGGGTCCCACGCTGCGGGCTCGAGGCTGACGCCGCGGCGGGCGAGGCGATCCCGCAGGGCCTCGGGCGTCGTGCGCAGGCTGTTCACGCGCGCGTCGACCGGCAGCGGGCGCGCGCACGCCGTTCGGAAAGCGTCCCAGTCGTCGACGATGGGGCGGTAGCGTGCGAGGCCGGGCGCGTTCATGAGGTGGGGGCCGGAGCGACGAGCGGGACGAGGCGAGCGTGAAGCGCGCCGTTCGACGCGAGCACGCCGCGTTCGGGGGCGACGAGTGGCTCGCCGCGCAGGTCGGTGACGCAGCCACCCGCCTCGTCGACGAGCAGCTGGCCCGCGGCGACGTCCCACTCGCACAGCGAGAGGTACCACGCGGCGTCGAACCGCCCGGCCGCGACGTAGGCGAGGTCAAGGGCCGCGGCGCCGACGATGCGCAGGGCACGAACCGCGTCGATGAATGGAGGCAACTGGGCAAGCGTGACCTCGCGCCGGCGGGGTTCGGTGGAGAAGCCAACGCCGAGCACGGCGCCGTCGAGCGTGGCGAGCGAGCTGACGGCGAGGCGCGTGCCGTTGCGTTCGGCGCCCCGGCCGAGGACGGCCGTGAACAGCTCGTCGCGGAAGGGGTCGTAGACGCAGCCGGCGATGGGGCCTCGCTCGTCGACGAGCGCGATCGAGACAGCGACTTCGGGCACGCCCCGGAGGTAGTTGTTCGTGCCGTCGAGCGGGTCGACGACCCACGCCGGGTAGCGTGCGGCCCCCGGCCGGATGCCCTCCTCCGACACGATGCGCAGGCCCGGGGCGGCGGCGAGTAGGACGGCAGCGATCGCCGCGTCGGCCTTGACGTCAAACGCCGTCACCGGGTCGTGGCGGTGCGCCTTGGTGCGGGCGTCGAGGATGGGAGCGCCGAGGCCATGGCGCAGGATGCGGCCCGCGGCCTGCGCGGCCTCGACGGCCGCGCTGAGGGCAGCGGACGGATGGAGGGCGCGCTGCGCGGCCATGGTCAGGACCGTGGCGCAGCGAGCCGCGCCTCGACACGCGCGGCGACGTCGGCGTGTAGGGTGTGCGCGGCATCGCGCGCCGCGTTCGCTGCGAGCTCGAGCCGGGCGACGGCAGCGGGGGCGCGCAGCGACCGGACGTTCACGGCGACGTTCAGCAGTGAGGAACGAGCCGCGGCGAGGGCGAGGTGGGCGGCGGCGCCCACGTCGCTCACGATGGCTCGCGAGGCGTGCGCCTCCGCGCTTCGAAGGTGCTCGAGGGTGACGACCGCGGCCGCGGCCGCAGCGAGCGGCACGTCGGCCGCCCGTTCGAGCGCTGTCTGGACTCGCTCGGCGCGGCCCGGCTCCTCGCGCGGTGCGCGCAGGGCGGCCATCACCGCGTCGAACGCCGCTTCGTCGTCGGCCGCGAGCGCGGCGAAGCGCGCCTGGAGCCCGGCAAACGCTTCGGCGAGAGCCGTGCGTTCGGGCGAAGGCTCCTTCTCGCGGGCGACCGCGATGACCATGTGCCCGAGCGCGGCGGACAGCGCACCGGCGAGGCACGCGGCGCTTCCGCCGCCCGGGGCCGGCGCGCTCGATCCGAGGCGCTCGAGATACTCGCCGAGCCGCAGCTCAAGCCATCGCGCGTCCATGGCTTCCTCCTGGCGCGTCTTCGACGTGCGCCACCAAACGAAAGAGGGACGGACGGGTCGCCGTCGTCCCTCTCGGATCGCCGCGTCTAGGCGGCCTTGTTCGCGAGGAGCTTCTCAAGGTAGGCGATGGCTTCTCCCACGGTCGAGATCTTCTCGGCCTCGTCGTCCGGAATCTCGATGCCGAACTCGTCCTCGAACTCCATGATCAGCTCGACCGTGTCGAGCGAATCGGCACCCAGATCCTCCACGAACGACGCGTCGTCCTTCACCTCGTCCGCGTCGACCATCAACTGGTCGCAGATGATGGCCTTGACCTTATCGCCAATGTCGCTCATCGCCAGAAACCTCCTTGGGAAGGGCCTTACGGGAACGTCCCGCCGTTCACGCCGACGACTTGCCCAGTTATATAGGAAGCCCGCAACGAAAGCAAGAACGCGACCACGTTGGCGATCTCGCGCGCCTCGGCGGCGCGGCCTAGCGGGATGCGGGCGAGGAACGCGGCGCGAACCTCTGCCGGCAACGCACCGGTCATCTCTGTCTCGACGTATCCCGGCGCCACGACGTTGACGCGCAGGCCGCGCGACGCCACCTCTTTGGCGAGGCTGCGACAGAAGGCCGTGATGCCGGCCTTAGACGCGGCGTAGGCGGCCTGGCCGACGTTTCCCGTCTCGCCGACGACGGACGCGATGGCGACGATCGAAGCGTGCTCGCGCCGGAGCATCGAGCGCAGTGCGGCCTGCACCACGTGGTATGTGCCGGTCAGGTTGACGGCCAATTGAGCGTTCCAATCTGCCTCGGAAAGCCGGAGCACCAGCGCGTCGCGCGAGATGCCGGCGTTGCAGACGAGGTGGTCGATGCCCCCGAAGCGGGCAACGATCTGGTCGATGGCCTCCCGCACGCGGGTCCGATCCGTCACGTCCGCGGCGTAGAAGGCGGCGCCGGGGAACGCGCTCTCGAACGGCGGTCCAAGCGTGGCGTCCCGGTCGATGCCGACCACTTGGCCGCCTTCGGCGTGCAGGGCCTCGGCGATGGCGCGACCGATGCCGCGGCCGGCGCCGGTGATGACGCAGATGCGCTGGGCGAACTCACTCATCGAGCACCTCCTCGAACGTCATGAAGCGTACCGGTCCACCAGCGCGTCGGCCCAGTTGGGTGAGGACGCTGCCGCAGCCAACTTCGGCGGCGCGAGAGACCCCGAGCCGGGCGAGCGTTGCCAAGACGGCCGTCCAGTCAACCGGGGCCGTCATCTGGCGGGTCAGCAGGGCGCGCAATGCGGCGGGATCCGCCTCGCTCCCTCCGCTGACCGAGGAGACGAGCGCGCAGGCCGGCGGGGCGAGGGTGGCAGCCGCGATGCGGGAGGCGAGCGCACGCTCGGCGGGGCGCATCGCCGGGGAGTGGAACGGACCTGATACCGCGAGACGGATCGCGCGGCCACCGCGCTCGGCCACGCGCTGCTCCACCTCGTCCAGGACGTCGCGCGGCGCGGAGACGACGAACTGCCCCGCGCCGTTGCGGTTCGCGATGACTGCGCCGCGTCCCACGGCGCGGCAGACCTCGTCCACGTCCGGCTCTCTGAGCTTGAGAACCGCGGTCATCCCGCCGGGCACGTCGGCCATGAGGCGCCCGCGGGCGAGCACCAGGTCGAACGCCACCTGAGCGGTCAGGACGCCTGCCGTGACGAACGCCGCGTACTCGCCGAGGCTGTGGCCGGCGACGACGTCCGCGCGGAGGCCGCGTGCGGTCAACTGCTCCGTGCGCGCGAGCGCGTCGAGGAACACCGCAGGCTGCGCGGCGTCGGTACGGGACAGGCGCGCGTCGCGGGCGCTGATCCAATCACGAAGAGCAAGGCCTTCTGCCTCGGCGCGCGCGTACATCGGATCGGTCTGTGGCGACGCGACGACGCGGGTGGGCAGCTGTCCCTGTCCGGGATAGAGGAACGCGAGAACCTCGGGCATCGGGCACCTCCTACATGCGGACCACGGCCGCGCCGTAGGTCACCCCGGCGCCGAACGCCGTCATCACGACGACGTGGCCGGGGCGAATCCGGCCGTCGCGGACCGCCTCGTCGAGCGCGATGGGGATCGACGCGGCCGACGTGTTGGCGACGCGATCGACGTTCACAATGACGCGCTCGCGCGGCAGGGCAAGGCGGTCGGCAAACGCGTCGATGATCCGCACGTTGGCTTGATGGGGGATGACCCAGTCGACGTCGTCGCGCGTCAGTCCGGCAGCGTGGAGGGCGCCGTCCATGGCCTCACGCATGAGAGGCACGGCGCTGCGGAAGACGCCCGAACCCTCCATGCGGAGGAAGTGCTCGCGCCGCGCCACCGTCTCCGCGGAGGCCGGCGCGCGGGTTCCGCCGGCGGGCATGTGGAGCAAGAGCGACTTCTCCGGGTCGCCGCGCAACGACACGCCCAAGACGCCCTCGCCCTCGTCGCCAGGTTCCAGGACCACCGCGCCGGCGCCGTCGCCGAACAAGACGCACGTTCGGCGGTCCGACCAGTCGGTGACGCGCGACAGCGCCTCGAACCCTAGGACCAGCGCGCAGCGGCCGAGGCCCGCGCGCAGGTAGGCATCGCCCATGGCCAGGCCGTATACGAACCCCGTGCACCCGGCGGTCAGGTCGAAAAACGGAGCGCCGGCGAGGCCGAGGCCTTGGGCGACGAACGGCGAGGTCCCCGGGCAGGTCATGTCGGGGAAGGTCGTGGCGACGAGGAGCAGATCGACGTCGGACGGCGCGCGGCCCGCCGCGTCGAGCGCGCGGCGGCAGGCGGTGACGCCAAGATCCGAGGGGATGTCCGACGCGCCCAGCAGTCGGCGGCTGCGAATGCCCGTGCGCTGGACGATCCACTCGTCGGACGTGTCGACCACCCTCGTGAGGTCGGCGTTGGACACGACGCGCTCGGGCAGACCGCTTCCGGTCCCGACGATCCTAGTCCCCATGCGGCGCCCACCCCGCGAGACCCCGTGCGACCTGCGCGGCGAGGTCCGCTTCGACCTGACGGCGCGCGACGTCGATCGCCCCGGCGATCGCTTCGGCATCCGAGCGCCCGTGCGCGATGACCACGACCCCGTCGACGCCGAGCAGGGGCGCGCCGCCGCGGCGCTGGTACGAGAAGACCTGTCGCATGTCGGCGAAGCTGCGCCGCAGCAACAAGGCGCCGGCCTTCGTCAGCGCGTTGCGCACGACCGAACGCTTGAGCAAGGTCGAGAACGCGGCGATGCCTCCCTCGGTGGACTTGAGAAAGACGTTGCCGACAAACCCGTCGCAGACGACCACGTCGACGGGACGTTCGGTCAGGAGCCGGTGCGGCTCGACGTTGCCCGCGAATGGGAGAGGCCCCTTGCGCAGCCTGGCGAACGTCTCGCTGGCAACGCGGTTTCCCTTCGTGTCCTCCTCGCCGATGTTCAGGAGTCCCACCGTGGGCTCGGCGATGCCGAGCACGGAGCGCGCGTACGTCGCGCCCATCAGGGCGAACGCCTCGAGGTGCTCGGGCGCGCAGTCCGCGTTGGCGCCAACATCGAGGACCACGAAGTCCTGGTTCCGGAGACTGGGCAGGAGAGCCATCAGGCCGGGTCGGGGGATCCCCGGGATGCGGCCCAGGGCGAACAGCGAGCCGGCGACGACCGCGCCCGTGTTGCCCGGCGACACCAGAGCGTCGGCCTGGCGCGCTTTGAGGGCCTGAAGCCCGACGACGAGCGAGGAGTCCGTCTTTTCTCGCACCGCACGAACCGGCGAATCGTCCATACGAATGACTTGCGAACTCGCCACGATCTCGAAGCGGCCTCCGGCGGTCTCCCCGGCTTCAGACAGGGCCGCGCGGATCTCGACAGGATCTCCGACGAACAGCATGTCGACGGCATGGCGGCAGGCAGCGAGGAGCCCGCCAGCAACAAGCTCGCGTGGCGGAAGATCCCCGCCCATCACGTCGAGTAGGATCCTCATGTTCCGCCTTCCGAACAGCCGTCGCGTGGTGCCGAAGGGGGGACTTGAACCCCCACGGGCGTAATGCCCACATGGCCCTCAACCATGCGCGTCTGCCAATTCCGCCACCTCGGCGTACGGCGGCGCATGGTAGCGTGGGGGCAAGGGGAATGCAACGCAGCCCGCGGAGCCCGGGGACCTGGGGGATGGGGATTTGCCTTCCCTACGGAAGTACTCTATGATGCAGACGGTGGGGGGCTACGGTTCGCGGAGGTGACGGGATGAAAGCCGGGGCACGCGTCAGTTGGGCTGCTGGAGGTCTTCTTCTCGCCGCGCTTGTCGCGTCGATTGCTGGGATGCTGCTGGCGCAGTCGACGTACAGCGGGGTGACCTTTCCCATCGGGGATCGGGCGTTCGCCGACCGGGTCGCGGACTATGTGGCGGCAAGCTGCGTGCGCGACGCGTTCGACGATGCGGAAGAGGCGCTTGGACCTCCGGACGCGACCCAAAGCGGCTGCCAAGGGTGCGGCGGCTGCGACCCGCACGCGGTGTCCCTCGGGTTCCGTCTGAGCAGCCTTGACGATCGCGGGCGCCTGACGCTCGAGTTCGTCGACAACGTCCTGGTCGACGGCCCGGGCAACGACCTCTTCGTCTACATCACGAACGACCGACCGGCCGACGTGGCCATCAGTGCCGACGGCTTCCAGTGGATTCCCGTGGGGATGGCGCGCGGGTACCCCGGGGCGATCGACATCGGCCTCTATGCGGGCACTGCGGGCATCCAGTTCCGGTTCGTCCGCCTGAGCGACGTGCCGGCCGACGAGGACCACTCGGCTTGCCCGGGTCCGAGCATCGATGCGGTGGGGGCCATGGGGCCGGCCGAGGCGATTGCCTTCGCCAGCGACAGCGGGGGCGGCGGGCTCAATGTGAAGGCCGTCGGGCAGCTCGCACTGGCGGTGAGCGGCGGCGGCGTCGAAGGCCTGCTGATCGTGCTCGACCACTCGTCGAGCATGGCCGAGATCGTCGACGGCGAGGTCAAGATCGAGGTTGCCAAGGAAGTCATCGGCGAGCTTCTCAGCGACCTTCCGACCGGCGCTAAGGTCGGATTGAGGGACTTCGCCGGCTGCGGCATCTCGCACCTCCTCGTGCCGATCGAGCCACTCAACGTGCCGACGTTCCGCGCGCAGGTCAATGCGCTGACGACGCGCGGCGCAACTCCTATCGCCTACACGCTCGAACAGGTGCCCGGCGACTTCGCCAACATCGGCGGCAAGAAGCTCGTCCTGCTCGTCACCGACGGCATGGAGACCTGCAAGGGCGATCCGGTCGGCGTGGCGCAGAAGCTGCTCAAGGACGGCTACGACCTGAAGATCAACGTCGTGGGCTTCGACATCGGGCGAGACAGCAAGGCCCGCGACCAGCTGATGCAGATCGCACAGGCCACGGGCGGTGCGTTCCTCGAGGCGTCAAACCGTGAGGAGCTGCGCCAAGCCCTCAGCCTCTCGGCGCCATTCAGCTACGCGGTGTACGACTCGTTCGGGACCGTCGTGTACAACGGACGACTGGGCGAGGACCAGGTGCCGCAGCTACCAACCGGGACCTATCGCGTCGTCATCAACACGAAGCCGGCGGTCGTGCTGGAGAACGTCGTGGTGTCGGACAACCAGACGACGGTGGTCTCCGTCGAGCAGCAGTCCGGCGGGATTACGGCGCGCGTCGGCCCCTAGTCCGGGCGCGCAGCGCGCGATGCTGGCGGCACGCAACCGTCGATGACGTCGCACAGGTCCCGACGTACCAGACCGAGGGTCGTTCGGACGTCTTCACGCGGGATGGGTGCGCCGCGCAGCAGCGGGTCGCCCTCGAGGTGCGGGGCGTAGTGGTCGATGGCCCGGACCACCGCGCGAACGTGGGCGATGGCACGCCGGGGATCCTCGGCCTCGAACCGACGCACGGCCAGCGTGAGCCCATCGATGGCGCGCTCGATGAGCGCCAGCAGATCGTCTGTCTCTCGTGTCTCTTTCACCTTGGCTCCCGTCACGCAGGGATTATTCCACGCTGATCGCGGGTCTAGTTCTCGGCCTCCGGGTCTCGCTCCGTACGCGCGTCCTGGCCAAGGCGGAGCAGGGCCTGCCTCAACTCGTCAATGGCGCGGCCCTTGATCCGCGACACCTGGCGTTGCGAGATCCCCAGCTCCTGGCCCACCTCGGACTGGCTCTTCCCCTGATAGAACAGGCCACGCACGATGCGCTGCTGCATCTCGGCCAACCGCTCGATGGCGGCAAGCACCCGGACGCGGGTCTCGAGCGGGAAAGCCGTGGAGTCCGGCAGCACCTCCTCGAGCGTGGGCAGCGTCGGGTTGGGGTCACTTGCGCGCCGTTCTTGATCGATGGACACGTAGGTCATGGCGTCTCGCCCGCGGAGGAGCGCGGCCAGCTGCGCGTCGGTCAACTCGAGGGCCTGCGCCAACGCGCGCAGGCTGGGCGGACGACCGTGCTCCTGGAAGTACGCGTCTTCGGCCTGTCGGATGCGGCGGTTCATGGTTTGAACCCACTGCGGGATGCGGATCGTGCCATGACGATCCCGGATGTGATGGCGGATCTCGCCCTGAATCAGGTGCGTTGCGTACGTCGAGAACCGCGTGTCGTGCGCGAGGTCGAAGTTGGTGACGGCGTTCAGGAGCCCGATGTAGCCGGCCTGGATGAGGTCGTCGACGGGCTCGCCGGAGACGGCGAACCTGACCGCGATGGCCTTGACGAGGCCGACGTTGCGGGCCACGAGCTGCTCTTCGAGCGCCGCGCGCTCCGCCGCGCGGAGGCCGGGCGCGCGCAGCCTAGACAGGATCTCCTCGTTCTCGAGATCCCGGCGCGGACTGCCCTTCGGGCTCGGCCTCTCGTCGCTCATCTCACGGCCACTCCGTTTCACGACGTGCTGCGCGGCCGGCCTACGGCGTCTGCAACAGGACGAGCAGCCCAACGACCAGCGCGAGCAGGCCGAGCTGCAACACGTCCACCCACGGGAAGACGTCAGGCGGAAGTCGGTCAAGGGGAGACGAACACGGTGACGTGACACAGTCCCCGAGGGCGTCGGTGATCGCGAGCTCCTGGGCGCGGCTCGCACCCTCGACGACCCGGTCGCCGATGAACACCACCGGGACGCTCGAGATCTGCGCTCCGTAGGCACGTTGAAGGCGCTGGAACAGTCGTCCTGCTGCGCGATCGGTGATCTCGTAGCTTGCCACGGCGCCGGGCGGCAGGTCCGAGCCCAGCGCGTCGAGGACCTCGCTGATCCGGACGCACTCGGGACAGCTTTCCTGGTAGAAGAACAGAACGACCGGCCGCGGCGCCTCGTCCGTCTGCGCCGCGCCGCCGGGAGTGGCTCCCCCGACGAGCGTTGCCAGCACGAGCCATGCGATGCGGGCGGTGCACCGGCTCACGGGCGCTCCGCGATGAGGAACGTGATGCCGTACGAGCGGACCCAGGCGTCGTAACCCCCGGCGAGGCTCTGGACCTTGCCTAGGCCGGCTGCCTGCAGCGCTTGAGCCTGCCGATCGGCTTCGGCTCCCGTCTGGTCGTAGAGGACGATGACGGCGTCGCCGGGCAGCTTGCTTTGCCATGCCGAGAGCTCCGCGGCCGGGATGTTGAGAGCGCCCATGAAGTGCCCGGTGCGGGCCGCATACTGCGACGGCGTCCTCAGGTCGATCATGGCGAAGTAGTTGGAGCGAAGGTACCCGGCCCCGATCTCATGCGGCTGGAGGGCGGCCGGCGCGGGCGCCGGGAGGTCAGGAAGCTTGCCGCGCACGAACGAGGCGGCGTTGGGGACGAGGCGCCACGCGGCGAGGCCGCCGGCCAGGCTCCGCGCCTGCGAGAAGCCGACGCTCTGCAGGTACTTGGCCTGGGTGGCGCTCTCGACGCCCGTGTCGTCGTACAGGACCAGGATGATGTCGCGGGGGAGGATGTCGACCCACAGGGAGAGGTATGCGCTGGGGATGGACATCGCGCCGAGAAGGTGCCCGGACGTGTAGGCGCTGGCTGAGCGGAGGTCAATGGTGAGGAAGAACAAGTACTTCACGTCGCCGAGCGTGATGTTGTGCCGTTGCAGCGGCGTGACATTGCCCTCGACGTGGAGGACGGCGGACGGCGTCGTCGGATCGTTCGAGTCGACGTAGACCTGCTTGGCGATCCGCCCGCTGAAGTGGCTCGTGTCGACGCGCGCCTCGAGTGCGACCGATTCGCCCGGCTGCAGCGCGGTCTTGGCGAGTGCGGTCGCCGTGCAGCCGCACGTCGCGCGCACGCCCGTGATCTGCAGGACCGTGTCGCCGTGATTGGTCAACGCGAACGCGTGCGTCACCACCGTCCCTTCGGCGACCGTGCCGAAGTCATAGGTTGCCTGATCCACTCCCAAAACCGGGGCCGCCGCAACCCCTGCGGCGACAGACGCGACGAATGCCAACGCGATGCCCAGTCGCTTCATGCTTTCGACCTCCCAAGCCGGACGGGCTCTTCCCCGCCCGGTGCGCCGTGATTGTACGCTCAATGGACGCCTTTGCGCCTCGCGATGCCGCGGGCGCGTTGCGGGCGCAGGGCCGCGCGCCTACCATTCCCGAGACGCGGAGGGGACATGCACGAAGTTCGGTTCTCGGGCGAGGACATCCTCGCTCGCCAGCTGGAGATGGCCGAGGCCAACTACCGCCGACTGCACGAGCACGGGATTCGGTCGGTCAGCGTGATGGGCGCCATCGGGAGCGGGAAGACTACCCTCATCGAGCAGGCGATCGTCCGGCTGGTCGAGGCTGGCAAGCGGGTGGGCACCATCGCCGCCGACTCGGCCGGCGATGACGACCACCGGCGCTTTGCGGCGCACGGGGCGAAGTCGGTGAACGTCAACACCCAAGATGATTGCCACCTGGATGCACATACCGTCGAGCACGCGCTCGATGGCCTGCCGCTCGACGCGTTGGACATCGTGTTCATAGAGAACGTCGGGAACCTGATCTGCCCAGCCGACTTTCCGCTGGGCACGGACCGCGAAGTCGTCGTGATCTCGGTCACCGAGGGGGACGACATGGTGCGCAAGCACCCCAAGATCTTCGCCCAGACTGATCTCGTCATCGTGAACAAGGTGGACCTGGCGTCGGCCGTCGACGTCGACCCGCAGCGCCTCGTCGACGACTACGCGGCCCTCAACCCACACGGCAAGATCGTGCTGGCGGAAGCCAAGCGCGGGCGCGGGGTAGACGAGATCCTCGCGCTGCTCGGTCTGGCATGCACGAATACGCAGTGGTAGACGAACTGGTTGCGGCCCTCGTCCCGCGGCTGGCCGAGATTCCTGGTCGCATCACGGCCGTCTTTCTCAGAAAGGGCGAACTGCGCGTCTTGTCGGACCGAGCCTTGGAGCATGCCTTCGAGCTCTTGACGCACGGCACGCGGCTCGAGGGAGCGCGGCTGGAGATCGAGACGGTGCGCGCGGCCGTGCAGTGCGCCGGCTGTGCCTACGACGGACCGGCGACCAGCTACGCGGACGACGCGGGTCACTTCTCCATCCCCATTCTGGCTTGCCCCCGCTGTGGCGGGACCGTCGCGGTTCGGGCGGGCCGCGAGCTGTGCGTCGAGCGGGTGGCCGTGGCGGAGGAGGGCCAACCCGAGCCGCCGGGCGCCGCCGCGCGATGACTCGGGTCCGACAGCGGCTCCTGGTTCGCGGCGTCGTCCAAGGCGTGGGCTTCCGGCCGTACGTGTACCGCGTGGCGACAGAGCTTCATCTCGGGGGCTCGGTCTGCAATCGGGGTGATGCCGGGGTCGAGGTCGTCGTGGAGGGTCCTCCCGAGGCCGTCGCAACGTTTGTCGAGCGCGTGCGGCGCCGGCCGCCCCAGCTGGCCAGGATCGAGCAGATCGAGATCGAGTCGCTTGACCCGCTTGGACAGAGCGAGTTCTCCATCGCTCCGTCTCGCGACGCAGCCGGCGCGGGCGGAGCGATCCCGCCGGACACGACCATCTGCGCCGAGTGCGTGCGCGAGCTGCGTGAGGCGGGACGCTATCACGGGTACTGGGCGACGAGCTGCACCGACTGCGGGCCCCGATTCACCGTGATCGAAGGGCTGCCGTACGACCGGCCGCAGACCTCGATGCGCGACTTCCCCCTCTGCTCTGCCTGTGCCGCCGAGTACGGGAACCCGCTCGATCGTCGGTACCACGCGCAGACGACCGCCTGTCCAGCTTGTGGACCGCGCCTCGCGTTCGATGGCGCGCCTGCCGATGCGTTCGAGCGCGCAGTCGGCGCGTTGAGGGCCGGCGAGATCGTCGCCGTCAAGGGCCTTGGCGGCACCCACCTCGCCTGCCGGGCGGACGACGACGGGCCGGTGGGCCGGCTGCGCGCGCGGCTCGGTCGTTCCGGCCAGCCGTTTGCGGTCATGACGCGCGAAGAGGATGTGGAGGCGATCGCGATCCCGAGTGCCGAAATGTGGGGACTCCTGCGCCGCCCGGAGCGGCCGATCGTCGTCCTCGGTCAGCGGCCCGGGGCGCTCCCCGAGAGCGTGGCCCCGGGCCTGGACTCCGTCGGCGTGATGCTGCCCTACAGCGGCCTCCAGGTGCTGCTCCTCGATCAGCTGCGCGAGCCGTTGGTCATGACGAGCGGCAACCTGCCCGGTCTCCCGATGTGGATCGCCAACGACGAGATCGTGGCGTGCTCGCGCGGCATCGCCGACCACGTCTTGACGCACGACCGGCGCATCGTCGCGCGCTGCGACGACTCCGTCGTTCGTCGCGCCGGAGGGCGGACCGTGTTCCTCCGCCGATCGCGCGGCTACACGCCGGAGCGATTCCCGATCGACTTGGGCGTCGCGTCGCTCCTTGCGCTCGGGCCGGAGACCGGCGTCACGTTCGCGCTCTACGCCGATCGAGCGATCACCCTCTCGCAGCACATCGGATCGGTCGACAGCCTGGACACGCTGGGCTTCCTGCGCGAGGCCGTGGAGCACCTCCAGCGGCTCACGGCCGCGCCGCCGCCGCGCATCGTGGCCTGCGATCTCCATCCGCAGTTCATGACGACGCGCCTCGCGCGCGAGGTTGCCGACACGGCCGGCGCGCAGGTGATTGCCGTGCAGCACCATGCGGCGCACGCCGCCGCGACGCTGGCCGAGCATGGGTTGGAGGACGGGGTCGTGGTCGTCCTTGACGGGTACGGCTACGGCGACGATGGCGCGGCCTGGGGCGGCGAGACGTTCGCGGTGCGGGACGGCGTCATTGAGCGCGCTGCGTCGCTCCGTCCGGTCCCGTTGCCCGGCGGGGACCTCGCGACACGATTCCCGCTACGCGCCGCGGCCGGGTACCTCTGGGCAGCGGGCTTTCGCGGCGACGCGTTGCGCGAACGCCTGGCGGCGCGAGGACTCGCCGACGCGGCGGCCGACGTGGTCACACAGCAGCTCGCGCGTGCGGTCAACGCGCCGGCGACGACGAGCGCGGGACGATTCCTCGACGCGGTGGCGGCGTGGCTCGGCGTCTGTCGCGAGCGAACCTACGAGGGTGAACCGGCGATGCGGCTCGAGGCGGCGGCGCGTACCGGTTGCCCCCTCGCTCTTCCTGTGACCGTGGGCGAGGCAGGCGGGCGACTCGAGGTCGATCTCGTGTCCGTCTTTGCGTCGCTCGTCGAGATGGAGGAAAAGGGCGTACCGCTTGCAGACCTTGCGGCGACGGCGCAGGCAGCGCTCGCGCGCGGTGCTGCGGCCGCCGCCATTCGGGTCGCCAAGGCCTGTGGGGCGACGACGGTCGGCCTGAGCGGCGGCGTGGCCGTGAATGATGCGATCGCGAGCGAGTATTGGCGCAGCGTCGAGGCGAACGGCCTGCGCGCGGTGACCAACCTGTTCGTCCCCTGCGGCGATGGGGGCGTGTCCTTCGGCCAGGCCGTCTTTGCCGGCCGCGGCATGCGCCTCGTCCCCTAACGTCAGCTCACTGGGCGAGGCCACGCCTGGGAATCGATGGCTGAGGCGCAGGTTTCGTGGGGTTCTCGCCGCACCGCGTCAGGACGCTCGCGTGTGGCCCGCTGGCGTCTCGCCCCACATGGAGGCGGGGCGACCCCGGAGGATCGCCCCGACGGCGTGAGAGAGGTTCTCGCACAGGAGGCTGGCGTGCTGCCTGTTCGCTAGACATACCCGCGGGCAGCGGTCGGGTTTCGTCGGTCAACGGGGTTCGTGACGGGTGCGAGGCAGCGGCGCGGCTACGGCGCGGCGGTCGGGGTCGCGAGCCACGTCGTGATTCGCGCTTCCCACGTGGCCTGCGCTGCGGCGTTCATGCCCCCCTGGGTCTCGGCATCGTAGGCGACGTGCGCCGCGTGGGCGCGGGCAAGGAGTTCACTGCCAGCGGTGTTCGCCACGTCGTTGAGGGACTGCGCGCAGGCGAGGCTGGCCTCGTAGGTGCAGTCCGCGGGTCGCGCGAGCTGGCGGGTCATCGTCAGCGAGGAGAGCGTGTTCTGGATGAGCCGGCGGTAGACCTCGTGCAGGTTGAAGTGGAACTGCTCGTGCCGCAGGACCTGCGGGGTCGCGTACGCCGCGAGCTTCCACGATAAGACGGGGTTCATGACGTTCGTCACGACGACGTCGACGAAGCGCGCCGTGACGGTCGTGCCGCTGCAGGATGCCTGCGCGCGTTGCGTCCACGAGATGTAGAGGTACGTCTCGGCGGCCGTGAAGGTGACGGTGCCGGTTCGGCCTGCCGTCGAAGGGGGCGTGGCCCAGGCCGGCGGCGGCGCCTGGTAGTCGGCCCACGTCAGAGGCCGGTCCGCGCTCCACGAGATCGACGACGCCGGGAGATCGGCGGCTATGGTGCTCAGCGCCATCGCGAGCACAAAGAGAACGATGAGCCCCTTCACCGTCCGCACCTTCCCGTTGTCCGCCATAAGTGCCTGGATCGTACTCGATCGGGTGTGAAGGCGCCGTGAACCGGAGGTGTGCGTTTCCTGGCTACCAGCCGCGCCCGCCGCCACCGCCAAAGCCTCCGCCCGAGAAGCCTCCGCCAAACGAACTCCGCCCGCCCCACGCAGAGCGCCCGGTCGGCGCGGTCCGCGGCGCGGTCACGAACGCGCTCTGCATGCCGCTCGCCAGCCGCCCGAGTGAGAGTCCGAACAGGTGGCCGTTGAACGTCGGTGCGCCGGTGTACCAAGACGGCGGCTCGCGCAGGAGGCCCTCGAACTTCTTGACCCAGATGGCGGTCAGGCCCAGCGCGACGGCATACGGCAGGAGCTTCTCGAACTGCGCAGGGCTCTTCTCCGGAGCATCGGTGAACTCAATCCGATCCACCTCGGCGCGCTCGATGTACTCCGCGAGCCCGAGGACCTCCACGAGGGCCGCACTGCCCTTCTGCGTCTTGCGGGGCATGATCGGCGAGAAGGCCAGCACAACGAGGCCGGAGAGGCCGAGGGCGATCGCGAGGTAGAGCGACGAGAGCCAGAAGCCGAGCGCGACCCCGGCGGCGACGAGCGCGCCGCCCCATCCCGCGTAGGCCTGGCGCACGCGCTCTGGGCTCTGGGCGTAGAAGCGCTTCCCCATGAGATCGTCGTAGAGGCGGACGCGCAGGGTCGGCAGGGTCTTGTAGAAGCGGTTCTCGAGCGAGGCGAGCGGGGTCTCGCGCGCCTCGGCGTCGGGGAAGATGGCGTCGTAGAGCGCGCGCTCGGCGGGAGAGAGGCCGTCCGGTGACTTGGTGCCGCGCACGAACGTGTACCGGCCGCCGGAGCCGCCCAGCCAGGCGCGCGCCTTGTCGACGATCGAGTCGTCCTCTGTGGCCTCTTCGCGGATCGTCAGATGCCCGCTGACCGCGAGGCCGATCACCATCGCCGAGATGTCGCGCAGGTCGATGCGATCGTCGATGAGGACGCCCGCGCCGCCCGGCCCGAGGTCGGCGGGCGGCTCCGTGGCTGGCGCGATCGTGCCCTTGCGGGGGTCTCGTCCGTAGCGTGTCCACAGCGCGATCATCAGCCCCAACGCGGCGATGGGTACCAGGGCCAGCAGGTTGTCCCGCAGGAATCGGCCGACCTGCTGCGCGAGGCTGGGTGGGCTGAGCGAGAGCTGGCTACGCGGAATGGCGAGGTCGATCGTCAAGCCGGAGCCCGGGTTGAGGTTGCTGGCTGCGAACGTGTAGCGGCCCGCGGCATCCACGGTGACCGGTTCTCCAGCGGACGCGCTTCCCCAGGCGCCCGCGTAGCTCGTCGCCGTGACCAGATCGCGCGCCACATCCGGGGGCAGGGTGAGAGACGCGGTGGCGCGGCGGATGGGGACGTCCCAGTTGTTCCCGGTCACATTCCAGTACAGCTGCAGATAGCTGTCGCGAAACAAGAGGGCTTGACCCACATCGTAGGCCACGCCGTAGACGTGCGTGCCCGCGATCGTCCGCTCCGGATCGCCGATGCGCAGCACGAGGTCGCGCCCGTCGCGGCGGTTCGTCACAGGGACAGGCGCGCCGTCCATCGTCACGCGGCCGACCTGCACGTCGAGGCTCAGGTTGGTTCCGAACGGCGTCTTGTAGGACACGGGCAGCAGGCGCTCGATGCCGTGGTGCGGGGTGAGGAACACGACCGCGAGGGTCTCGACGACCTGCAACCTGCCGTCCTCGGTGAGGACAAGGTCGGCGTGGAACGTCTCCACATACAGGGCGGCCGTCGCAGCGATCCCAACGGCGACCGCCAGCGCGACGGCGAGGGCGATGCGTTTCATCAGAAGGAGACCTTCGGCGCCTCGCGTTGCGCCTCGTCGTCCAGGGCGTAGAACTCACGCGGCGTGAATCGGAACAGGCCGGCGACAACGCTTGCGGGGAAGACCTGCAGCGCAGTGTTGAAGTCGCGGACGACGGCGTTGTAGTACCGACGGGACTTCTGGATGGCATCCTCGACCTCGGACAGCGAGGCCTGGAGCTGGAGGAAGTTCTGGTCGGCCTTCAGCTGCGGGTACGCCTCGGCCACGGCGAACAGGTTGAGCATCGCGCCGCGCAACTGCGCCTCAGCGGCCTGCTGCTCCTTGGGCGTGGTCGCGGCCTGCGCGCGGGCCCGCGCCTGGGTGACGCGCTCGAACACCTCGCGTTCGTGCGTCGCGTACCCTTTCACGGTCTCGACGAGATTCGGGATGAGATCCCAGCGGCGCTTGAGTTGAGTGTCGATGTCGCGCCAAGACTCTTCGGACCGGACGCGGAGGCGGATGAAGCGGTTGTAGACTGAGATGCCCCACAACAGCACGACGGCAGCAAGCCCTAGAGCGACAAACAGTGGAACCATGGTTCCTCCTTGATCGCGAACGCGAGCATTCTAGTCCCTGGCCGCCGGGCGTCAAACGCTGTGGGGGCAGGTGCGGTGCGTTGCGACGGGGAACGGACCGGAGTATGCTCCGGAGGCGACGACACGTCAGATCGTACGGAGGGAACCATGTTCAAGCGTCTCTTCACGCCGGGGCCGACCGAGGTTCGTCCAGAGATTCTGAAGGAACTCGCGACGCCGCAAATCCACCACCGCTCGCCCGAGTTCTCCGAGCTCTACGCCCGCATCCAGCCGAAGCTGCAGAGGCTCCTGTTCACGGAGAAGCCGGTCTTGCTGTACACGGCTTCGTCCACGGGGGCGATGGAGTCCGGCGTGACGAACCTTGTGGCGAAGCGCTGCCTGAATCTCGTCAACGGAGCGTTCTCGAAGCGCTGGCATGAGATCACGGTCGGCAACGGGGTCCCGTGCGACGCGCTGGACGTCCCGTGGGACACGGCGGTCAAGCCCGAGATGGTGGACGCGCAGCTTAGGACCGGCAAGTACGATGCCGTGACGGTGGTCCTGAACGAGACCTCAACGGGCCTGATGAACCCGGTACAGGCGATTGCCGACGTCGTGCGGCGCTACCCGGACGTGTTCCTGCTCGTCGACGCCGTGAGCGGCATGGCCGGGGTGAAGATCGACACGGACGCGTGGGAACTCGACTTCGTGCTTGCCGGGGTGCAGAAAGCGTTCGCCCTGCCGCCGGGCCTGGCGGTGGCTGCAGTCAGCCCGCGGGCGCTCGAGCGAGCGAAGACGGTGCCGCCGCGCAGCTACTACTTCAATCTGCCGGATATGTATAAGTTCCATCAGAAGAACCAGACGCCGGCGACGCCGGCGATCCCGCAGATGTTCGCGCTAGACGCGCAGCTTGATGCGATCATGGCCGAGGGCGTCGAGCACCGCTTCGCGCGGCACGCCAAGATGGCGGACATCGTGCAGGCATGGGCGAAGCAGCACTTCGACATCTATCCCGAGAAGGGGTACTGGTCGCAGACCCTGACCTGCGTCAAGAACACGCGCGAGATCGACGCCTCGGCGCTCGTCAAGACCCTCGTCAACGACTACAACGCGCGGATCGAGAATGGCTACGGCGACCTGAAGAACAAGACGTTCCGCATCGCGCACATGGGAGACACGCAGATTGACCAGATCCAAGGGCTATTGCGGGCGATCGACACGATCGTCGGCCTCTAGGAGGGACCATGGCGTTCAGAGTGCTTGCATCGGATCCGTTGGACACGGGCGCCGTGAAGGCGATGCGCGACGCCGGCCTGGTTGTCGACGAGAAGACCAACCTGACGCCGGAGGCGCTCCTCCGTGAGATCCCTGTCTACGACGCGATCATCGTGCGCAGCGCGACCAAGGTGAAGGCCGAGGTCATCGACGCGGGCGCACGCCTGAAGCTGATCGTTCGCGCCGGCGTGGGGCTGGACAACGTCGATGCCGCGCACGCGAAGGCAAAGGGCGTCGCGGTGCGCAACACGCCGGGGGCGAGCTCCAATTCGGTGGCAGAGCTGGCCCTTGGCCACATGCTCTCGTTGGCGCGGCACATCGGACGCGCCACGGCGTCGATGAAGTCCGGCAAGTGGGAGAAGAAGGCCCTCGAGGGCGTTGAGATCGCCGGCAAGACGCTCGGCATCCTTGGGATCGGCCGCATCGGACAGGCGCTCGCCGTGAAGGCACACGCGCTGGGGATGACCGTCCTGTGCTACGACGCGTTCTTGAGTGCGAGCCCGATTCCTGACGTGGCGCGGTTTGTCTCGCTCGACGAACTGCTGACGGCGAGCGACTTCGTGTCGCTGCACATCCCGTTCGACGCCGCGCGCGGCCCCACCCTTGGCGAGGCCCAACTCGCGCGGATGAAGAAGGGCGTGCGGATTGTGAACTGCGCGCGCGGCGGGGTGATCGACGAGGCGGCGCTCGTGCGCGCGTTGGAGAGCGGGCACGTCGCTTGCGCCGCCCTCGACGTCTTTGCGACGGAGCCTCCGAGCTCCGGGGATCCGCTGGTCGCCGCGCAGAACGTGTCGCTCACGCCGCACATCGGGGCGGCAACCGTCGAGGCGCAGGAGCGCGTGGGCGACGAGGCCGCGCGCATCGTGATCGAGTTCGCCAAGACGGCGGGAAAGTGAGGGGACATGGCGCAGGTCTTCCCGTTTCGCGGCGTGCACTACGCCGAGAAGGCAGCGAGCCGGTTGACGGACGTCGTGGCTCCACCGTACGACCGCGTGCCCGATGATGTCCAGGCCACGCTCTACGCGCGCCACCCACTGAACATCGTCCGGATCACGAAGAACAGGCCGGAGCCTGGTGACGGAGAGGGGAAGAACGTCTACACCCGTGCGGCACACACCCTCACAGAGTGGCTGCGCGACGGCGTCCTCGTGCACGATGCCGAGCCAGCGCTGTACGTCTACCACCAGGAGTACACGTTCGGCGGTGAGCGCCTCACGCGGAAGGGATTCATGGCCCTCGCTCAACTCCAGCCGGAGAAGGTGCACGCGCATGAGAAGACGCTCAAGGGTCCGAAAGAAGATCGCCTGCGGCTGATGCGGGCCACGGAGGCCAACCTCGAGCACGTCTTCATGCTCTACCACGACGCCGCGCGGCGCGCCGATCGCGCGCTGGCCGACGCGATCGCGGGCGTTCGTCCGGCGATGGTCGCGGAAGACGCGGATGGCAACGCGCACCGGGTGTGGCGTGTCACCGACGCGAACGTCATCCGGGCCGTGCAGAACGCGCTGGCCGATCGGGAGTTGTACATCGCCGACGGACACCACCGCTTCGAGACGTCGGTGAACTTCATGCGCGAGTGCTTGGCCGCTGGGTGGAAACCTCGCGCGGTCGAGTCGTTCGACAAGCGGCTGATGACCCTGTTCAACGTGGCCGAACCGGGCATGTCGATTCGCCCGATTCACCGTCTGATCCACGGGATCCCGGGCTTCGAGCCGGAGGCCTTCCTGACGCGGGCCGCGGAGAGGTTCATCGTCACGCGCTATCCGACCTTCGAAGCGATGGAGGAGGCGGCCCGGGCCGGCAGGGGGAAACACACGTTCGGCTTCGCTGCGCGCGGCGTCCACGCGACCCTCGCCCTCCGCGATGAGGCGGCCATGGACGAGCTGATCTCGTCGGAGTGGTCACGCGACTACAAGCGACTCGATGTCTCCATCCTCCACGCGGCGATCCTCGAACCGCTCTTGGGCATCGACGCACGGGCGCTCGAAGAGCAGACGAACATCACGTACTCCGTCACGCTGGAGAAGGGGCGCAAGGGCATTGACTCCGGCGCCGAGCAGATTTTCTTCCTTCTGAACGCGACGGTGGCCGACGAGGTTGTGCGCGTCGCCGACCACGGCGAGAAGATGCCGCAGAAGTCCACGGACTTCTATCCCAAGCTCCTGACCGGTCTCGTCGCCATGAAGATGGAGATCGACAAGTAGGCGGCGGCCCGTTCCGCGGGGCGTCGCGAGGTGTCGGGCCTTCCCGGGCGTGGGTACAGGTGTCCCGGGAGGCGGTGACGAACCCGTGATGCGCCCCGCGTCCTTTTCCGCGATCGCGTCCGCGCCTTCGTCTACGCTCGCTGCTGGGGTTCGATGAGGAGGGCATGATGCTCTGGACAAACGCGGGGCGAGCCGCCGTGGCGGCGATCCTGATCCTTGCGGGCACGGCGCCGGGCTGGGCGGCGGGACTCGGGTTCTCGGCGGCCGTCGATCTCGAGATCACCTACACGCCTATCCCTCCCGCTTCGTACGACATGGGCTCGGAGCTTGGGCTGACCTTCGCCATGCCCGGGTTCACGCTGACATCGGACACCGGCTTCAACCTGAGTGGGTTCGCCTTCGAGCGCGTCGAGTTCGAGGTCGATCTCGGGGTGGCGCAGATCGCGGAGAGCATCCGCTTCGAGCCGAACTTCAACTGGAACCAGTTGTCGTTCGATCTGGCCATCGCCTGCGTGCAGGTTGGCGTCGACTGGATCTTTGCCGACATCGGGATTCCGCCGACGCCCGACTACCAGATGGGGGTCGTGCTCGCCGTGGTGTGCAACACCCCAGTCGGACTGGGCGTGGCGAGCGCCACAGGGTTCGGGGCGACGGACCTGGCGGCCGTCCTCGGCGGGACGGCGCCTTTCTCCGAAGAGGCACTCGCCTTGTTCGAGCACGTTGCCGCGTTGTGCGCGCCGGCCCCGCCGCCTGTTCCCACGATTCTCGCGGGATTCGTCTTCGAGCAGGAGATCCTGCGCCTGACGCTGTCGTCGGTCGGCCTCGTCGCGAGTCACACGACGTGGCTTGATGCAGGGGGGCTCGAGCAGATGGGGTTTGAGCTCGGGTACCAGCTGCCTGCCCCGGGGATCGGCATCCTGGCAGCCCTGTTGCTCGACGGGACGATGACGATCACCCACCTTGACCTGATCCTGGACGTGTCGGTGGAGGGCGTGCGGTTCACGTCCTGGACGGAGTTCGCCGAGCCGCTCTTCCCCGTTCCCGTACCGATCCTGTTCGCCGGGCAGCGGTTTGCCGTGTCGTTCGAGGTGTGCGAGGTCCGCATCACGAGCCAAACCGATTTCGATGATCTGTTCCTGTTCGCCGGGGAGCGCATTGCGATCGAGGCGACGATCCCGCCGGTGACCTTTGTCAGCCTGACGATCTTCGACGCGGGAGGCTTTGCCGCCCAATGCATTCAGGCGCGCGTGGCGTTCAGCGTGGTGGAGCTGACGAGCGCGGCTGAGTTCGCGTGGGACGGCCTCGTCTTCGTGTCGTTGGGCTTCTCGCTCGCTTTCTAGTATGGCCGGGGTGGACGTAACCGATCTGAACCGCCGCGCGGAGAAGGTCCTGCGCAGCGCGGCGGGCGACGAGGCACGAGAGAGCGAAGCGCGCGAGGAGCTCCTTCGACTTGCCATCCCGCTCGTTGAAGGGATCATCCGAGAGGCGTTTGCGACCTCTGGGTTTCCCGCGGAGGAGCTGTTTCGCCCCGGGTACCTCGGACTTCTTAACGCGGTCTACAACTTCGACCTGTCGCACGGACAGCCCTTTGCGGTCTACGCTGAGAACCTGATCAAGGGCGAGGTCCGCGGATACATCCGCGAGCGCGCCGCGCGCGCCGCGTGTCCGCTATGGATGAACGACCTCAACCGCCAGGTCGAGCGGGCGCAGGCACGGCTGCTTGGGGAGAAGGGGCGCCTGCCGACGCTGGCCGAACTGGCCGACGCGGTCAACATTGTGGAAGAGGGGATCGCCGAGATCTTCAAGGCCCGCGAGGCCCTCTGCTATGTGTCGCTCGACGCGGAGCAGCGGGCGCACGACCCCGCGCCGCGTATCGACGTCGGCAAGATCCGCAGCCTGCGGCCGACGCCGTTCCCGATCGAGCATCGCGTCCGCATCGCGTCCGCCATCGAGCGCCTCGCCGGTCTCGAGCAGCGACTGGGTGAAGGACTGCTCGAGCCCGGGCACGACCGCCCGGCGTCCGGTCCACGCAGCTAGACAGATTCCTTCGG
Source organism: Candidatus Bipolaricaulota bacterium (assembly GCA_041302525.1). Classification (GTDB taxonomy): domain Bacteria; phylum Bipolaricaulota; class Bipolaricaulia; order UBA7950; family UBA9294; genus CAIOGO01. Next base: position 2,161 of record JBFYQX010000109.1, on the reverse strand, counting down.
GGTGTGGCTGAGGTTGCGCGTCTCTCGATAAACGGTATAATGGTACCGGAATACTGAACGGAGGATCATGGCCGAGTGGGTGCGGATGTCGGAAGCGACGGCGATCGGGATGCACGCGATGCTGCGTCTGGCTGACGTGGATCATTCGCTCTCGGTCGCGGCCACGGCCGGCGACCTGGGCGTGTCGCCGGCCCACCTGGCCAAGGTCCTTCAGACCTTGGCCCGCGCGGGCTTGCTCGAGGCCCGGCGTGGACCCAACGGCGGGTACACGCTCGCCAAGCCGCGCGCGACGATCCGGCTTCTTGACATCTACGAGGCGATCGAGGGCCCCATGCGGCGCGACCGATGCCTGTTCGCCAGGCCCGTGTGTAGGCGAGATCAGTGCGCGTTGGGCGACGTGGTGGGAGAGGTTCGGAACAAGGTGTACGTCTATCTGCGCGACACGACGCTGGCCGACCGCGCAGAAGGGAGGTAGGGTGTTCTGTTATCAGTGCGAGCAGGCGATGAACGGCTCTGGGTGCACGTCGTTCGGCGTGTGCGGCAAGGATCCCACGACCGCGGCGCTGCAGAACCTCCTCGTCTTCGCGATGGAGGGGATCTCGGTGTACGCGCATCGCGCGCGACAGGCTGGCATCCGCGATGTGGAGATCGATCGTTTCGCGATCGAGGCCCTCTTCACGACGGTCACGAACGTGAATTTCGACCCGGCGCGGCTCGAGGCGCAGGTTCGCCGGGCGGCCGTCTTGCGCGACCGGGCGAAGGAGATGGCCGCCCAGGCGGCCAAGAAGGCCGGCCGGCCGCTGGCAGCACTGGGCGGTCCGGCGGGGTTCTCGCCCGCGCCAACTCTGGCGGGGCTGCTCGAGCAAGAGCGGTCCATCGGCATCGAGGCGCGGACGGCCGCGCGCGGTGCCGACGTCGTCGGGCTGCAAGAGCTCCTGCTCTACGGCCTGAAGGGTGCTGCCGCCTACGCCGATCACGCCCTGATCCTGGGGCAAGAGGACGAGAGCGTCTTCACGTACTTCCACGAGGCCCTCGACTTCCTCGCTGCCGATCCCACCGACATCGGGGCGCTCACGGCCATGTGCTTGCGCTGCGGCGAGGTGAACCTGCGGGTCATGGAACTCCTTGACGCGGCCAACACCGGTGCGTACGGGCACCCTGTTCCGACGGCCGTGCGCGTCGAACCGGTCGCCGGGAAGGCGATCCTCGTCTCGGGCCACGATCTCAAGGATCTCGACGCGTTGTTGCGGCAAACGGAGGGCAAGGGGATCAACGTCTACACCCACGGCGAGATGCTGCCCGCGCACGGCTACCCCGAGCTCAAGAAGCACAAGCACCTCGTCGGCAACTACGGCGGCGCTTGGCAGGACCAGCAGAAGGAGTTCGACGCGTTCCCCGGCGCGATCCTGATGACGACGAACTGCATTCAGAAGCCGCGCGGCTCGTACACCGAACGCATCTTCACATGCGGCCTGGTGGCGTGGCCCGGCGTGCGGCACATCTCGGACCGGGACTTCGCTCCCGTGATCGATGCGGCGCTGCGCACCCCCGGATTCCCGGCCGATGGCCCGGCCGACACGATCACCGTCGGATTCGGGCATCACGCCGTCCTCGGCGTGGCCGGCGCGGTCATCGATGCGGTGAAGGCCAAGAAGATCCGCCACTTCTTTCTCATCGGCGGCTGCGACGGGGCGAAGTCCGGGCGCAACTACTACACGGAGCTGGCGCAGAAGGTCCCGCAGGATTGCGTGATTCTGACGCTTGCCTGTGGCAAGTACCGCTTCAACAAGCTCGACTTCGGCGAGGTCGCCGGCATTCCGCGCCTACTCGACGTCGGCCAGTGCAACGACGCGTACTCGGCGGTGCGCATCGCGCTGGCCCTGGCGGACGCGTTCAAGACGGACGTCAACACGCTGCCGCTCTCCCTGATCCTCTCGTGGTACGAGCAGAAGGCCGTGGTCATCCTGCTGTCACTGCTCCACCTGGGGATCCAGAACATCCGCATCGGGCCGACGCTGCCCGCGTTCGTGACCCCGGCCGTGCTCGATGTGCTCGTGCGGACCTACGGGCTCAAGCCGATCACGACGCCGGACGATGACCTGAAGGCCATTCTCGGGTAGCCTGCGCTGCGTGGCGAGGTGCGCCCGCCGTCGGCGGCCCA
>JBFYQX010000103.1:0-5399 GCA_041302525.1 Candidatus Bipolaricaulota bacterium | reverse complement strand
GCGTGAACAACTTGGCCTTCGACTGGCCGAATGAGAGGGCGCCGGCCCCGGCCTGGGTGCGTCGCATCATGTAGATGAACACCGCGACCAGCAGGAGAAGCGGGATGAGGGTCGCCGCGACTGAGATCAAGATCCCCGTGTTCGAGGGCGGCGCAAAGCGCACGATGGGGCCTTGCGGGGTCGCCGTTCGACCCTGGGTCATGTACTGCACCGTGACGGGGCTCGTCGCCGACTCGGAGAGGCTGACGGCGAACACCGCCGTGCCGCCTTCCCTCACCGGGACAGCGTCGTTGACCGAGATCACGGGCCGGGGCGATCCGCCCGCCGGCGGCGGAGTCTCCGCAGACGGAATAGACGTCGAGCCCGCCGTCGATGGACCGTCCAGGATCGTCCCTGTCCCGGTGCTGTTTCCCAGGGTGGCCCCGGTGGGGAGGGAGAGTGACAGCACGAACGTCTCATCTCCCTCGGCCTCGGAGTCGCTCAACGTGCTCACGGCAATGGTCTGAACTCGCGTTCCGGGCTCGAACACGAGGGTTCCGAAGGCGCCGATGTAATCGCCGGGCGCTTGGTTGACCAGGTCGGCATACACGGCCGGGTCTGGGAGGCGAACGAGGAGCCTGGACTCATTCACGGCCGTGACGCGCGCAATGCCGTCACGGATCACGATCTCCTGCACCAGTCCACGATCGACGAGAGCCCGGAACTCCGAGTAGTTGGTCTCTTCCTCGGAGGGTCCTGACCCGCGCCACGTCTGGAGCACGAGAAGCGCGACGATCACGACGATCGTGATGAACGCAATGTTGCGGAGGTTGCGGCTCCGCATCTCCTTCATGGAATCCTTCTGCATGGTCGACTCCTCGACAGATGCAGATTGTACCCCTGCCGTCTGAACTCGTCAAAGGCTGTCCAGGAGCAGATTATCCGCGCACTGCTGCGTCCGCTAGCGCGGGGGCCGTTCACCGCGGCGGAACCGTCGCCAAACCTGGAGCTGCGGGAACGCCTTCTCCTCGCCGCGGAGCAGCCGGCGGAGATTGGCGCGGTGCGTCACCGTGATCAACGCGGCGAGGCCGATCGTCAGCCCGAGGAGCAGCGGCCAGCCCACGCCATCGTTCGAGGGGGGAAAGGCAACGACGGCGATGGGGACTGTCCAGGCTGCAAGCAGCGAGCCCAGCGAAATCCACCCCGTCGCAACGATCGCGACCAGAAACACCCCCGCGGTCAACGCGATAGGGATGGGCGCGACCGCGGCGAGCATGCCGGCTGCCGTCGCCACCCCTTTGCCGCCGCGGAAACCGATGTACACGGGGAAGACGTGCCCGATGACGGCGGCGAGGCCGCAGAGGATGGAAGCCGCCGGCAGGCCCACGGGGAGGTCGCCCCCGACGACGCGTGGCAACGCCGCGGCCGCCAGCGCCCCTTTGGCGGCATCGAGCACCATGACGGCCAGGCCAATGCGCCACCCCAAGACGCGCCAGGCGTTCGTGGCGCCGGCGTTTCCGCTGCCCTGCTCTCGCACGTCGACGCCGCGGAGGATCTTGCCCAAGACCACGGAGGAGGGAAAGGCGCCCAGCAGGTACGCGAGCACGAGGTCGAGCGCAAGGATCACGCCTGGCTCTCTTGCGCGATCGCGCGATCGACCGCGGCGACATCCAGGGTCGCGACAACGGCGCCGCCGGGTCCGGAGTGTGAGCTGAGCGCCGGGCCAGCGTGGCCGATGAGGATGCGCGCCAGCGGCCAGCGGCGGCGAAGGGCGCGTTCGTACTCGGCCGCCAACTCGGGGGCTTCGGAGTGACTGATCACGAACAGCGGGTCGGCGGCTCGGCTGGCTGCGTCGGAGATCCGCCGCAGGACCGAGCGGACGCCGCGGCGCTGGCCAAACACCTTGCCTGCGGGCACGACGCGACCCTCGCGCAGTGTGAGTACGGGAAGCAGCCGCAGCCAGCGCGCGATGCGCCCCTCCAGCGCGGTGAGTCGACCTCCAAGCACGAAGTAGCGCACGCTTGGGACGTATACAAACAAGCTGCACGCGTCCGCCGCGACGCGTGCCACGCGGCTGCAGGCGGTGGCGTCCAGGCCGCAGTCAGCGGCTCGTGCAGCGGCCCAGACGACGCAAGCCTCGCCGGCGGAGGCCGTCCGGGTGTCGACGACCTCAATGGAGACGCCGGTCGCTTCCGTGATCTTGCGTGCCGCACGCATCGCGGAGTCGATGGTGCCGGACACGGCGGCCGAGATGTGGAGCGAAACAATCGACGCGGAACGCTGGCTCAGGAGTCGGTACAGGGTCTCGAAGTCCGCCGGACTGGGCTGGGACGTCGTCGGCAGCGACGAAGCCCTCTCGAGCCGAGCCGCGAACGCGCGCGGCGTCAGGTGGACGCCGTCCACGTACACGTCATCTCCAAAGGCAACGCGGAACGGAACCACGTGAATGCGGCGTGCCACCACAAGCTCGACGGGCAGATCGCAGACAGAGTCGGTCACGATGGCCGTGCCAGAACGCTCGGTCCTCGGAGCGAGCTCGCCGAGCGAGGTCCACATGTCGTCGATCTTCTCCGATTCCAGCGTTCCTACGTCGGCCATGGACTCGAGGACGAGCGCCGGGACGTTGGTGTGCACGTGGGCGTGAAGAACCGCCTCTGTTCCCGCGACGACGGCGGAGTCTCCGAGCGCCGAGAGTCGCTCGAGCAGGTGGGCGCGGTCGAGCGACGTCCCCCGCAGGACAGCCTCAGTGCAGTAGCGGAAGTCAAGCGGTTCATCGAGCGTGGAGACGCGCGGGACGTCTGGCGGCGCTTCGGGGGCGGCAGCGACCTCCTCCTCGGCCTCGTGGAACAAGTGGTCGCGGATACCTTCCAGAAAGTGGACGAAACCCAACGCGCCGGCATCGACCACGCCTGCGTCGCGCAGCACCGCGAGACGCTGCGGCGTCTCGGCAAGCGACCGGCGCGCGGCGCGAAGCCCCTCGTCCAAGAGGGCGCGGAAGTCCTGCGCGCGATCCTTGCAGCATGCGACGAGCTGATCGGCGACCTCGCTCATCACGGTGAGGATCGTCCCCTCCCGTGGCTGAGCGAGCGCGGCGCGCGCTCGTGCTGCGGCATGACGCATGGCGGCCGCGAAGCGCTCCACGGTGACGTGCATGCCGTCGCCGATTCCCTCATGCAAGCCTTGGAAGAACTGGGCCAGAATGACCCCCGAGTTGCCTTGCGCTCCAGCCAGAGCCGTGGCCGCGAGGATCGTGCCCACGGCGCCCACCGAGGGAAGCGGCCGACCTAACCCGGCGATGATGGCGCGCATGGTGACGGCGAGGTTCGTCCCGGTGTCTCGGTCGGGAACGGGAAAGACATTGATCTCGTTCAGATGATCGCGGTGAGCGATGACCCGTCGCGCGCCGGCAAGCACACACTCGCGCAACGTCTCACGAGAGAGCACGGGAACCGAGTCGGAAGCCTTCGTCGCCATGGCGATGGCAGCGATGGTACGACACCTCTCTTGAAGAGGCAACGGGCGCGCGGCCCCTCTTGGGCCACGCGCCCATGCCGTCTACGGAACAATGCGGATCGGGACAAGGATCGCCCGGCTCTCTCCGAACACGATCCAGACAAGGTGGTCCCCCGGGGCCATCCCCGTGGTGTCGATGTCGACCTCGGTCGCGCCAGCGGCAGCGTGGGTCTCGAAGACGTACTGCGAAGCGTCGGTCGACATGCCGCCGGCGCCCGCGGCGGGCAGAGAGACGCGAATCCACGGCCATCCCCTCTCCTGCTGGTCGCTCGCGGCGAGAGCGACCTCCACTCCGTAGCGTGACCCAGCCACAGTGCTCACCGGCTCAAGCATCTCGGCGTAGAGGGTCCACTCCTCAAGGGCCTGCGAGTTCAGCGCACGCGCGGTGGCCACCAGCGGGCGGCCGCCCAGGTCCTCACCCCGGGTGACGATGCCGATGTTGGTGTGCCAGTTCTCGACCACATCGGGCCCAAGCGGGTTCGTCCGTTCCATGGTGCCGTAAGTCGAAGCATTGCCGGCCGGCCACCCGTTCTCGTAGGGCTCGAAGGCATTGGCCGTGTCGGCGACGGCCCCCGATGCGTTGAGAAGGTGGAGGATGTCGCCCTCGGGGTTGAACGCCAAGCGGTAAGGTTCGGCGATGTCGTAGATGAGATCGGCCATGACGTTGCGGATCGTCTCATCGGTCTTGCGCTCAAGCAGGAAGTAGCTGCTCTCTTCCTCGTGCGGGTCGCCAACGACGAGCCACGAGATGCCGTCCTCGGTCCGCTTCTCGAACCGCACGTCGGCAGCCGGATCCGAGAGGGCCAAGTTGCATGCCGTCTCGGCCGAGCCAGCGAGCACGCCCCTCAAAGGGACCTCTTTCCAGATGGAGTCCTCCGGCGTGACAGGCAGCTTCTTCCGCCAGCGCAGGGTCCACCCGTCGAGGTCGACGCTGTCCATGCCGAGGTTGCGCAGTTCGACCCACTGCCCGTCTGGGTCGGCTGCGGTTCCTGCCCACGCGATCTCACTGATGATGACCCGGCCGGCACAGCTTCCTCCCCCTCCTCCTCCTCCGGTCACGGCCACCGTGACCTCAGCGCGGTTGCTGGACGGGTCTGGATCCGGTAGGTCCGACTCGCGCACTTCGGCGACGTTGGTGAGTTCGGGAAGGCCGATGCCGACGTCAACGCGGGCCGTGATCTCCATGGCCGCCGCGCTGCCCACCGCAAGCGCGCCAAGAGACCAGATGCCGAGCGCCGGATCGTAGCTCCCGTCCGTGGTCTGGTGTTGCGCGTACGTTAGCCCCGTCGGCAGGAGATCCGACACCACGATGGCCATGGCCACGTCGGGACCAAGGTTGGCAAGTTCGATGGTGAAGGTCAACAGACCGCCCTCCGCCACGGAGGCAACGCTGGCTGTCTTGCGGATCGCCAAGTCCGCAGACGGCGGGCGCACGCTGGCTTGATCCTGGTTATTGCTCAGGTTGGGATCGAGCTGTGGCCCGGGGAGAACGCGCGCAACGTTATCGATCCGAGTTCCCGGCTCCGCGTCGTCCAGGCGGGCCGTGATGCGCAACGTCGCGGTCGCGCCGACAGCCAGATCGCCCACCGCCCACACACCGGATGCCGGATCGTACGCGCCTGCGCTATCGTCGGCTGCGTACAGGAGCCCGTTCGGCAGCTTGTCGCTGACGGTTACGCCAGTCGCGGCATTGGGGCCGAGGTTCTGCACCTCGAGTGTGAAAGTGAAAGGGGCTCCTGGCCGCGGGGCCCCGTCGCTAGTGTTTTTTCGGATCGCCAAGTCGGCCGTGAGCGGGGCGAGGGGAGCGGCTCCGTCGTCGTCCTCGTGCAGGGTCGCTGCGTTCGCCGGGACCGAGTCGACGTCCTCCTCTCTTGCGGCGACGATTTCGGCTGCGGCGGTGTAGGGGC
>JBFYQX010000113.1:0-3086 GCA_041302525.1 Candidatus Bipolaricaulota bacterium | reverse complement strand
CTCGGGCGAGGGGCAATCTCCGATTGGGAGCCGATCGCCGAGCACCTCGCGGTCGGCGAGGCGGACCTTCCCGGCGTGAACGCGGAGAGCGACACCGGTCTCGGGTTCGCCGAGTGGTGGTCGGCGTCGCAACGCGTCCGGCATAGGGTCACGATGCGCCAGCGCCTCTATCAACTCACGGATGTGACGCACCCCGTCGGTGTCCCCGGACGGGCAAGGTGGGCCGACATCGCCGACGCGGAGCTGCTTGCGGGATGGGTCGATGCGTTCAGTGCCGAGGCGATCCCGAGTTCGCCGGCGAGCGACGCGATCGCGCTCGTCGCTCGCCACCTCGCAGCCCGCACGCTTCTCGTCTGGGACGACGGAGGCCTTGTCTCCATGGCCGCGTCGACACGGGCTACGCCGCACGGCGGCTCCGTGAGCCTCGTTTACACGCCCCCGGGAAAGAGGGGGCACGGATACGCATCGGCATGCGTCGCGACTCTCAGTCAGCGGATTCTCGAGTCAGGAAGGCGGTTCTGCACGCTGTTCACGAACCTCGACAACCCGACGTCGAACCGCATCTACCAGCGCATGGGGTACCGTCCGCTCACCGACTTCCTCGAAGTCCGGTTCACTCGGACCGCCGAGAGAGACTGACGCTTCGGGTCCTGCGATCCGACCCGGTCCAAGCCCGCCGTCGCGGATTGGCGGGCCGCACTTGGCCTCTCATACTATGAGCCGAGAAGGTCGGACGCGGGAGGCGGGTCACCGGGATGCCGCGATGGAGAGGAGATCCGAGGCGGTTCGCGCTCGGCAAGAGGCGGCGCGGGATCGATGCGGCGCTTCGACGGCTGGTGGACGATGCCTACGCTCACGTCGCCCTCTTCCGCGCGCGGATGGACGCCGCCGGCGTCCGCCCGGGCATGATTCGGAGCGTCGCCGACCTTGAGCGCCTTCCCCTCTCGGATCGACAGGCGCTCGCGTCGGCGCGTCAAGCCGACTACCTCCGCGCCGGGACCGATCCCGCGGCGTGCCGTCGCGCCCAGACGAGCGGAACGACGGGGACGCCGATCGACATCTTCATGAGCCACGCCGAGTCGCTCTACCGCCGAGTTCTTCTCCTTCAGGCGATCCGCCGGAATGCCCGGCTCCCGATTCCCTTCACGATCGCCGAGGTCGGCACCGGGGAAGTGGCGCTGCGGCGTCGAGGGCTCGGGCAGAACTTTCTCTTCGCGCGCGTCGTCCGGATCCCCCGCCTCATGCCGCCGCCCGAACAGGCGAAGCGAGCAATCGCTGCGCGGCCGGACGTGATCACCGGCCCACCGTCGTGCCTCGAGATCCTCGCCGACCGCCTGGAAGAGGACCGAGCCGTGGTCGCTCCGCGCCTCGTCGTCTCGCGCGGCGAGGTGCTGCACGCGGCCACTCGGGCGCATCTGCAGGAGGTATTCCACTGCAGGGTCGTTGACTACTACAACTGCGACGAAGTGGGAAACGTAGCGTGGCAGTGCCCTGACAACCCAACGCTTCTGCACGTAAACACAGACGCCTGCATCGTCGAGGTGGTCGCTGACGGCCGGCGCTGCGCGCCGGGAGTCGCAGGCCGCGTGGTGCTGACGAACCTCTACAACTGGACGATGCCGTTCATCCGATACGAGCTCGGCGACCGGGCCGCCCTGCTGCCCGAAGCCGAAGAGCCCTGCTGTTGCGGGCACCGTGGCCCGTCTCTGTCTCCGATCGAAGGCCGCGAGGGCGACTACCTCTGGACGACGGACGGTCGCCGGATTTCTCCCCGCAGCGTCGACAGCCTGATCGCCCTTGCCACCCTTGGCGAGGACGCTGCCGGCTACGCTGTGCGACGCTATCAGGTTGTCCAGGAGGAGGACGGCCGCTTCCGCGTGCGTGTGATCCAGAAGCGCGAGAGCCGGGAGCCCATCGCCGAGCGGATCGCGGCATCGCTTCGGCGCCTCGATCCAGATCTCCAGGTCGAGATCGAGTTCGTCGAGGACCTGCCCGTCGAGCCGTCGGGCAAGTTCCGAGCGATCTACTCGAAGCAACGCCCGCCGAGTGCGCCCACCAGCAACTGAGCGCCCGCCCGCGGCGGGTCCGTGGAGCAAGGCCGGCGGGACGAGGCGTTTTCTACAAAGGCAGAGGGTCCAGGACTCCCCTCTTGCCCTGGACCCTCTCGACTAGGAGTGTGAGTGTTGCCTAGCTCTCGTACATCAAGAAAGGTACGTCGCCCAGTTGAAGGGTCTGTGAAGGCCCTGTGGTCTGGGCGTGTACCACTCGGGGCTCGAGCGTGCGCCTACGACCGTCGGATTTCTCGTCCCTGACAGCGCTTTCGCGGCATCGAGCCGACCGCCAAGCCTACCGAAAGGGCTCGAACCGGTCCGCCGTCGCCTTGCAGATCGGGCAGACCGCCGGTGGACGCTCGCGACCGCACAGGTAGCCGCACACCCGGCAGCGCCACACCGGAACCGTGCCTTCGAGTCTTCGCGACGATCCCAGCAGTTGGGGCGGCGTGCGCAGCGCCTTCGCCGGACGCCGTTCGGGCGCCGGCGCGAGCGCTCTCTGTCCCCGCCTCACCTCGTCGGAGACGTAGAGGCCGCAGTAGCAGCTCCCCCAGTCCAAGAGGTCGGCGTCCCGGTAGTCGCACGGACAGACGATGTCGCGGTCCTCGTCGGCAATCCCTGTCGCGAGCCGGCACGGGCAGGCGAGGTATCCGTACCGCCGCCTGTTCGTGAGAAGCCCGTCGACCAGATCGCGGACAAACCGGGTGTCGGGGTTCAGGTGGTATCCGGCGCCTTCGGCGTCTCGCTCGAGCTGCGCTCGCACGGCATCGACGGACGAAGAGGGGGCGTCGCTCATGGGAGAAGCGCCCGGCGGATCTCGTCCGGCTTGAACCCGACGATGCACGTCCGCCCATCGATCACGAGCGTCGGGAACGTCTCTCCAAGGTCGAGCCGAGCCAACTCCCCAACCACGGAGTCCCGCTCCTGCCCGGCCACGAGATCGACGTAGACGTACTCGAAGGGCACGCCAAGTTCCTCGAGGAGCTGGCGCGCCTTTCGACACCAGACGCACGTCGACAGTCCGTAGAACTTCGT
>JBFYQX010000088.1:0-6981 GCA_041302525.1 Candidatus Bipolaricaulota bacterium | reverse complement strand
AACCCGAAGGCCTTCATCCCCCACGCGGTGTCGCTGGCTCAGACTTTCGTCCATTGGCCAAGATTCCCCACTGCTGCCTCCCGTAGGAGTCTGGGCCGTATCTCAGTCCCAATGTGGCTGGCCGTCCTCTCAGACCAGCTACCCATCGCAGCCTTGGTGGGCCATTACCTCACCAACTAGCTAATAGGACGCAGCCCCATCCCCTTGCGGCGGCAGGACCGCCTTTGGAAAGGAACCCATCGGTTCCAGACAACATCGGGTATTAGCCGCCCTTTCGGGTGGTTGTGCCCGTCAAGAGGGTTGGTTAGCCACGCGTTACTCACCCGTCCGCCGCTCCGTCACCAATCTTTGCCCCCGAAGGGACTCTGTTCGGCTCGATCGCACGACTTACATGTGTTAGGCGCACCGCTAGCGTTCATCCTGAGCTGGGATCAAACTCTCTTGGTTTAAACTTTCGATTCGAGTTGATCACTGAATGATCAGGGTGCTCGCAAAGAACACTTAACCACGCTATCCACTTTTCAAGGACCAACAGCTGCGGGAGTATAGACCCCCCTCCGAGCGTTGTCAAGGAAGCGCTGGGGATCTCACCCCATCTCGCTTCCTCTCCATCCGCGCCCGGCGCGTGGGCCGCCCCGCCAGCCGGAGTATACTCGGCCGCATGACCGAGATCGCAAGGGATCGTCGTCGGATCGCCGTGCTTGCGGGGGGCGACTCGCCTGAGCGCGCTGTGTCTCTGGTGTCGGGCGAGCACGTCCATCGCGCGCTCGTGGCCCTCGGCTACCGAGCGGAACTGATCGTCATCGACTCGCTCGACGACCTCGTGCCTCGACTGGCGGGCGTCGACGTGGTCTTCTCCTGCCTCCACGGCGGCAGCGGCGAGGACGGCACAGTCCAGATCTTGCTCGACGTGCTGGGAATCCCGTACACGGGGTCCGACGCCTTGGCCAGCTCGCGCGCCATGGACAAAGGCGAGACTAAGGCGATCCTGCAGCAGAAGCGCATCCCGACCCCGCCAGGTCAGGCGTTCGGCGGACACGATCTCGAGCGGTTTCTGGACGATGTGCAGGCCGCGTTGCCTCTCCCCGTGGTCGTCAAACCGACGAACAGCGGCTCGACGCTCGGCGTTCACGTGGTTAGCAACCCAGCGGAGCTTCGGGAGAAGGCGTCTTCCGTCCTCGCCGAGCACAAGACCCTGCTGGTCGAGGCGTTCGTCGCCGGGCGCGAGCTGACGGTCGGCATCCTGCTCGAGGGAGAGCGGCACATCGCCTTGCCGATTGTCGAGATCCGCTCCCCGCGAGGCTTCTTCGACTACGAGGCGAAGTACACCGACGGCGTCGCCGAGTTTCTCACCCCGGCGCCCCTCGACGCGGCGACGACCGCGTTCGTGCAAGACGTGGCCCTGCGCGCACACGAGGCACTTGGCTGCTACGGCTACTCACGCGTCGATGTGCGTCTCGGAACAGACGGCGTCCCCTACGTCCTCGAGGTGAACAACCTTCCTGGCATGACGCCGATGAGTGACCTGCCGCGGTCCGCGCAGGCCGCCGGCATCGGCTACCAGGATCTGATCGTGCGCATGCTGGCCACAGCCGACAAGGCGGCTGGGGCGTGAGGATCACGTACCTCGGCCACGCCTGCTTCGCTGTCGAGGCGAGCGAGGCCCGCGTCGTCATGGACCCGTTTGCCGCTGACATCCCCTACGCATTTCCTCCCACGAGGGCCGACATCGTGACGATGAGTCACGACCACTTCGACCACAACGCGGTCGATCGGGTCGGCGGACGTCCCACGCCCGTCCGTGGCCCGGGCATCCACCACGCGATCGGCGTGGAGATCCTCGGCATCGCCTCGTGGCACGACGCCGCCGGAGGCACACAACGCGGACCGAACACCATCTACGCCGTCACCCTCGAGGGCCTTCGCCTCGCACATCTGGGCGACCTCGGCACGCCGCTCGATGCTGCGCAGCGGGCGGCGCTCCGCGACGCCCACGTGCTCTTCCTGCCGGTCGGCGGGCGCTACACGCTCGACGCGCAGACGGCGGTGGCGGTGGCCCGAAGCCTCCCCAGCGTGCGACTGGTCTTCCCCATGCACTACCAGACGCAGGCGACCTGCGATTGGCCCATCGCCCCGGTGGACGACTTTCTGCGGACCATGGACAATGTTCGACACATCGGAAACTCGAGCGTCGTCTTGACAAGCGAGACGCTGCCCGAGGTGTTGGAGGTGTGGCTTCTCGATCATGCTTAGCATTTCCGAACGCGCCAAGTCCCTGAAGGGCTCACCGATTCGACGTCTCACCCCCCTGGCCAACGCCGCGAAGAAACGCGGCATCGCCGTGTACCACCTGAACATCGGTCAGCCGGACATCCCAACGCCGGCATCGTTCATGGAGGGGGTCCGCCGCGCCAAGGTCGACGTCCTGTCGTACAGCCCGGCGACCGGCATCGCCGAGACGATCGACGCCATGTGCGCCTACTACGGCGACCTCGGCATCCCGCTCGGGCACGACGAGCTGATCGTGACCATCGGGGGCAGCGAGTCGTTCTGCTTCGCGCTCCAGGCCACATGCAACCCTGGAGACGAGGTGCTGATCCCCGAGCCCTTCTACCCGAACTACGCGGGGCACTCGATCATGAACGGCAACCGCGTGGTCCCCATCACGACGCGCGTCGAGGACGGCTTCCATCTCCCGCCCTCGTCTGAGATCGAGAAGCTGATCACGCCGCGAACGCGCGCGATCCTGTTCTCGAACCCAGCCAACCCGACCGGCGTTGGCTACACGCGCGACGAGATCGCTGGACTCGTCCAGCTCGCGCTCAAGCACGACCTGTTCATCATCTCCGACGAACCCTACCGGGAACTCATGTACGACGGGGAAGCCGTGAGCATCATGTCGTTTCCCGAGGCAGCGCAGCACGCGATCCTCGTCGACTCGATCTCCAAGCGCCTCTCGGCGTGCGGCGCCCGGATCGGATGCCTTGCCACGCGGAACCGCGACGTGCTGGCCGCGGTGAACAAGCTCTGCCAGATCCGCCTATCGCCGCCCACCTTCGAGCAACTCGGGCTGGTGGCCTTCCTGCGCGACAAGGATCACAAGAAGGACATCGCCGAGATCGTGCGCAAGTTCCACGCGCGCCGCGACACGATGTTCGCCGCGCTGCAGGCCCTCCCCGGGATCGTCTGCCGCAAGCCCGAAGGGGCGTTCTACATCTTCGTCAAGTTTCCCCAGGTCGATGACTCGGAAGCGTTTGCCAAGTTCCTCCTCACCGACTTCCAACAGGACGGCGAGACCGTCATGGTCGCCCCCGGCGCGGACTTCTACGCCACGCCCGGCCGTGGCAAGAACGAGGTCCGCATCGCCTACGTGCTCGAGGAGCCAAAGCTAGTGCGTGCCGTCGAGGTGCTGAAGGCCGGCCTCGCTGCGTACGTCGAGTCAAAGGCGGGCGTTGCCGCACGATAGGGCGACCGCCCGCGACGATCATCGCAGCGAGGCCGCATCTGGCGCGACGAAGAAGCGGCTCGACAAGGTGATCAAAGAGCGTCGCCTGATCCGCAGCCGCACGCGCGCCCAGCGGATGATCGAGGCCGGCCGTGTCAAGGTGAACGGCCAGATCATCGACCGCCCCGGACATCCCATCGACCCGGAGTCCCAGATCGAAATCCTCGGCTACGAGGCCTACGTCAGCCGCGGCGGCGAGAAGCTCGAGGCGGCGCTCGAGCAGTTTCGCGTTGACGCCAAGGGCCGCGTGTGCCTCGATGTCGGCGCCTCGACCGGCGGGTTCACCGACTGCCTGCTCCAGCGCGGTGCGTCGAGGGTCTTTGCGATCGACGTTGGGCACGACCAACTCCATCCTAAGCTGCGCAGTGACCCGCGCGTCGTCGTACGCGAAGGGTTGAACGCCCGTTTCCTCGAGCCGCGCGACCTCGGAGAGCCCATCGATCTTGTCGTCGCCGACGTCTCGTTCATCTCGCTCAAGCTCATCCTGCCGCCGCTCGTCGACATCGTGCGGCGCGGCGGCGAGCTCGTCCTGCTCGTCAAGCCGCAGTTCGAGGTGGGCAAAGACGCGCTGCCGCACACGGGCGTCGTCCGCGATGCTGCGCTTCAGGCCCGCGCTCTGAACGACGTGTCTCGGTTCATAGACACCGAGACACCCTGGCGCGTCATCGAGGATATGGTCTCGCCCATCGAGGGCGAGAAGGGGAACGTCGAGTTCTTCGTCCACGCGCGCTAGCGCTGGGATCGCGAATCCTACCCGCTGTGACGAGGGTGTCGCTCTGCGAGGCGTTCGTTGCCCCGCTTGTAGTTGCCCGTGTACCGAGCCATCAGTTCCTGCTGTTCCTGGAGGCGCGCACCTTCGGCATCAGCAAGGAACTCGCGCGCCGCATCCTTCCGCAGCTGCGTCACGATGCGCCCGTCTCTGCGGATGAGGACATCGCCGCCCTTTGTCGCCTGATACGAGAAACCGAGGCCGACGTCCGGCTCCGGAACTCCTCGATTGACCAGGTCACGCACGCGATACCAGTACTGGTAGGCTTCGCGGAAGCCGAGCTTTCCGTAGAGCGCAAGCGCCGCCGCATTGTCGGACATCACCTGGAGGTAGGCTTTCTTGGCTCCCATCTTGTGTCCCCAGGCCATGACACCGCGCGTCAGCCGCTCGCCGATTCCTCGTCGACGCACCTCGGGGGCCACGACGACGTCGAAGATGCCAAGCCAGTTACCTTCGACCACTCCGAGTCCGCAGCCGACGGTCTTCCCCTTCTCCTCGACCCAGGCGAAGCCTGTAGGAAGTGAGATCGACGATAGGATCTTGTCGTGCAGCACCCGCCGTTCAGCTGGGATGCTGCTCATGCGATGGAAGCCGTCACTCCAGGAACGCGCCCTCGACCACTCCATTTCAACCGCGACGTCTTCCTCGCTCGACGCGACGTCGGCCACGTGGACCGCTGTCCGCGCTTCCTCGATGTAGCCGCGCTCGACGAGCGCACGCTCCAATCCGCTCGGCAGACTGCGGGCCGTGAGCTTAAAGATCGTCGGCAGGTTCCGCGCACGATACATGCACTCCGCTTCGTCGATCTTGTCGCCCAGATGCCTCGTCCCCGGCGCGAGCGGGTGGACGGAGTTCGCTCGACGCGTGTAGCCGCCAGAGAAGCGCAGAACCCAACCATCGGAGGCGACCGTCTCGAGCGCCGGCCAGGCGTTCATCGACAGCTCTTCAAGCCGGCAGATCACCGCGCGCGCTCCGCAAGGCGGGGGCGCCAGAACCCGCGCCGATCGAGCGCCTTCCCGACATAGACGAGACTCAGCATGATCGGCACCTCCCAGAACAGGCCCATCGTCGTCCCGAGTGCCGCGTACGAGCCGACGCCGTACATGGCGATTGCGGAAGCGATCGCGATCTCGAAGTGGCTCGACGAGCCGATGATCGCCGTGATGATCGCCTCCCGGTACCCGAGCCGAAGCGCTCGCGTCGCGAGGAGGTTGAATCCAACGATGACCGCGAACCCAATCAAGAGCGGCGCCGACACGAGAAGAAGCTGGTCGAAATGGTGGAGCAGGACTTCGCCGTTCAGCGCGAATAGGACGACCAGCGTCACAAGCAGCGCGACGATCGCCACCTTGCCCACAAGTGGCCGATAAGCCTTCTCGAACCACTCCGGTCCCTTCGCGCGCACCAACAGCTGCTTCGTCACGACGCCGAGGACGAGCGGCGCGCCGATGAAGACCCCGGCCGAGATCGCAAGAAGCGCTCGGTCGAGCGGGATGTTCTGGATCCCCGTCAGAAGCGACACCACGGGCACGTAGAGAACCATGATCGTGATCGTGTTCAGGCTCGTGTTGACGACGTTCTGTTCCTGATTCCCGCCGGCAAGCTTCCCCCACACGAGCACCATCGCCGTGCACGGGCTAGCGCCGAGCAGGATGACGGCGACCATCAGTTCGGGATTCCCGCGCAAGAAGAGGGCAGCCAGCCCGGCCGCGAGGAGCGGAGCGAGGATCCAGTTCGAGAAGAGCGTGAGGAGAATGGGTTTCGGGTTCTGGCGCAGCTTTCGCAGCTCCGAGAACTGCAGGTTCAGCATCGCCGGGTACATCATGAGGAAGAGGCAGATGCCGATCGGGATCGACACTCCGTGAATCTGGAGCGCGTTGATCGCTTCGCCGATGCTCGGCACTGTCTGGGACAAGAGCAGGCCAAGTCCCATGCACAGCGCCACCCACAACGCCAGGTACTTCTCGAATCCTCTCATCTGGCTTCCCTCCACAGCGAAGATTCTACGCCGCCCGTGCATGCCCCTCACTCGCCTCGCGCGACGTCTTCGGCGCCGGCGTCTCTGCGGCCAAGTCTCTGTAGACACGAAGCACCTGCTCAGCGAAGTCAGCCAGAGTGAGCCGAAGCGCCAGCGGATCGAGAACCTCCACGCTGGCTCCGAAGGCCAGGAGGTAGGAGCGCGCCTCCTGCATCGTGGCGAAGCGCATGCGCACGCCGCGGGGCCGGAGCGCGTCCGGCGATTGATCAAGCTCCGGACAGAGTCCGAGACGCAGTCCCGTCGCCCTCTCCAGTTCGCCCAGAGCCGCCGCGGACACGCGGGCCGTGACGGCAACCCAGGGCTCGCCGGATTCCTGTCGACGGCACCACTCCGCCCAGAATCCGGACAAGCTGAAGTCGACCGGACGTGTGAACACGGCCTGCGATAGCGTGGCCTCCAAGACACGCGTCACGCGATCCACGCGGAGCCTCCCGTCTTCACCCGCCCAGACCACGTACCACGTGGTCGCCTTCGCTACAAGACCGTACGGCGCGATCTGGCGCACGGACTTCACGCCTCCCGCACGCAGGAACGTCACCCTTACCCACCGATCCTCGAGCACCGCACGATGCAGCGCTGCGAGGTGAGGCACAGCTTCAGAAGGAGCCGCCCAGGGAACCGAATCAAGGTGGATCCGCTGCCGCATCCGCGACTCGACGGCGCTGCGCC
>JBFYQX010000038.1:0-2568 GCA_041302525.1 Candidatus Bipolaricaulota bacterium | reverse complement strand
TACCCGTCAAGCCCGCGCGCTAGATCGCCCCCCCCCGTCTCGCAGGGCGGCCATGCGCTTCGCGATCCGGCTCACGGTCGAGTAGTGGAGGCCCGCCACATCGGCTACCTCCTGGAGCGTGTAGGCGCAGGGCATCGTGGATGCGGGCATTGCGCGTGGGTTTGCCGGGAACCTTGGCGAAGAGCTTCGCCAAGCTCGGCCGCGCCGTGAGACGCTCGTGACGCGGAAACTACGTCAGCCTCTCGAAATCCAAGAGGAGTGGCTTCAGCTCGGCGAAGGGCCCGTGGCTCCCGACCAAGCCAACACCGCATGGGAGACGCAGGAAACATCAAGGCATAAGATGTGCCCACGCCGCGAGGGCATCCGTTGCCGCCGCTGCCACACTGGGAGCCGCAATGAGGGCGCTGCTGGGAGCGAGAAGCATGCAGATAACAAGAGACGAGCTTCGCGAGATCGCCGATCCGGGCTCCTGGACGCGGGGGCTGGAGTACTTCGAGAGCGGGCGGGTGCTCGACCTCGTCCGCGACGCGGAGTCGGTGGTGGCGAGCGTGCAGGGCGAGTTCCTCTACCGCGTTCGACTCACGCGACGCGGGGGTCGGCTGGACTCGGCATGCTCATGTCCCATTGGCCTGGGTGGGATCTTCTGCAAGCATTGCGTCGCGGTAGGCCTCGCAAGCATCGAGGGACCCGAGGCGGCTGCGACGCCGCGCGCCGCTTCAGGCGCAAAGGCGTCCCCGCCCGGCGCGCTTGGCGACAATGCCTACGATCGGGCTCTCCAGCGCATCCGGAAGCATCTGCTAGAGAGGGATCCGTCCGAGCTGGTCGAGATCGTGCTGAACGCGGCTGCGGAGGACGAGAGACTGTTGCGCTCTCTGACGATGGAAGCTGCTCATGGCGGCGGAACAGTCGACGTGGCAACGATGAAGCGGTCGATCACCGCGGCCACACGAACCGGCAGCTACGTCCGTTACGACGAATCGCACTCCTTCGCGCGCGGCATCCACGCGGCCGTCGCCGCCATCGCCAAGGTTCTGGGGCAGGGCTTCCCGCGGGAGACGATCGAACTGATCGAGCACGCGCTGCGGCGGGTCGAACGCGCTCTCCTGCACATGGACGACTCCGCCGGCCACATGCGCCCGATCATGGACGACCTCCAGAGCCTGCATCACGCCGCCTGTCTCGCGGCGCGCCCCGACCCCGTCAAGTTGGCGCGGCACCTGTTCAAGTGGGAGCTGGAAACCGAGTGGGACACGTTCTACGGCGCTGCGGAGACCTACGCCGACGTCCTGAGGGACGTCGGCCTTGCGGAGTACCGGCGGCTGGCGGAGGCGCAATGGCGAGAGGTGCCCCAACTCGAGACCGGACAAGAAAGCGCAGCCTACGAACACCCACGGTTCCGACTCACTGCGATCATGGAAGCCCTGGCAAGAGCCAGCGGCGATATCGAGGCCCTCGTTGCCGTGATGAGCCGCAACCTTTCAGGTCCGTACCAGTACCTCGAGATCGCGGAGGCCTACAAGAAGGCCGGAATGGTGGAGAAGGCGCTTGCTTGGGCGGAACGAGGAGTGGAGACGTTCCCCGCGAGCCAGGATGATCGCGTGCGCGACTTCCTCGCTCTCGAGTACAGCCGGCTCGGGCGACATCACGACGCCCTCGCCATGGTGTGGCAAACCTTCCTCTGCTCGCCGGACGTGCCGTCGTACGAGCATCTCAAGGCGCATGCCGATCAAGTTGGAGAGTGGCCGCACTGGCGAGGCGAAGCGGTCGGCCATCTGGAATCCTTGAGAGACGCCCGAGCGTCACGGCCTCGGCACGCAGTCTCCGGGGTCCGGCCGCCCGCGTTCCCCATGCCGGACTACAACTCTCAGCTCGTAGGGTTCTACTTGTGGGAGCAGGACGTCGAAGCTGCGTGGGCAGAGGCGTGCGAGCACGGCTGTCCACGATGGCAATGGCTCGCCCTCGCTCAAGTGCGGGAGACGACCCACCCCGAGGGCTCCCTTCCCATCTATCAGGCCGAGGTTCTCAACCTTGTCCGCGCGACGGGCGGCTCCTATAGAGAACCGTTCGAGTTCGTCAAGAGGATTCGTGCCCTCTTCTCGAGGATGGGGCAGGAGGACCAGTTCCAGACGTATGTGGCAGAGCTCCGCAAGGAGTTCGGCAGGAAGCGCAACTTCATGCGCCTGCTTGACAGCCTCGACTGAGCGAGGATCTGGAGTCTTGTGGATCCTGCGCCGAGTACTCCGCGGGAGGCCTGAGGCTCCGATCAACTGCGCGGCGATCGAGCGACGCACGATCCTTCCCACCACGCGCGCGTCGAGAACAAGATCGTCGGAGAGCTTCACCGGCTGGCTCATGGAGCGAGGGTAGCCTTTTCCTACCAGCGCGTCAGGGAGGGTGCAAAGAGGACAGGAAGACGGAGAATGAGGATACAGCCCCATCGTCCTGTCGCGCATTGCCTCACGAAAAAGGTACTCGAGCTGGGGTCGTTGCCTCAGCTAAGGAAAGCACTCGAAGCGGGGGCGCGGGGGCAGATCTTGCTTCTTGACGTTCCAGTAGTCGCCAAGTTCT
>JBFYQX010000034.1:0-17691 GCA_041302525.1 Candidatus Bipolaricaulota bacterium | reverse complement strand
CGAGAGCTGCGCTCCAGATGCTGTCCGGGCTTGTGGGAGGGCGGTCCACCTGACCCACGAACTGACATTGCTGTCGTTCCAGTCTTGCTCGACCTGCCCACCCGGCAGACTCTCCATCCGTCACCAGTCTAGAGAGCAACCGACTTCGTCATCGACTCGGCAATGTACGAGGTCTTGCAATCACGCATGAATCCGTCTGCTCGCCGGGCTCCACGTGGCCCCGTAGAGCCACAGCGGGAAGATCCCTGACACCCATCGTCGGCCTCGCACGGTGCCGCGGCAGCTCCGCTTGGCGGCCGAAGCTGCAGCCGAAGCGGCCCGCGTCCGAAACCTGCCGGTGCATGGGCAGGCGCGGCGCAGTGTCGGCCGGACACGGCCGATGACGAGAAGGACCGATGAGTGATTGCAAGACCAGACCCCACCGGTTAGGCGGGTTGGACGAGGTCGATGCCTTGGACTTGGATGTCGTTCCGCCAGTCGTCGTAGCCGATCTGACACACGAGGTCGAGATGGGACGTGCTCTCGAAGGTCTCGAGGTGCTTGCCGAGGCGGAAGGCGATGAATGGTACGGCGATGCCGTTCTGGACGACGCGGCCTTTCAAGTGCTGGCGGTGGTTGCCGACGAGGCTGAGGCCGTCGAATAGGCAGTCGCGCAACAGGAACCGCGGTGGGGGATTGCCCGGCCCGTACGGGGCGAGGGATGCAAGGTTGGTGTAGAACCGCAGGTCGACGTCGGCGAGCTCAACTTCGGTGTCAATGTTCTCGGGATGGAACGCGGCGATGGAGCTGCGGTGCTCGGCGACGTACGCGGCGAGCTTGTCCTCCAGCTCTTGCAGGGACTCGTTGGCCACGGAGAACCCGGCGGCCATTTTGTGCCCACCGTACTGGAGGAGGAGGGGTGCGACGGCGTCGAGCGCGGCGCTGATGTCGAAGTCGCCGACGCTGCGGCACGAGCCGCGCGACACGCGGTCGCCGCGGGAGAGGACGAACGTCGGCACGCGGTAGCGCTCGGCGAGGTTCGACGCGACGAGCCCGAGAATGCCCTCGTTCCAGTACTTGCCGACGAGGCAGAGGAGTCCGTCTTCCTGTGGGTCCATGCCCTCGTCGCGAATCATGGTCTCGGCCTGGGCGATGAGGTCGTTCTGGGCGATCTCACGGTCGCGGTTGTAGTCGAGCAGGATCTCGGCGAGGTACTCGGCCTGGTCGGCGACCTCGGTGATCAGGAGGAGGAATGCCACCTTGGGATCGCCGGCGCGGTTGGCGGCGTTCAACTTGGGGGCGACGAGGTAGCCGAAGTCGCTCGTGGTGAGCTTCTTGGGGTTGATCGACAGCTTGGCCATCAGGGTGCGCAGCCCGAGCGACGACGCCTGGCCGGTTGACAGCAGGCGGAATCCCTCGCGGATGAGTCGCTGGTTCTCGTTGTCGCCGCGCGCGCACAGGGGGACGAGGTCGGCGATGGTGCCGAGCGCCACGAGATCGAGGAGCGCGCTCGGCGCGGGTCGGCCGAGGCGATCGTGTAGCGCACAGGCGAGCTTGTAGGCCACGCCGACGCCGGCGAGGTCATGGTTCGGGTAGTGGTGGTCGGCACGGTGCGGGTCGACGATGGCCACGGCGGGGGGAAGGTCGTCGCCGGGCAGATGGTGATCGGTCACTACGGTGTCGATGCCGGCCGCAGCCAGCTCGGCGATCTCGGCGTGGCTGGCGACGCCGCAGTCGGCGGTGATGACGAGCGTGAACCCCTCGTCGATCGCGCGCAGGACGAACGGCCGCGACAGGCCGTGGCCGGCGGTGCGGTCGCTGACCTCCACCTTGACGGAGTTTGGCGGCAGGAGAGGCCGCAGGGTGCGGTAGAGGACGGCGGCTCCGGTCAGCCCGTCCACGTCGAAGTCGCCGTGGATGAACACGCGCTCGCCGCGCTGGATGGCCTGGACGATGCGCGCCGTCGCGCGGTCGATGTCGGGCAGCGCTGCGGGAGCGTGGAATCGTTCGATGCCGGGGTCAATCAGGGTGTCCCAGGTCGTCCCGCCACGCTGCGCGAGCAGGACGGCAATGGCCGTCGAGCACCCAAGGGACACGCGGATGGCATCGATGAGGTTCGCGTCAGGGGAAGCGGCGAGCCGCCACTCCCGCTTGTCGCGGAGAAGGGATCGCATCTAGGCCTTCGCCCGAGATCCGCCCTTGTCGAACGTGCTTCCCCACCAGTTGAGGAACGGCGTGCCGATGAACCACGACGAGTACGTCCCGATGATGATCCCGGCGAGCATCGCGACCGAGAAGCCGCGCAGCACGGGGCCGCCGAGGACGAGCAGAACCGTCACGGCGAGGAGCGTGCCGTTGGCCGTGATCATCGTGCGGATGAGCGTCTGGTTGACGCTCAGGTTGATCGTGTCGTAGAGCGAGCGGCGCTGGTCGAGCTTGAGGTTCTCGCGCACGCGGTCGAAGACGACGATGACGTCGTTCAGCGAGTAGCCGATGATCGTCAGGAACGCTGCGATCGTCTCGAGGTTGAACTCGAGGCGGAACAAGGCAAAGAGGCCGAGCGCGATCACGACGTCGTGCACGAGCTTGACAATGCACGCCACGGCGTAGCGCAGGCGGAAACGCCACGAGATGTAGACAAGCATCGCGGCCATCGCGATCAGGATCGCGAGGAACCCCTTCTGCGCGAGTTCGTGGCTGATCTGCTGTCCGATCAGTTCGCGCGCCACGGTGGCGCCCGGGAACGTCTTCTTCAACGCGGCCTCGAGGTCGTTGATGACCGCCTGGTCCGTTTCGACGTTGAGGAGTTGGGCCGTGATGGTGTACGTGTTCGGGCCGGCGCTCTGGATCTGGCTGGTGCGCAGGTCAAGCTGGCCGGCATCGACGGTTCCCAGGGCGTTGCGGATGGCCGCCGAGTCGACGCGGTCGGCGAACTTCACGGTGAACTGCGTTCCGCCGGTGAAGTCGATGCCCATGTTGAGGCCGCGAATCGAAGGAATGACGAGGACCGCGCCCCCGATCACCAGGAGAAGCGAAAGCGGGACCAGGAACTTCGCCTTGCCGAGGAAGTCGATGCGACGCATGCCAGAGCCTCCTACAGGGCCTGAACCTTCTTTACCCAACGAGACTTGATCCGAGCGGCGCGGTTCTTGTGAATCGTGTTGCGCTTGGACGCCTTGTCCGCCGCCTTGGCCAGCTGCGGCAGCAGGGAGACGGCCTCGGACTTCTCGCCGGCATCAATGTGCAGGCGAAGCTGCTTGACTACGCGCTTGAGGGCCGCCTTGCGTGACCGGTTCAAGCCCTTTCTCTTCTCGCTCTGTCGCAAACGCTTGCTTGCAGAAGCAATGTTCGGAATGGCACTCACCTCGCTGCAATGATCCTGATCGATCCCCTAGGACGGAGTTCCGGGTGATGGTAGCGACGCGCCCGCCGCGAATCAAGAACGCAGTGGCGCGCGGCCGGTTGTAAGGATCCGGAAACGCCCCTGGCCAGAGGGGTGACCAGTGTCCGCGTGCCGAGAGCGCGGGCGGTGGGACCGCGTGCGCAAGCATCTCTGTGCATCTCGCGGCGCCGCGGCCGCGATTGTCTCGGGCCGAGCGCGCAGCTAGGATGGCCGCGCCGAGGCGTGTTCTCCGGGTGAGGGGGGAGTTGTTCATGGAGTGCATCGTCAAGCGCGATGGGCGCATTGTTCCGTTCAATCCGACCAAGATCACCACTGCGGTTTGGAAGGCGATGAAGGAAGTTGGGGAGGGCGACGAGTACCTCGCCCAAGGCGTCGCCCATCGGGTGATCGGCGCGCTGACGGCTCGCTTCGTCGGCGAGCCGCCGACGGTCGAGGAGATCCAAGACACCGTCGAAGAGACCCTCATCGAGCGCGGCCTGGCGCGCACGGCGAAAGCGTACATCCTCTACCGCAAGCAGCACGAGGATCTGCGCGAGATGCGCGGGCTGTTGGAGGAGATGCCGCTCGTCGAGGACTACCTGAACGAGCGCGACTGGCGGGTCCGCGAGAACAGCAACATGACGTTCTCGCTGCAGGGACTGAACACGCACATCACCGACAAGATCATCTCGCAGTACTGGCTCCGGCGGATCTACCCGACCCAGATCCGTGCGGCCCACGAGTCAGGCGACTTCCACCTGCACGATCTCGGCACGCTCGGCGCGTACTGCGTGGGGTGGGACTTGCGCGACGTCCTCCTGCGCGGCTTCCGCGGCGTGCGCGGGAAGATCGAGTCGCGGCCGGCCAAGCACTTCCGCGTGGCGCTCTTGCAGATCGTGAACTTCATGTACACGTTGCAGGGCGAGTCGGCGGGCGCGCAGGCGTTCTCGAACGTGGACACCTACCTTGCGCCGTTCATCCGCGTCGATGGCCTGTCGTACGACGAGGTCAAGCAGAACGTCCAGGAGTTCGTTTACAACATGAACGTTCCGACGCGCGTCGGGTTCCAGACGCCGTTCACGAACATCACGCTCGACCTCAAGGTGCCGCGGTTCATGGCCGGCGAGCCGGTGATCCTCGGCGGCGCCATCCACAAGACGTGCTACGGCGACTACCAGCCGGAGATGGACCTGTTCAACCGCGCGTTCGCCGAGGTGATGTTGGAAGGCGACATGCAGGGGCGGCCGTTCACATTCCCGATCCCGACCTACAACATCACCGAGGACTTCGACTGGGACAACCCGATTCTCGAGCCGGTGTGGGCGATGACGGCCAAGTACGGCATCCCGTACTTCTCGAACTTCATCGGGAGCGACATGCGGCCCGAGGATGCCCGCAGCATGTGCTGCCGCCTGCGGATTGACAACCGCGAGCTGCGAAGCCGTGGGGGCGGGCTGTTCGGGGCCCATCCGCTGACCGGCTCGATCGGCGTGGTGACCCTCAATCTCCCGCGACTGGGGTACTTGGCCGAGGGCGAGGCGGACTTCTTCAGCCGACTGGGCGAGCTGATGGACCTGGCGCGCAAGGCGCTCGAGATCAAGCGCAAGACGCTTGAGCAGCTGACCGACCAAGGCCTGTATCCCTACTCACGCTACTACCTCACGCGCATCCGCGAGGCGGAGGGCGGCTACTGGCGCAACCACTTCTCGACGATCGGCATCCTGGGGATGAACGAGGCGCTCCTGAACCTCAAGGGGTGCACGATTGCCGACCGCGAGGGGCAGGCGTTCGCGCTCGAAACGCTCGACTGGATGCGCGCGCGGCTTGGTGCGTACCAGGAGGAGTCGGGCGAGATCTACAACCTCGAGGCCACGCCGGCGGAGGGCGCGAGCTACCGGCTGGCGAAGAAGGATCTCGATCGGTTCCCCGACCTGCGCATCCACAACCTCGAGGCGCACGGCGGCAAGGTGCCGTACTACACGAACTCGACGCAGCTTCCGGTGGGCCTGACCGACGATCTCTGGGCGGCGCTGCAGATGCAGGACCCGCTGCAGACGAAGTATACGGGGGGAACGGTTTTCCACGGCTTCCTCGGCGAACGGCTGCCGGATTCGGAAGCGACGAAGCGCCTGGTCCACAAGATCGCGCAGTCGTTCCACCTGCCGTACTACACGCTGACGCCGACGTTCTCCGTGTGCCCGAACCACGGCTATCTCAGCGGCGAGCACCGCGCGTGCCCGATGTGCCAGACGCCGGCCGAGGTCTACTCGCGCGTCGTCGGGTACCTGCGGCCGGTCGAGCAGTGGAATGACGGCAAGCGGGCGGAGTTCGCCAACCGTAGGACGTTCGTGTCCCACGGCGCGACGCGCTCGTAGGAGGCTGGAGCAGAGACCCTGTGCAGATCGCGGCCTTCGTCCCCCTCTCGCTCTCTGACCACGAAGGGCGCGTCGCGGCGGTGGTCTTTCTCCACGGCTGCAACTTCCGCTGCCCGTTCTGCCACAATCCCGACCTCGTCCTGCCGGAACGGGGTACGCCGCAACGCTTCGCGCGCGGCGACGTCCTGCGGGCGCTCGGCGAACGGCGCGCCTTTCTCGACAGCGTCGTGATCACGGGCGGCGAGCCGACGGTCGCGCCCGACCTCGCGAGCTTCCTCGACGACATCCGATCGCTCGGGCTCCTCGTCAAGCTCGACACGAACGGGTCGCGACCCGACGTGCTCGAGGAGCTGTTCGCCCGCGAGCTGGTCGACACGGTGGCGATGGACGTCAAGGCGCCGCAAGAACGCTACCCGACGTTCGCCGGCCTGGCCGTCGACCTCGCGGCGATCGAGGACTCGATGCGCGTGATCCGCGCCCGCGCGCCGGACTACGAGTTCCGGACGACCGTTGCGCCCGGCCTCGCCGAGTCGGACCTGCTGAAGATCGCCCAGTGGCTCGAGGGAGCGAAGCGCTACGTCCTGCAGCCATTTCGCGTCCCTCCGGAGAAGGGGCTCCTCGACCCCGCCTGGGCCGAGCGAGAGGCGCTGTCCCCCGCCGCGCTGCGCGAGATCTGGACGAGCATGGCGTCGCTCGTCCGCGGCGGCGGCGTTCGCGGGTAGGCGGGACGGCCGAAACGCAGAGAGTGCGGAGGACGCAGAGCGGAGAGGATGACGTGCCCGATGGTGCCGTTCCTCCGCGACCTCAGCGCCAAACCCCTGCGACCTCTGCACTGAATTCCTCGGCGGTGTCGAGAACAGCTGGCACGCAAAGCGCGCGGAGGACAGCGGAGGACGCTGAGTGGAGAGGATCACGTGCCGGAAGTTGGCGATCCTCTGTGCGCCCTGCGTTGGGCTTCTCGCCCCGCGGGTTGCTCTGCTGCGGTGGAGTCTCCGACGCGCGGTTTACGCCGCGGCGCCGAGGCCGACCTTCTCGCGGACTTCCCGCAGGGTCTGGGCCGCCGTCATCGACGCGCGCCGGGCCCCGTCGGCCAGGATGTTGTCGACCTCGCCTGAGGCCTGGATCTTCGCCCGTCGCTCTTGGATGGGGCGCAAGACGCCCATCAGGCGGTCGAAGACCGTGTCCTTAAGCTTGGAGTACAGGAGCTTGCCCTCGGCGAACTCGCCCTTGAGTTCCGCAGCCGTGGCGCGGTCTCCGAGAAGCCCGCAGGAGATCTCGAGGATCTGGAAGAGGTTCGCCACGCCGGGCGACATGGTCTCGCCAGGCGTGAGGCCGACGTCAGTGACTGCGGAGCGCACCTTCTTGCGGATCGACGCCTCGGCCTCCATCACGCCGACGTAGTGCGTCTCCCCCGCGCTCTTCGACATCTTGGACGTCGGGTCGGCGAGCGACATGATGCGCGCGCCGGCGGTCACGATCGGCTCAGGCTCGGGAAACGTCTCGCCGAAGCGGGCGTTGAACCGGCGCGCGATCCGACGCGAGAGCTCAAGGTGCTGCACCTGGTCCTCGCCCACCGGCACGCCCTGGGCCTTGTACATCAGGATGTCCGCCGCCTGCAGGATGGGGTAGGTGAACAGCCCGGCTGTCACGAACTCCTGTTTTTCGGACTTGTCCTTGAACTGCGTCATGCGCGTCAGGTCGCCGTAGGACGTGACACAGCCGAGGACCCAGCTGAGTTCGGTGTGCGCGGGCACGTCGGCCTGCACGAAGAGGATCGACCGGTCGGGGTCGACGCCGCAGGCGAGGAGGTCGAGGGCCATGGACCGCGACGCGGCCCGCAGCTCCTTGGGATCCACGTCAATCGTGATCGCGTGGTAGTCGACGACGCAGTAGATGCAGTCGTGGTCTTGCTGGAGGCCAACCCAGTTACGAATCGCCCCAAGGTAGTTGCCGATGTGCAGCGTTCCGGTCGGCTGGATGCCCGAGAAGACGCGTTTCGCCATGGTCAGACCTCCTCGATTCTGGGTGGGGCGGAGTGTACCGCATCCCGCGCCGTCCGGGGAGCGGCGTGCCAGACGCTGGTTGCTGTGCGCGTTGGCACTCGCGTATCATCCAGCCGGGAAGCGAGATGAACGCACAACAGACCGTGGCCGTCGTCCTGGCCACCCCAGGGGCGTCGTGGCCGTGGGGGCAAGAGCGATGTGGCGTGTCGATCAACGGCACTCCGTCCCTGGCGCGCGTTCACGGCGCGCTCCGCGAGGCGGGCGTCGCGGCGGCCTTCCTCATCGCCGACGCGGCGGCATCGGAGATGTGGTCCGGAAGCGCGACACGCCTCGAAGCGCCGGGTCGTCTGGCGACATGGGCGGCGGGCCGCCCGATCCTCTTCCTGTGCGGCGATCTGCCGCTTCTGACGGCGCCTACGGTTCGCGAGTTCGTCGAGGCGGCCGAGGCGAGTCGGGCAAGCCGGTTCTTCGAGGCCACGGGCGCCATCGCCCTCTTTCGGTCGAGCGACGACGCCATCAGGGCACTCGTCGACGCGCTCCGCGCGCTGGAAGCAGACGCCCGCGCTGTGCCGTGCGACGATGGGACGTGGCGGGCGCGCCACGCGGAGGACCTCGTCCGGCTCCTCGGCCCGGCCGACTACGCCGAGATCTCGCGCATCGCGCGGCTGCGGAAGACGGCCGCGCTTGCGGCGGACGGCGCGCTGATCGTTGACCCCGAGCGGACGTACGTCGAGGATGGGGTCACGATGGGCGCGGGCACCACGCTGCACCCTAACAGCCACGTCGTCGGCGATACGCAGATCGGCCGAGGCTGCACGATCGGGCCGGACACGTGGATCGAGGCGAGCGTGATCGAAGACGGCGCCCGTGTCTGGTACTCGGTCGTCGAAGGCGCGCGCGTGCGCGCGGCGTCGCAGGTCGGCCCGTTCGCGCACCTGCGGCCGCACAGCGACGTCGGCCCGGGGGCGCGGGTCGGCAACTTCGTCGAAGTCAAGGCGTCTCGGCTGGGCGCGGGCGTCAAGGCGGGCCACCTCGCCTACCTCGGCGACGCCGACATTGGCGCCGGCACGAACGTGGGTGCGGGAGTGGTCACGTGCAACTATGACGGTCGGGCCAAACATCGCACGGTGATCGGCGAAGAGGCCTTCGTCGGCACGAACGTCTCGCTCGTCGCGCCGGTGAACGTCGGCGATCGCGCGTTTCTCGCTGCGGGGTCGACCATCACCGACGACGTGCCGCCCGGCGAGCTGGCGATCGCACGCGCTCGGCAGGTGAACAAGGAGCGGCAGCAGACGTAGGGCCGGGGAGGGCAGATGATCGAGCGAGAACTGAAGCTGGTAGCGGGGAACGCGAACCGCGCCCTGGCGCAGGAGGTCTCCTCGTCGCTGGGCATCGAACTGTGCGACGCGGCCGTCGACCGCTTCAGCGACGGGGAGATCGGCGTGCGCATCCGCGAAACGGTGCGCGGAGCCGACGTCTTCGTGATTCAGCCGACCTGCCCGCCGGTGAACGAGCACCTGATGGAGCTCTTGCTGATTATCGACGCGGCGCGGCGCGCGTCGGCGCGCACGGTGATCGCGGTCGTGCCGTACTACGGCTACGCGCGCCAGGACCGCAAGCACACCGGCCGCGTGCCGATCTCGGCGCGCCTCGTCGCGAACCTGATCGAGACGGCCGGCGCCGACCGTATGCTGACGATGGATCTCCACGCCGGGCAGATCCAGGGCTTCTTCAACATCCCGGTCGACAACCTGCGTGCCGACTGGATCTTCGCCGAGCACATCCGAACGCATGTCGAGGGCCTGGAGAACGCGACGATCGTCTCGCCCGACGCGGGCGGAGCGGTCCGCGCGCGCATGCTGGCCGACCAGCTCGATTTGCCGCTTGCGATCCTCGAGAAGCGCCGCAGCCATGACGGCTCAACGGTCGATGTCATGAACGTGATCGGCGAGGTCAAGGGGAAACGGACGATTCTCGTCGACGACATCCTGTCCTCCGGCGGCACGCTGGTGAAGGCGGCGGAGCTGCTGCTCAAGCACGGCGCGCGCGACGTGCGCGCCTACACGACGCACGGGCTGTTCTCCGGGGACGCGCTGCGAATGCTGTCCGAGTCTCCCTTGAAACGCGTGGTCGTTACCAATACCATCTTCCGCCAGGAAGCGGATAAGAGTGGAATTGTCGAGTACATCTCCGTCGGCGAGCACCTTGCCAAGACCATCCACCGAATCTTCGAGTACAAGTCGGTGAGTCATCTCTTCCCGCACTACTAGGGATGTAGGAGTCAGCATGCACACGCTAGAAGCAAAGACGAGACCGTCGGGCAAGGCGAGCGTCCTCCGACGGCAAGGCATTGTCCCCGCCGTCGTGTACGGGCCGGCGATCGAGAGCACGCCGATTGCCATCGCGCGGCGCGACCTGTTGGTCCTGTTCTCGAAAGTCACGCGCAGCTCGCGGATCTCGCTCAAGCTCCAGAGCGACGGCAAGCCCAAGGAGATGGACGTCTTCATCAAGGTCATCGACTACGACGCCATCACCGACGAGCCGCTGCACGTCGACTTCTACCACCCCGAGGCCAACCACCCGCTCAAGCTAAGCGTGCCCGTCAAACTTGCGGGCGACGCGATCGGCATCAAGTCGGGCGGCATCCTGAACGTCCAGTTCCGCAGCGTTCCTGTGCGTGGCATGTCGAAGGACATCCCGCACCTGATCACGATCGATGTCTCGGCGCTCGACGTCGGCGACTCGGTCCACGTCAGCGACATCGACTTCGGCAAGGTGGAGCCGTTGCTCCCGCCGGAGCGCGTCCTCGTGACGGTCATCGCGCCGCGCAGCCTGGTCGCTGAGGCGGCCGAGGCGGCCGAGGCTGGCGAAGGCGAGGCGGCGGCGGAAGGCGCCGAGGCTCCGGCCGCGGCTGAAGGCGAGGGAGCGGCGTAGGGGAGTTGATGTGAAGGCCATCTTCGGGTTGGGCAACCCGGGCTTGGCCTACGTGGTGACGCGACACAACGTGGGATTCGAGGTCATCGACCTCTACCGAAAGGTTCACCACATTCGAGCGCGAGGGCGGCTCCAGCACGCCGCCCTCGTCTACTCCTGGGAAGACCTTCTCCTCGTCAAACCGCTCACGTACATGAACGAGAGCGGCCGCGCGGTTCAGGGGGTGCTCGCCCAGCACCGCATCCCGACGCGCGAGGCGCTCATCGTCTACGACGACCTCGATCTCCCGCTCGGCCGGGTCCGCCTCTTGGCGGCCGGCGGCGCGGGCAGCCACAAGGGCATGGGCTCCGTGCTCGCGCGCCTCGGGACCGAGGACGTCCCCCGGCTGCGGATCGGGATCGAACGCGAAGGACGTAGCGCCGCCGGGAGCGACTACGTCCTCGAGCGGTTCACGCCCGAGGAGTGGCAGGCCGTCGTGCCTGCCCTGGAGCGCGCGGTCGAGACGATCGATCTCTTTCGCACCGTGGGGATCGACGCAGCGATGACGCGCGTGAACCGAAAGCTTGATCCGTTGTAGGTCCCCGCGGGACGGGTATACTTCCCGACGCGGCAAGAGCCGGACAGGAGGAGCCCGGATGTACGACCGTTTCTCGCGCGACTCGATGGAGATCATCGCCGTGTCGCAGGAAGAGGCAGAGGCGTGGCGCCACAGCTACGTCGGCACGGAGCACCTCCTCCTGGCGTTTCTCAAGATGACAGGCAGCGACGTGTACAGATTCCTCTCGACGCACAGCGTGACGTACGAGAAGGTCGCCGGTCTGCTCGAACAGGAGAAGGGACGCGGCGAGGTCCGGCTCTCGGCCGACGATCTCGAGCCCACCCCGCGCCTCAAGCGGGTCATGAAGATCAGCTTCGAGGAGGCGCGGCGGTCCGGCGTCAACACCATCCGGCCCGAGCACCTGCTGATGGGCATGCTGCGGGAGGGCGAAGGCACAGGAGCGACGCTCCTCCAGCAGCTCGGCATCGACCTCACCAAGACGCGCGCGTACTTCTTGCCGCCGTCGGGCATCGGCATGGCCATCCGTTCCGCGCGCCGACCGCCGCAGCGCAAGGGCGAGCTGTCGGAGTTCGGCCGTAACCTTGTCGAGGAGGCGATGGCCGGCAATCTCGATCCGGTGATTGGCCGCGACGCGGAGATGGAACGGATCATCCAGACCCTCACGCGGCGCAAGAAGAACAACCCCGCGCTGATCGGAGAGTCAGGCGTTGGCAAGACGGCGATCGTTGAGGGATTGGCCCAGCGGATCGCGACCGGCGACGTGCCGGGGATCCTCCGCTCGAAAGAGATCCTCGAGCTGGACATGGCGTCGGTTGTCGCCGGCACCAAGTATCGCGGCGAGTTCGAGCAACGCCTGAAGGCACTCATCAATCAGGTGACAGAGAACGACAACATCATTCTGTTCATCGACGAGCTGCAGACCGTTGTCGGGGCCGGCGGCGCCGAGGGCGCGATCGACGCGTCGTCGATCCTCAAGCCGCCGCTCGCCTCGGGGGCGATCCAGTGCATCGGCACCGCCACGCCCGACGAGTACCGCAAGTCGGTCGAGAAGGACCCCGCCCTCAAGCGGCGGTTCAAGACGATTCAAGTCGAGGAGCCGTCGATCGACACCACGGTCGAGATCCTCAAGGGGCTTCGTCCGCGCTACGAGAAGCACCACGGCGTGAAGATCACCGACGACGCGTTGCTCGAGGCGGCACGGCTCTCCGACCGCTACGTCACCGACCAGTTCCTCCCCGACAAGGCCGTGGACCTGATCGACGAGGCCGCGGCGCGGATCAAGCTTCAGAGCTCGCTGTTGCCGGAGGACGTGCGCGAGCTCGTCGAGCAGATCGAGACGCTGGACCGACAAGAACAGGACGCGGTGGCTGCCCAGGAGTACGAGACGGCGGCCCGCCTCCGAGACCAGAAGGCCGAGATCGAGGCACGGGCGCGCGCCAAGAGCAAGTCGAACCTCGACGCAGGCGAGCTTCAGGTCGTGGGCCGGGACATCGCCAAGATGGTCGCCATCTGGACGGGCATCCCGATCGGCCACGTGCAGGAAGAGGAGTCCGTCCGACTGGTCAACATGGAAGACAAGATCCACGAACGGCTGATCGGGCAGGAGGAGGCCGTGCGCGCGGTGTCGCGCTCCATTCGCCGCGCCCACGCCGGCGTGAAGAATCCGAAGCGTCCAGTCGGCGTGTTCATGTTCCTCGGGCCGACGGGCGTCGGGAAGACGGAGTTGTCCAAGACCCTGGCGGAGTTCCTGTTCGGCGACGAAGAGGCGCTCATCCGCGTCGACATGTCGGAGTACATGGAACGCTTCTCCGTATCCCGCCTCACTGGGGCCCCTCCGGGATACGTGGGCTACGAGGAGGCCGGCGAGCTGACGGAGAAGGTCCGCCACCGCCCGTATGCGGTCGTGTTGTTCGACGAGATCGAGAAGGCCCATCGCGACGTGTTCAACATCCTGCTTCAGGTCATGGAAGACGGGATCTTGACGGACTCGCAGGGTCGGCGCGTCGACTTCCGCAATACGGTGCTGATCATGACGTCGAACGTCGGCAGCGAGCTGATCACCGACCGCGACACGCTCGGGTTCTCTGATTCGAGCGAGGAGTCTGACGAGCCGTACCAGGAGATGAAGACGCGCGTGACGGGCGAGGCGCGCAATGTCTTCCGGCCGGAGTTCCTTAACCGGCTTGACGACATCATCGTCTTCCATCAGCTCAACCGGGCACAGGTGCGCGAGATTGCGACGCTCATGGTGGACGAGCTGAAGGCGCGGCTCCACGCCGAGCGCAAGATCGGGTTCCGGCTCGACGACTCGGCCTGGGATCTGCTCATCCGGCTCGGCTACGACCCGAAGTACGGTGCGCGGCCCATGCGCCGGACGATCGAGCGCCTGATCGAGAACCCCATCTCCGAGGAGATCCTCGTGGGCCGGATCGCCAACGGCACGAGCGTCGTCGCCGCCGCGAACGGCGACGAGATGCGGTTCGAAAAAGACGGGTAAGATGCCGTTCTCGTGCACGCAGTGCGGCAACCAGTCGCTGAAGCCGTACGGCCGGTGCCCGCGCTGCGGCGCGTGGGATGCCTACGTCGAGGTCGCCGAAGGTGACGGATCGGCGCGGCGGTCGGACGCATCCTGGCTGGGCGAGGAGCTGCAGTCGATCGCCGACATCCGTCTCGGCGACGTGGCGCGCGTCGCCTCGGGCATGGGGGAGTTTGATCGCCTGCTGGGCGGCGGCTTCGTGCCGGGCGGTGTCCTTCTCTTCGGCGGGGAGCCGGGGATTGGCAAGTCAACGCTCCTTCTTCAGATTGCGCGCGCGCTGGCCGAGCAGGTCGGGAACGTCCTCTACGTGTCCGGCGAGGAGTCGGAGAGCCAGATCAAGCTGCGCGCGCACCGCATCGGCGTGGACAGCCGGCGGCTCTACGTCCTGTCTGAGCAGAGCCTCGACCGGATGGAGGCCGCGATTGAGAAGACCTCGCCCTGCGCGCTCTTTGTCGACTCGATCCAAACGGCAACGTCGAGTGCCATCGACGGCGAGGCGGGCAGCATCCGCCAGCTGCGCGAAGTGTGCGGCGAGCTGATCCGGATCACGAAGTCGCGCCGACTCATCACGTTTCTCGTCGGTCACATCACCAAGGACGGCGCGTTTGCCGGGCCGAAGTCGGTCGAGCACCTGGTTGACATCGCCCTGTACCTGGAGGGCGGCCGTGGCGAGGACGTGCGCTTCCTGCGTTCGGTCAAGAACCGCTTCGGATCGACGGACGAGACCGCCGTGTTCCGGATGACGCCGCAGGGAATGGTCGAAATCACAAATCCCTCGGCGTTCTTCCTCGAGGGGCATGCGGACGCCGACCGGGCAGGCTCGGTTGTGGTTCCAATCCTCGAAGGGACGCGCCCGATCCTGGTCGAGCTGCAGGCGCTCGTGGCGCCGAATGCGGGCTTCGGCGTGCCGCAACGCCGCTGCACCGGACTCGACATCAACCGCGTCTTGCTGTTGTTGGCGGTCATCGAGAAGGAGCTGGCCATCCACATTGGGGCCGCCGACGTGTACCTGAGTGTGGCCGGCGGGCTTGACGCCAAGGAGCGGGCGAGCGACCTCGGCGCCGTGGCGGCCATCGTGTCCAGCCTGCGTCATCGCCCCCTCCCGCCGCGAACGTGTGTGGTCGGCGAGGTCGGCCTGGCGGGCGAGGTGCGCGCCGTGCGCCGCGTCGCCGAGCGCGCGCGCGAGGCGGAGAAGATGGGCTACGAAAGGCTCGTCGTACCCGCGGCGAGTCGGCCGAAGGACGCGGGGGGCATCGATCTGATTCCAGTGGAGTCGGTGGATCAGGCGATGACCGAGCTCGGACTGATCTAGGAGGAGCGATGCGCGACGAACGATGGGAGAGGCTGGACGCAGCTGTCGGGGCCTTGCGGGCACAGATCGCAGAAGCACCGCGGGCGGCGCTGATGCTCGGTTCTGGGATCTCGGAGGCGTTCGGCGTGCCTGCGGGCGGGCGGCGCATCTCGTGTTCTGAGATCCCCGGGTACCCCCTGCCGACCGTGGCCGGGCACACGGGCGAGTTGTGGGTCGGGCGCATTGGGCAACTGCCAGCCATCGTTCAGCGCGGGCGGACGCACTACTACGAGGGACGCTCGATGGACGAGGTTGTTTTCGCAACCCGTCTCTACGCTCGGCTCGGGGTGAAGACGCTGATCGTCACGAATGCGTCCGGCGCGATCCGCCAGGACCTCCGCGCGGGCGATCTTGTGATGATCACCGACCACATCAACATGCTCGGCGCGAACCCGCTGCGCGGTCCGAACCTTGATGAGATGGGGCCGCGGTTCCCCGACATGTCTGCCGCCTACACGCCGCGCCTGCGGGCGGTCGCTCGCGACGCCGCCCGTGCCGAGAAGATCGACCTGAAAGAAGGCGTCTACGTCGCGGCCCTCGGCCCCTCGTACGAGACCCCAGCCGAGATCCGCGCCTTCCGTGCCCTGGGCGCCGACATCGTGGGAATGTCGACGGTTCCCGAGGTGATTGCCGCCGCCCATGCCGGGATGGACGTGCTCGGCATCTCGATTGCCACGAACCTCGCGGCCGGCGTTGACCCGGACGCCGCGTTGACCCACGACGAAGTCATCGAGACGACCCGTCGCAAGGCCGCCGAGATGCGCCGCCTCTTGCTTGCGATCCTGGCGCGGCTGCAGTAGCCGGTGGACCCGATACGGACCGCGAACGGCTCGTGACGTTGGACTCAAACGACCTCCGGAAGGTCGATTGCGCGCACAGAGCGGTCCAGCTATCATGACGCCGCC
The DNA here is from genome assembly GCA_041302525.1 of Candidatus Bipolaricaulota bacterium. Classification (GTDB taxonomy): domain Bacteria; phylum Bipolaricaulota; class Bipolaricaulia; order UBA7950; family UBA9294; genus CAIOGO01. Next base: position 1,667 of record JBFYQX010000034.1, on the reverse strand, counting down.
CCGAGGTCGAGCGCTCGTCGGACGAGTGCTCGGCCTGGGGTCAACTCTCGGAGGAGGTCTCGACATGGCAGGTGGGTCCACGCTCAACTCCTTCCAGATCGCGCAACAGCAGCTTGACAAGGCGGCGACGGCGCTCGGTCTGGATCCCCAGGTCACGGCGGTCCTTCGCGAGCCGACGAGGACGTTCGTCCTCAACTTCCCGGTTCGCATGGACGACGGCTCGATCCGCGTCTTCCGCGGCTATCGCGTCCAGTACAACGACGCGCGTGGTCCGACGAAGGGCGGCATCCGTTTCCATCAAGACGAGACGCTGGATGACGTCAAGGCGCTGGCCGCCTGGATGACGTGGAAGTGCGCGGTGGTGGACATCCCGCTGGGTGGAGGCAAGGGCGGCATCGTCGTGGACCCCTCGACCCTGTCGGAGCGCGAGAAGGAGCGCCTCTGCCGAGGCTGGATCGACCAGATGTGGAAGAACATCGGCCCGCGGATGGACGTTCCGGCTCCGGACGTCGGCACCACGCCCCAGATGATGGGCTGGATGATGGACGAGTACTGCAAGCGTGTCGGCGAGTACACGCCGGGCGTGATCACCGGTAAGCTCGTCGGTGGCGGCGGCTCGCTCGGCCGCACCGCGGCGACCGGATTCGGCGTGGTGGTGTCGATCCGCGAGGCGCTGAAGGCGCTCAAGATCGACCCGAAGAAGTCGACGGCCGCGATCCAGGGCTTCGGTAACGTCGCCCAGTACGCGTCCAAGCTGTTTGTTGAGCTCCTTGGCGGCAAGGTTCTCTGCGTCTCGTGCTGGGATCGTGCGGACAAGAAGTCCTACACGTTCAGCAAGGATTCGGGCGTTGACGCGACGTTCCTGATGTCGATCACCGACCAGTACGGATCGATCGACAAGGCGAAGGCGAAGGCGGCAGGCTACGTCATCGAGGACGGCGACGCGTGGCTGTCGAAGCCGGCGACAATCCTTATTCCGGCCGCACTCGGCAACGCGATCACGACCGAGAACGTGGCCAAGATCCAAGACTCGGTCAAGGTCATCGCCGAAGGCGCGAACGGGCCGACGGTACCCGAGGCCGAGGCCGTTCTGCTGAAGAAGGGCATCACGTTCGTGCCCGATTTCCTGTGCAACGCCGGCGGCGTCACGTGCTCGTACTTCGAGCAGGTCCAGAACGACATGAACTTCTATTGGACCGAGGACGAAGTGAACAAGCGTCTGGACGAGAAGATGAGCACCGCGTTCCGCGCTGTCCACGAGATGGCGCAGAAGAAGAAAGTCGACCTGCGCATCGCGGCATACATGGTCGCCGTCGAGCGCGTGGCGTGGGCCATGCACATGCGGGGATGGGTCTAGGCCCGTTGGAGAACGAGAGACTTGCTGATGACGCGGGCTCTTTGGGGCCCGCGTCTCGCTTTCGGAGGGGCGCGATGAGCGACGAGTCGAACGCGCCGGGCGAGCACCCATCCGGCAGGATCATGCGCTCGGAGGATCGCCCACCTGATAGGACGGTTCGCATGCACACGGCCGAGCATCTCCTCACGGCCGTCATGCGGCGTCTCTTCGGCTCGCCGTGCAACCTCGAGTTCCACCTCGGAGAGGCGAAGACCAAGTGCGACTACGGCGTCGCGCGGCCGCTCGAGGCGGACGACGCCCGCGCGATCGA
>JBFYQX010000101.1:0-29105 GCA_041302525.1 Candidatus Bipolaricaulota bacterium | reverse complement strand
GCCGAGCGCGGGGCTGCGGGCGAGGCTCTCGAATCGGCTTCCGTCGTTCTGCAGTCTGGGAAATCCGATCGACCTCACGGTGCAGGGCGACGAAGCCGGCTACCGCGACGTGCTGACGATGGCGCTCGACGAGTACGACGCCGCGCTGGCCATCGACGTGAACACGCCCTACCTCGACGCGGCGCTGCCGGCGCGCGGCATCGTCGCCGCGGCGCGGGCGACGGGCAAGCCGATCGCGGCGACGTTCATGGCCGGGAAGACGGCGGCCGCGGCGCTGCCGGTCCTGATCGAGGGCGGGGTGCCCGACTTCCCCACCGGAGAGCGCGGCGTCGAGGTCCTGGCGCTCCTGGCCGGCGATTACGAAGCGCGGGCCGCGCTCGCGGCAGTGACGACTCCGTCTCGCGCGGACGCCTGGTCGAGCAGCGCGCCTACGACGGCTCAGGCATTGCCTGGCTCGGACGCCGTCTTGGCCGAGCCCGCGGCCATGGACTGGCTCGAGTCGCTGGGGTTCCCGGTCCCGCAGCGCGCGTTCGCGCGCACTGCGGCCGACGCCGCGCAGGCGGCGAAGGCGCTCGGGCTCCCGGTCGCGCTCAAGGTTGTCGCGTCGGGCGTGGTCCACAAGTCGGAGGTCGGGGGCGTGGTCTTGGACCTGCGCACGCAGGCGGCGGTGCGGCGCGCCTTCGCGGCGTTGTCGGAGAAGACCAGCGCGCTGGGATTCCGCGGCGCGCTCGTCGTGCCGATGGTGCACGGCGCGGTCGAGGTCCTGGTCGGCGTCTCGCGCGACCCGCAGTTCGGCCCGGTCGTGGCCGCGGGGCTCGGCGGCGTGTCAGCCGAGGCGCTGCGCGACGTGGCGTTGCGCGTCGCGCCGATCACACCGCGCGAGGCGCGGGCGATGCTTGACGAGCTGCGCGGGCGGGCCGTGCTCGGCGCCTTCCGCGGTCGGCCGGCGCGAGACGTGGACGCGCTCGTGGACGTCATCGTCCGCGTCGCGCAGCTCGGGCTCGCGTTTCCCGACCTCGCCGAACTGGATCTGAATCCCCTGTTCTGTCTCGAGCGGGGCGTCGTCATCGGCGACGCGCGCGTCGTCCGCGCGGAGACGAAGGACGCGCCTCCGCCGACGTGCGCGTAGGGCGCGGTCCAGGCAAGATCTGGCGGGAGGGCCATGATGGCTGTTCGACCGCAGCGAGGTCTCGACGGAATCAAGACGTACGTTCCCGGGAAGCCGATCTCGGAGCTCGAGCGCGAGCTGGGGATCCACGACGCGATCAAGCTCGCCTCAAACGAGAACCCTTACGGGGTCTCGCCCAAGGCGCTTGCGGCCATGGAGCGGGCCCTCACGTCGGGCCACCTCTACCCCGACGGCGCGAGCTACGACCTGCGCCTCGCGCTCGCGCGGCACTTCCGTTTCGCGCTCGATCAGACCGTCGTCGGCAACGGGGCCGACGACATCATCCAAGAGCTGTCGATGGCCTACCTCGAGGACGGCGACGAGGTGATTGCGAGCCGGAGCTCCTTTCCGATCTACGACATCTACACCCTGGCGATGCGCGCCAAGCTCATCAAGACGCCGCTGGCCGCGAGCTTCCGCATCGATCTCGACGCGATGGCCCGGGCCATCACGCCGCGCACGCGCATCGTCTACGTCTGCAATCCCAACAACCCGACGGGCACGATGGTCACGGCCGCCGAGCTGGGGCGGTTCATGGCGCGCGTGCCGGACACGACCCTCGTCGTCCTCGACGATGCCTACGCCGAGATGGCCGACGCGCCCGACTTCCCAGACAGCCTGGGCTACGTGCGTGAGGGGCGCGAGAACATCGTCGTCCTGCGCACGTTCTCCAAGGTCTACGGCCTGGCCGGGATCCGCATCGGCTACGGCTTCGGGCACCGCGACACGATCGCGCCGTTGTTCAAGGTCAAGCAGGCGTTCAACGTCAACGCGGTCGCGCAGGCCGCCGGGATCGCCGCGATCGAGGACGAGGCGTTCGTCCGGCTCACCGTGCAGCGGAACCGCGAGGGTCGCGAGACCCTGTGCCGGGCATTCCGTCGGCTCGGCCTTGCGTACGCGGAGAGCCACACGAACTTCGTGCTCGTTCAGATCGGCCCGCGTGCCGCCGACGTGCAGCAGAGCCTGTTGAGGCTCGGCGTCATCGTGCGCCCGTGCGCGGCCTACGACCTTCCGGACTGCCTGCGCGTCTCGATCGGCACGCCGGCCGAAAACGGGCGGTTCCTCGCCGCGCTTGAGTCGCTCGTCCGCGGTTCCGCCGCCGGCGCCTGAACACGACATCCCGCGAATTGACAGACCCGCGCGCTCCTGCTAGAGTGGTGTAACGATTTCGGAAAACGATTTCCTCGGCGCGTGAGAGGGACATGAGAGCCACCATCCGGGAGGTCGCGGAGCAAGCAGGCGTCGCACCGTGCACGGTTTCTCGAGTGCTCAATGGACATGACGCAGAGCACATGCGGCCTGAGACGCGAGAGCGCGTTCTCGCCGCGATGCGCGCGCTCGACTACACGCCCGTGAAGGCGGCCCAACGGCTGCGACGCCAGCGGACGCACGCTCTCGGGATCGTTGTCCCGGACATCACGAACCTCTACTTCGCCCTCCTCATCCGTGGCATCGAGTCCGTGGCCTTCGAGCGGGGCTACACAAGCCTGATCTGCGACGCGAGCCACGACGCGCGCCGCGAGAACCGCTACCTCGAGATGCTGCTCGGCGAGGACGTCGAGGGCGTGCTCCTCGTGCCGAGCGGTCGGGTGGAGATGGACGTCGTGGAACGGCTCACGGCGCGCGGCGTTCGCGTGATGCTCGTGGACCGCCGCCTGCGCGGCATCCCGGCTGTCGAGGCCGACAACCGCGGTGCGAGCCGCGCGCTGGGCCAGCACCTCCTGCGGCTCGGGTACCGGCGCATCGCCTACATCCGCGGTCCGGCCGGCGTGAGCACCGCCGAGGATCGGCTGCGCGGGTTCCGCGACGCGCTCGCGGCCCGCGGCGCAGAGCTCGCGGCCGTCGAGCGGGGTGCGTTCACGTTTGAATCGGGGTTCGACGTCGCACGGGGATTGCTGCAACGCGGCGATCTCGACGCCATCGTGGCGGCCAACGATCTCATGGCGTTTGGCGTCCTGCGCGCCGTCGAGGAGGTGGGCCTCTCGGTCCCGGCGGACATCGGCGTGGCCGGGTTCGATCACGTGCCGCACGTGCCGTACGCGACCTTCCTGCGGCCGGAACTAACGACGGTCGATGTCCCGGTGCACGACATGGGGCGCGAGGCGGCGCGCCGGCTGCTCGACGGCCCCCACGCCTCGCTGGAGCTCGCGACGCAACTGGTCCCCGGCGGCACGTGCGTCGCGCAAAGGAGGGGAACGTGACGGGGAAGACCATCCGGCGCGGGCGGCTGTTTCGCGCCGACGGGCGCGCGGTCGTGATCGCCCTGGATCACGGGCAGTTCAAGGGTCCGATGCCCGGGCTTGCGTCACTGCCCGATCTCGTGGCGGCGGCCGCAGAGGGTGGAGCGGACGGGGTGATCGTCAACCCAGGAGCCGTGGCGGCGTGCGCCGAGGCCTGCGCCGGCCGCTGCGCGCTGATTGTGCGCGTGACGGGGGCCAGCACGGATGCGAACCCGTCGTTCGACTACCACCGGCAGATCGCATCGGTCGAAGGGGCCCTAGCGCTCGGGGCCGACGCGGTGATCGCCATGGGCTTTCTCGGCGGAGCCGGCGAGGCGGCGTCGCTCGAGCTCCTGGCGCGGATTGCCGAGGAGTGCCGCCGGTGGGGCGTGCCGCTCGTGGCCGAGATGCTGATCGCCGATCCCGCGAAGTTCCACGACGTCCCGTCAATCGCCCTTGGGGCCCGCGTGGCGTACGAGCTGGGCGCCGACATCATCAAGGCGTACGGGGCCGGACAGCCGCGTTTCGCCGAGATTCCGGCGAGCGTGCCGCTGCCCGTTCTCGTGGCCGGCGGCGCGGCCAGCGCCGATCCCGCGGCCATGGCCCGGCGGGCCATCGAGGAGGGCGCGGCCGGGGTGGCGTTCGGAAGAACGGTGTTTGCGACCGAGCACCCGGCGAAGATCGTCGCGGCGCTCGTCCGGGTTGTGCACGAGGGAGGAGGTTAGCATGGCGCGCTGGACGGTCATCGTTGCGTGTCTGGTCGCGGTCGCGTGCGGGGGCGCCTTCGCTGCGGTTGGCGCGGAGGGGATCGTGTTCCTCGATCAAGACCGCGACGGGGTCTTTGGTGCGGGGGACACCGGCGTGGCCGGTGTGGTCGTCAGCGACGGCGTGTCGGTGACGCGCACGGGCGTCGACGGCCGCTTCGCGGTGACGCTCGCGGCGGGAGCGCGGTTCGTGTTTGTCTCCACCCCCGACGGCACACGCGCGTCGGCCGGCTGGTACCGCGCCGTGCAGGCGGACGCGGCCTACGACTTCCCGCTGGTGCCCGCGGCCGGGTCGGGGCCTCTCGTTTTCGCGCAGCTGTCCGACCTGCACTACGCGCCCGATCCCGACGCCTTCTCCGACGCGTTCGACGATCGCGAGATGGCCGTCCTGCCCGGTCCCGTGATCGAGACCCTCGTTGGGGAAGTGAACGCGCTGGCCCCGGACTTCGTCATCCTGACCGGGGATATCATTGCCAACGCCAAGGGGCCGAGTCTTGACGCCGTGCGGTCGTGGTTCGACGCCGTGGACAGCCTCTTGGTGGACCGGCTCGATGTGCCCGTGTACGCGACGGTCGGAAACCACGATCAGGTTCGCTTGCCGGCGGTCGACAAGACCGTCTACGAGGGGCACTTCGGCCCGACCTACTACTCGTTCAACGTCAAGGGGACCCACTGCGTCGTGCTTGATCCGCACCAGCTCGCGGACACGAAGCAGATCTACTCGATCAGCGCGGCGCAGCTCGCGTGGCTGCGCGAAGACCTGGCGTGGGTCGACGCACGCACGCCGATCCTCGTCTTCTGCCACGAGCCGAGCGCGGACTGGGCGCCGACGGCCGAGAGCGAGGCCCTGTTCGAGCTCCTCGCCGAGGTCCAGATCACGGCGCTCCTGACAGGTCACTGGCACACCAACTTCGTCCTGCGCGAGGCGCCGTTCTACGAGTTCACGTCGGGAGCCGTCTGCGGTTCGTGGTGGGAAGGCCCGAACCCCGATGGGACGGAGTTTGGCTACCGGGTCTATGAGGTTGCGCGCGGGCGGCTCTCGAGCACGTGGCGCGCGATCGGCAAGAGCGGCGTGTCGTTCGCGGCGCCGGCGGCGGCCGCCCTCGTCTGGGCCGATCGCCTGGTGGCCAGCGTCTGGGGACAGGCTGCTTCCGCATCGGTCCGCTGGGATGACGAGGCCGCGCGGGGGGTCGGGGTGTCGTCGAATGGCCTGTGGACGACGGCCGCGGCCAACCTGAACGTCACGACGCTCGACGAGGGCATCCACACCCTCACCGTGTCCTTTGCCATGGAAGACGGGACCGAGGTCGCGGGCGCGCAGAGTTTCTACGTCCTCCAGCCGGGGCTCGCCATCGGGGACTACATCGATCACCCCGAGGTCTTCCAGGGCAAGATGGTCGGCCTTCCGGAGCTTCAGGTTCGCGCGGTCATGGGCGTCGACCTCTCGGCGACCGACGGCGTGGACACGTTCATTGTCGCCAAGTTCCCCCTGGTGGTGGCGAAGGGCGATCACATCTCGCTCGTCGGCATGTATCGGCCGACGAGCGCGGACCCGATCAAGTCATTCGATCCGATCTTCAGCGTCAAGCTGGAGGCGAAGTAGGTTATGCGGGAGGGAGGTCGTGCGATGAGGCGAGGACTCTGGGTTCTGGGCGCTGCGGCGTGCGTCGCCGCCGTGGTGGCGGTCGGCGTCGGGGCCGTCACCTTGCGGTTCGTGACGCCGGCGTGGCAGTCGGACACGGTGGACGAGCTCGAAGCCATCGTTGAAGAGTGGAATGCCGCACGACCGGACATCCAGGTGGAGATCGTCTGGCAGGCGTGGGAGAACATCAACGACTATCTCACGACGAGCTTCCAGGCCGGGCAGGGACCGGACATCTACCACCAAGACGCCGTGATGTGTTTCGAGTACGGGGTTCTCGGCTATGCCGAGCCGCTCAATGGCTACCTCGATGCCGACACGCTGGCCGACATCCCGCAGAAGAGCTGGGCGGGCGTCAGCGACGATCGGGGAAACATCTACGGCGTGCCGTTCCTGCAGGAGACGCTCGTCGTCTTCTACAACCGCGACATGCTGACGGCGGCCGGCATCACGCCCCCGGCAGACGGGTATGTGACATGGGCCGAGCTGCGCGACTACGCGCTGCGGCTGACCCAGCGTGACGCGAGCGGCCAGACGACGACATGGGGCTTGCTGGCGCCGCTCGAACAGCGCCTGTGGTGGTGCCTCGTCGCCCAGAATGCCGGTCAGGTCCTCGTGCAGCGCCCCGACGGAACCTGGCGCGTCGAGATCGATGCCGCGGCGCGCGAGGCGATCGAGTTCTACACGAACCTCGTCACCGTCGATCGCGTGATGCCGGCGAGCGACGTGCTGAGCTACGACTTCATGAACCTCCTGCAGGGGTTCAAGACCGGCAAGTACGCGATGTTCAGCTTCGGCTGCTGGGTGCGCAGCTGGATCAACCGCTTGACGAAGAGCGAACTCGACTGGGGCATGCTGCAGGTCCGGGGTCCCGCGCGCAACGTCACGGAGGCCGGCCCGCAAGGGGTTTCGGTCTACACCGGGTCGCCGTACAAGGACCAGGCGGCCGAGTTCCTGCTCTACTTCACCAACACCGAGAACCAGGCGCGGCTGGCCAAGGCCGACTGGCTGTTCCCGGTGCGGCAGTCGGCGATCGATCGTCCGGAGTTCCAGACTGAAGAGAATCAGTGGAACCTGGCCTACCAGTGGTTGCCCTACGCGGAGGACGTGAAGCCTCACATGTTCGGGTTCTTCGCCTGGGAGTGGCAAGCGTTCATCCCGCAGATCGAGTTGGCTTTGCTCGGCTCGACGAGCCTCGACAATGCGCTCGACACGGCCACGGTGTACGGAAATGACTTCCTGCGTCGTATGGGACTCCAATAAGGCCAAGGGAGAAGGAGGTGGGTCGGCACGCGTGATGGCGAGTGGAAAGGGGTTGTCACGAAGAGAGCGAGGGGGAAGGAGGATCCCGTGAAGCGTGTTGTGTGTCTTGGTCTGTTGTTGGCGGCGGCGGTGAGCGCGGTGGTGTGGGCCACCGGCCCAACGCCGACGGGTCCAGTGGTTCTCACCATGTCCGGTTCGATCGCGTTGCGAAACGACGTCGACATCCTGACGGGTTCGGGCGTGTTCAAGTTCGACCTCGACATGGTCAAGGCGCGGCCCGTGACGAGCTACACGGTGACCGATCCGTGGATGGGCGAGAAGCTGTACGGCGGCGTGCTGTTGTCGGACCTGCTCAAGTACGTCGGCGTGCCGCAGGACGCGAAGCGCGCGGTCATCGTCGCGTCGGACGGCAAGGAGTTCGTCGTCCAGATCGCCGATGCGGCGACGTACCCGATCCTGATCGCCTACTCGGCGAACGATAAGGTCATCAAGGCCAGTTCGGGCGGACCGCTGAAGCTGGTGTTCCCGTACCAGATTGCCGGCGTGGAGGCGCTCTATCCGCCGGAGCAGTGGTCGTGGTTCGTGATCGGAATTCGCGTCGAGTTCTAGCGACGTGCGGCCGAGGGCCGAGGGAGGGGCGCGGCCCTTCCCTCGGCGAATCGGCGGCGCGGAGCGCGGCGGAGGAGGGATCGCCGATGACGGGGCGGCGTGACGAGCGCACGATGCGCGTGGCCGAGCTGGTAGACATCGGGCGCGTGGCGGTGCGGACGGCGCCGGTTCCTGCGCCCGGACCGGGGGAGGCCCGATTGCGCGTGCGCGCCGTAGGACTCTGCGGCACGGACGTGAAGGCCTTCCGCCGCGGTCACCCCTACTTCAAGCCGCCGTGCGTCCTTGGCCATGAGGTGGTTGGGACGATCGACGCGCTGGGCCACGGGGCGCACGTGCCGGCGCCGGGGACGCGCGTCGTGTGCGCACCGTATGTCGAGTGCGGCGTCTGCGCGCTCTGCCGGCGCGGGGTCGGCGAGCTGTGCGCGGCCAAGAGCTTCGTGGCCGGCGCGCTTCAGGAGTACCTCATCCTGCCTCCCGACGTCCTGGCCCGGGCGACGTTCCCGCTCCCCGACAGCGTGCGGGACGATCTGGCGACGCTCGCCGAGCCGCTCGCCTGCGCGATGAACGGCGTCGAGCGCGCCGGCGTGCGCGCCGGGGATCGCGTGCTCATTGTGGGCGGCGGGCCGATGGGTGCGCTGCTGGCGCTGCTCGCGGGCGCCGTGACGTCTCACGTGGTCGTGAGCGAGGTAGAGCCACGCCGCGCCGCGCGCCTGGCCGAACTCGGCCTGCGGGTGACCCAGCCCAGCGGGCGGCCGCTTGAGCAGGAGCTGGCCGACGCCTGGGGCGCGCCGGAGGCGGACCGCGTTCTGATCGCCGTCGGCGATCGCGGCGTCGTGGAAGAGGCCATCCGCCGCGTCGCGCCCGGCGGTAGCGCGCTCGTCTTCGGCGGACTCCCCAAGGGCGACGCGCTGTCGATCGACGCGTTCGCCGTGCACTACCGCGAGGTGTCCATCGTGGGGAGCTTCGGCTTTCAGATCCGTCACTTCCGCGAGGCCGTCGCCTGGATCGCAGCGCACCCTGGCGCCCTCGACGGCGTGGTGACGCGCTGGGTGCCGTTCTCTGCGGTGGCCGACGCCTTCGCGCGCGCCGGCGACCCGGACGGGCTGAAGACGGTGGTGGTGTTCGATGGCGACGAGACGCGGTGAGGGACGAACGTGGGTCGACGAGAAGCGCGCGCTTCCTTTCCTGCTACCGTCGCTCGCCATCCTGTGCCTGATCAGCCTCTATCCGCTCGTTCAGGGCGTGTCGCGCGTGGTCTACTCCTACCGTGCCCTGACGCGGCAGACGGTCTACACGGGGCTGGAGAACTTCGTCCTCTTGTTCCGCGACCCGGTCTTCGTTCGCTCCCTCGTGCACAGCCTGATCTGGACCGTCGTCAGCGTCGCGGTCATGTTCGTGCTCGCCTACATCCTGGCGACGATGCTCAACTCGCGCCACCTGCACTTCCGGCGGTTCCTGCGGACTGCAACGCTGATCCCCTGGGCCTTGCCGGGCGTCGTCGTCTCGCTCATCTGGCGGTACATCTTCCTGCCGAACGGCCCGCTCAATGCCGCCCTGTCGGGCCTGGGGGTCGCGAACCCGCCGGCGTGGTTGACCGACACGCACCTCGCGCTGTGGACGTGCATCGTGGCGAACATCTGGATGGGCCTGCCGTTCGTCACCATCATGATCCTTGCCGGCCTGCAGTCGCTGGAGGGCGACCTCCTGGAAGCGGCGGCGATCGACGGCGCCAACTACCTCCAGGCGCAGCTGCGCATCGTCATGCCGAGCATGAAGAAGGTCATCCTCATCGTGTTGACCCTGGAGACGATCTGGACGTTCAACTCGTTTGATATCGTGTTCGCGATGACCAAGGGCGGGCCGGGGTCGGCGTCGATGACGCTGCCGCTGTACGCCTACCAGAACGCATTCATGTACTACCAGGCGGGGTACGGCGCCGCGATCGGCATCGTGATCCTGCTGATCCTGCTGAGCGTGGTCGTCCTGTACATCCGCGAGGTGTTGCGATGAAGATGGGTCGGGTGCGCAAGGTGCTGCTCCACGTGGCCGTGGTCGGGATGCTCGCGCTGCTCGTGTTCCCCGTCGTGCTTCTGGTGTTCAACTCGGTCAAGACCGAGGAGCAGATCTTCGCGTCGCCGATGGGCGTGCCCCGCGGCGTGACCTGGGAGAACTTCCGCAGCGTGCTCTTCGAGACGACGTTCACCACGCACCTGCGCAACTCGGCGATCGTCGCGCTGTCGACGGTCCTGCTGGCCGTGGGTGTGACCGCGCCGGCGGGCTACGCGCTGTCGCGGTTCAAGTTCCGCGGGCGCACGATCTTCTCGATGTGGCTGCTCGCCACGCAGGCGTTTCCCGGGATCATCATGGTGCTGGGGTTGTTCACCGTGCTGAACGTGTACGGGCTGATCAACCGGCTGCCGGGACTGATCGTCATGCACACGAGCTTTGCCCTGCCGTTCTCGATCTGGCTTCTCAAGGGGTACTTCGACAAGATCCCGATCGACCTCGAGGAGGCGGCGCGCATCGACGGCTGCTCGCGGCTGCGGGCCTTGACGCGAATCGTTCTGCCGCTCTCTGTGCCCGGTCTCCTGGCCGTGGCGACGTTCTCGATGCTCTTGTCCTGGAACGAGTTCTTCTTCGCGCTCGTCATCATGAAGACCAACGAGAGCTGGACGTTGCCCGTGTACTTGGCGCGGTTCCTTGGATCGGGCGGCGTCGTGCAGTGGGGGCCGCTGTCCGCGGCGGCCTTGTTGGTGACGATCCCCGTGTTCGTGCTCTTCCTGCTCGGCCAGCGTTACCTCGTGTCCGGGCTGACGGGGGGCGCGATCAAGTGAACGGCATCGCCTCGCTCGGCCGCATGGGTGTGATTGCGAACCCCACCGCGGGCACTGGGCTCGACACGGCGCGCGTCGTGCTCCTGCGCGTGTTCGAGGCCCTCCGCGGCGCGGACCTCGTGCTGAACGAGGGCACGCTGGAGGCGAGGGTCGCTAGCGACTGCGGGCTGCGGTGCGCGCCGGCGCACGGCGCGGCGGGCGACGCGCGGCGCCTGACCGAGGCGTTGCTCGCGGCCGGCGTGGACACGATCGTCGGCGTCGGGGGCGACGGGACGTTGGCCGACATCGGCGCGACCTTGGTCGCGCGTCGCGCCGCGGCCCGGCTGCTCGGGATCGGGATTGGTTCGTCGAACGTCGGCCCCCTGGTGGCAGCGCCGGCGGCCGAGGTCGCGGCGCTCCTGGCAGGGCCGTGGCGCGAGGTCGCCGTCCACGCGCTCGATGTCCGCGTCGACGGGGAGTTGGTGGGGATCGCGTTTCACGATGCCACGCCCGCCAACACGTACTTCGGGACGCGCGACGGCCGGCGCCTCGATCTCGCGGCGGCGGCTGCGCTCGCCGGGCGCGACGAGGCGGGCCGGCCGCAGTCGGTCTGCACGTCGACCACCTGGGTGGGCAAGAACGGCGTGCGTCGGCTCGACGGTCTTGCCGGCGGCCAGGTTGTCGCCTCGCCGCTGAACGACATGGAGCGCTGCCGCGGGCTTGCGGTGAGCGGTCTCTTGTGTTGGGGACCGTTTGTGGGCTGCTACGGCGTGGTCACGGTCGCGAGCACGGTGATGATCCGGACGCAGCTTGTGCGCCAGGATCTCGAACTGGCCGAGCCGCTTCGCCTCTCGCAGCTTGGTGTGGCCGCAGGCGACGTCGTCGACGCGGGCGGCTTCGGAGAAGGCGCGGCCATCGTCGTGGACGGCACGCCGCGCGCGGCGCTCGGCCCGGATGCGGTCGCATCGTTTCGGGTGCTCGAGCGCGCGGTGACCGTCTTGCGGCAGGCGCCGCGCAGCACGGAACGAGACCAAGGGAGCCGATGATGCTGTACCGCGGCGTCACCATTGAAGACACGTACTGCGAGTGCACGGACATCTACACCGCGCGGCTTGTCTTGACCGCGGCCAGCGAGGCGCTGGCGCTCGCGGAGGCCAGCTACCTGTGCGGATTCGGGATCATCACGGCGGCGCCGATCCAGGGCTGCGTCGAGGGGGTGGTCTCCCCAACGGCGACGCCAGACGGGCGGTCCGGGGTGGCGATTCAGCTCAACGCGCCGACCGGCGTCGGCCTCGACGGGTTCAAGAAGGCGCTGCTCGATCGGCTGTTCATCCTGCCGCATCTGCCCACCTGCTCTCTCTTCGACGGCGCGGCGAGCGGAGCGGTGGAGTGGATCGTCGATCTTGCTGCCCGCGTGTCTCGCTGGGGCGATGGCTTCGAGGCCAACGACCGCGTGGGCGGTCGGGAGGTCGTGCGCATCCCGATCATGACTGGCGATCAGTTCGTCGAGCGACGCGTGCACGTGGTCGCTGGCACGGACGGGGTTCTCGAGGTGTTCGGCGTCAACGAGTCCGCGTGCCTGCAGGGAGCGATGGAGGCTGCCGCGTGCGTCGTGCGCGACGCGCCGGGCGTGGCGGTGTTCAACTACCCCGTGGGCGGGATCAGCGGCGCCAAGGTCGGCGCGCGACGCTATCAGGGCGAGGGCGTGACGATCAATGAGCCGTTCTGTCCGACGCTGCGCACGCGTGTGGCGTCCAAGGTCCCCGCGGGCGCGGACAGCGTGATTGAGTTCCCTCTCGTCGCGACGTCGCTCGACGCGATGAAGGACGGCCTCGGCATGGCGATCCGGGCGTTCGCGCGGACGGCGGGCATTGTGGCGATCACCGCGCCGTCGTTCGGCGGCGCGTGGGGCGGACGCAAGCTGCCGCTGCGCGACGTGGCGCCGCTCGCGGACGCCTAGCTGCGGCGCCGCTGGGCGGTTGGGAAGGGAGCCGGGCATGGGATGGACGCAGGCGGAGGTCACGTGGACAGCGGCGCGCGTCGCCGGGCTTGTCGACGGTCTCCTCCGCGACGCGCCGATGCTCGAGATCTCCCAACGCGAGGGTCCCTGCGGTGCGTGCGTCGTTGACTGCGGCGTGGCCGTTCGCGGGTCGTGGGAGGCGGGACGCCGGCTGGCGGTCATCGCGCACGGGGGGATGATGACGGCGCGACTGGGGGTGGCCGACGTCGGCGGCCGCCCGGTCGCCGAGCTGACGTGCGCGTCGTGGCGGCCGACGCTCTCCACGCACGGTCTGCAGGTGTCGTTCGCGCTCCACGAAGTCGATGCAAGGATCCGCGTCTCGGGTCCGGTGCGCGCGGCGATGGCTGGGCAGATTCCGCGGCGGGGCGCGCTGTCGCGGCGGCTGCGCGGGGTGCGGAACCCGTGGGGCGTGGCGGTGGTGGAGTCCGAGACCCTGCCCGGCGCGGCCGCCGTGCGCGCGCTCGCGCGGCGTGCCGGGCTGCCTCCCCGCGATGTGACGCTGCTCGTCGTTCCCAGCCGCAGCCTCGCCGGCGTGGCGCAGATCGCCGGCCGCGTCAACGAGTGCGTGCTGTTCACGATGGTCGAGTGCTTGGGCCTTGAGGTCGCGCCGGTGACGGCGCTGCTCGGGGCGGTGCCGCTTGCGCCGTGCGGCGCGGGATCGCTGATCACGCCCGATGACCTGATCCACTACGCCGGCCGCGTCGTGGTGACGGTCGACGCTCCGGCCGGCTGGGACCTCCAAGCCGTGGCCGACGGCCTCGTCTTCTCCTCATCGCCCGGTTACGGGCGCCTGTTCTCCGACCTCTTGCGGGAGGCGGGTGGCGTCTTCGAGGCGATCCCAGGGTTGAACGATCTGCAGAAGGTGGCGGCGGTCGCCCTCGTCGACTGCCGCAGCGGGGCGTGCGCTCACGCTGGAGGCGTCGAGCTGGAGCGGCTCGACGGTGTGACCGAGGGCGAGCGAGGCGCACGATGAGCTGGGCCGACGCCTCCCCGCGCCGCGTCGTCGACGTCGACCTCACCTCCGGCCGGGCTCGCGAGACCCGCTGCGCCCCGGCGGACGTCGCGGCCTACCTCGGGGGGCGTGGCCTGGCTGCGCGACGCCTTGCGGACCGACAGGTCTGGGATCGCGAGCCGCTCGGCGCGGACGCCCTGCTCGTCCTGGCGAGCGGCCTGCTCAACGGCACCGGCTGGCCAGCCGCGTCGCGCGTCCAGTTCGCGTTCCGCTCGCCGCTGACCGAGGTCTACGGGTATGCCAACGCCGGCGGATCCCTCGGACCGCGGCTTGCGGCTCATGACATCGCGGTGCTGGAGATCGCAGGGCGCGCGGCGCGGCCGTCGGTGCTCGTGATCGGGACGTCGGGGGTGCGGCTGCTCGACGCCCCGGATCTCTGGGGACGCGAAACCTCCGAGACCACGATGCGCCTGCGCGGTCAGTACCCGCAGTCCGCGGTCGCCTGCATCGGTCCGGCGGGCGAGCGGCTTGTTCCGCTGGCTGCCGTGATCGTCGACGGCGAGCGGGCCGCCGCCCGCTGCGGCGGCGGCGCGGTCCTGGGGTCGAAGAACTTGAAGGCGATCGTGGTCGAGGAGGGCGGCGGGCGCCGCGTCCCAAGCGCATTCAGGGTCCTGGCGCGGGCGGCGACGGCCAAGATTCTCGCTGCGCCCGGCGTGGCCGATCTCTCCCGCTGGGGCACGCCGTTCCTCGTCGCGATCAAGAATGAGCGCGGCGACCTCCCGGCGGCCAACCACCGGCGCGGCAGCGTTTCGTTCGTGCGCCAGATCGATGCCGACGCCCTCGAGGCCTACCGCACGGAGTCTGCGGGTTGTCCGGGCTGCCCGATTCGCTGCGGTCGGATCTCGGAGGTGCGCGGCGGCCGGTACCAGTCGCGGAGCGCGGGGCCGGAGTACGAGACGATCGACGCCCTGGGGCCGAACTGCCTGTGCGGCGACGCGGAGGCGCTTCTCTACGCGAACGCGCGCTGCAACGAACTGGGTCTCGACACCATCTCCGTCGGCGCGACGATTGCCTTCGCGCTCGAGTGCCGCGAGCACGGGCTCCTGAACGATCCCGCGCTGGGGGCCGGCTGGGGCGACGCGGGGGCCGTGGCCGGCCTTATCGACGAGATCGCGCGTCGCGAGGGGATGGGCGCGCTGCTTGCGCTGGGGACGCGCGCGGCAGCGGCCGCGCTGGGGGATGCGGCTCTCCCGTACGCGCTCCATGTGAAAGGCCTGGAGATTCCAGGGCAGGAGCCGCGCGTCGCCAAGTCGTTCGGTCTCGGGCACGCGACCTCGAACCGCGGTGCCGATCACCTCTACGCGCTCCCGACCATCGATGTCGCGCATCTCGACGCCGCGGCCAAGCGGCACCTGGCGAGCGTGTACCCGGACGTGTTGGATCCCGGCGACGAGGCCAGCAAGCCCGCGCTCGTGCGCTTCAGCGAGGAGTACTGCGCGGCGTCCGACGCGCTCGGCGTCTGCAAGTTCACGACGGCCGAGCTGTACGCGCTCGACCCGCAGGACCTGGCCGACGCGGTCTGCGTTCTGGGAGGCGCGCTCGGCGCGGGCCAGCTGCTCGAAGCCGGCGAGCGCATCGTGAACCTCGAGCGGCTGATGAACGCGGCGTGCGGGCTCGACGCGCGCGCGGACAACCTGCCAGCGCGGTTCACGGACGAGCCGTTGGCGGTCTCGCACGGCCAGACGGAGACGGTGCACGAGATGGACTCGCTGCCGGCCATGCTGCGCGGGTACTACGCGCTGCGCGGGTGGGGCGAGGACGGCCTGCCGCGCGCGGAGACCCTGACGCGGCTTGGGCTATCGAACTGGAGGGGGCGATGACGGGGTCCCGCGGCGGTTACATGGGCGCGGTGCTCCACGTCGATCTCGCCCGGCGGCGGACGGAGGTCTGCGCCCTCGATCCGGCGGTCGCGCGACGGTCCCTGGGAGGCAACGGACTCGGCGCCGAGGTCCTGTGGGAAGAGGTGGGCCCGGAGATCGATCCCTTGGCCCCAGAGGCCGTCCTCGTCTTCGCCACCGGACCGCTGACCGGGACCGCGTGGCCATGCTCGGGGCGGTCCGAGGTCGTGGCGCGGTCGCCGCTGACGGGCATCTACGGCGACTCGAACGCGGGCGGCACCTTCGGTCCGGGGCTCAAGTTCGCCGGCTTCGACGCAATCATCGTCCGCGGCGCGGCGGACGCGCCGGTCGTGCTCTGCGTCCGCGACGGAGAGGCGTCGATCGATCCCGCCGCCGACCTCTGGGGACTGGACACGCGAGAGACCGAGGACGCACTGCGCCGACGCTACGGGGCGCCGACGCTGCAGGTCGCCTCGATCGGCCCCGCCGGCGAGCGCGGCGTGCGCTTCGCCTCGATTCAGGCGACCCCCAATCGTAGCTACGGCCGCTGCGGTCTCGGGGCGGTGATGGGGTCCAAGCGCTTGAAGGCGATCGCCGTCACCGGGACGCGGCGGGTTCCGATCGCCCTTCCTGAACGGTTCGCCGAGCTTGCGCGCGCCATGCACGCCCGCATCCGGGCAAATCCGATGTTCGCCTCGTGCGCGCGGTATGGCACGCCGGGGCTCGTGCGCGTCGTCAACGAGATCGGGCGCTTCCCGACGCGCAACTTCCAGACGGGCGAATCGGCGGACGCCGACGCGCTCTGCGGCGAGACTCTCCGTGCCCGGCACTTCGTGCGCGACGTTGGATGCTTCGCTTGTCCCGTGCGCTGCGATAAGGTGTACCGCGTCGCCAGCGGACGCTTCGCGGGGCTCGAGACGTCGAGCGTGGAGTACGAGACCCTGAACGCGCTCGGCGCCGGCGTGGGGAACGGCGATCTGGAACTCGTCCTCCAGGCGGGCGATCGCTGCGATCGTCTGGGGATGGACACGATCTCGACGGGGCGCGCCATCGGGTTCGTGATGGAGCTTGTCGAGCGCGGGATCCTGACGTCGCGCGAGCTCGACGGCCTCGACGGGGCCTGGGGCAGCGAGGCGACGATCCTCGGCCTCGTCGAGAGGATCGCGCGGCGCGAGGGGATCGGCGCCCTGCTCGCCGACGGGGTGCGCCGGGCGGCGGAGCGGTGGGGTCCTGCGGCTCTGCCCTACGCCATGGAGGTCAAGGGACTGGAGATCCCGGCGCAGGACGGCCGGGCGCAGCAATCCATGGGGCTCGCGCACATCACGTCGAACCGCGGCGCCGACCACCTGAAAGCCTTCCCGACCGTGGACGAGACCGGCAACGTCAGCGAGGTCGCCCGGCGGTACGGCCCGCAGTTCCTGCCAGAGATGGCCGACCCGCACGCAACGCGCCACAAGGCTTTCCTGGTCAAGGACGGAGAGGACTTCGGCGCGGTCGTCGATTCCGTCGGGGTCTGTAAGTCGGGCGGCACGTTCGTCATGGCCGAGATCTACTGGCCGGACTTGGCCGCGGGGCTGGCGTGCGCCACGGGGTGGGCGATGGACGAGAACGAGCTCCGAACGGCCGGCGAGCGGATCACCAACCGAGCGCGAGCCTACAACGCGCGCCTCGGGGTGACGCGTGCCGACGATCGGCTTCCGGCTCGGTTCACGCGCGAACCTTCGCCGGCGCGGGGCGCGCGCGGCGAGATCGCGCACGCTGAGGAGCTGCTCGACGAGTACTACGCGTTGCGCGGCTGGGAGGCCGAGCGCGGCTGGCCGACGCCGGCCACGCTCGAGCGGCTTGGCCTATCCGACGCGCGGCGCGCGCTGTGGGGGGATCGGCCGTGAGACAGATGCTCATCTTGGGCGGCGCGCTGCTCGCCGACGCGGAGTCCACGCTGCGCCTTGCCTGCGGCGTCTTGGTCGAGGACGGGCGCATCGCCGCCCTGGGAGCAAACGCCGCGCTGCTCGCTGAGGCGCCTAGGGCCGAGGTTCTCGACGCGCGTGATCTCATCCTGGCGCCGGGGTTCATCAACGCCCACCACCACACCTACGGCCTCTTGGCGCACGGCATACCGGCCGACGGCGATCCGCCCCGCGGGTTCGAACGGTTCCTGCGCGACCTGTGGTGGCCGCGCGTCGAGGACCGGCTCGATGGCGAGATGATCGAAGCGGCGGCCGAGCTGGCCTGCGTGGCGATGATCCGAAGTGGCACGACGGCATTCTGCGATGTGCTCGAGGCCCCGGCGGCTGGGGCGGGGATTCTGGATCGTCTGGCCGGCGTGGTCGAGCGGGCCGGGCTGCGCGCGGTGCTGTGCCTCGAGGCGTCGGAGCGACGCGGCCGGGCGTTGGGCGAGGAGGCGCTTCGCGAGAACGAGCGGTTCGCCGCGAAGGCCGACGGCGAGCGGGTCCGCGGCATGCAGTGCCTGCACACGAGCTTCACCTGCTCGGAGTCCTTCGTGCGGGCGGCGAAGGAGAGCGCGGTGCGCGCTGGACGCGATCTGCACCTGCACCTCTCGGAGAGCGTCTACGAGCCCGACGAGTGTCTGCGGCGGCACGGCGTGCGACCGGTGTTCTGGTACGACCGCATGGGGTTCTGGGATCCTACGGTCCTGGCCTCGCAGGTCGTCGCCGTGCACGACGACGAGCTGCGGTGCCTCGCCGAGCGGGGCGCGCGCGTAGCCCACATGCCGCTGTCGAACTGCGAGGTCGGGGGCGGCATCGCACCGGTGCCGAAGATGATCGCGCGCGGGCTCCGGCCGGGACTCGGCACGGATGGCTACCTGAACGACCCGTTCGCCGTGATGCGAGGCGCGTTCCTTCTGCACAAGGCCGCGGCGCGCGATGCGGCCGTGATGCCGGCGCGCACAGTCTTGGCGATGGCGACCACGTGGGGCGCTGCGGCAATCGGTTGGCCGGAGCTGGGGGGGCTCGCGCCTGGTCGCCCGGCCGACGTGATCGGCGTGCGCGCGGCCGGGGACACGCCGCTCACGCCGGAGAACGTGGCCGACCAGATCGTTCTCTACCGGGGGCACGGCGACGTTCGACTGACCCTCGTCGGGGGCCGCGTGCTCTACCGTGACGGCGAGCTGACCACCCTCGACGAAGAGGCGGCACGCTGCGCCGCGCATCGCGAGGCGGCCCGGCTGTGGGCGGGAGGGCGCGGTGGCTGACCTGCGTACGTCGTTGTGCGGGATCGAGCTCGAGCACCCGCTCGTGCTCGCGTCCGGCCCGCTCTCATGGAACGGGGCGGCCATCGCGGCCGCCGCCCGGGCGGGGGCGGCCGCGGTCGTGACGAAGACGATCAGCTGCCAGGCGGCGCGATCGCCACGTCCGCACCTTGCCGCGCTGGGGGGAGGCGTGCTGAACGCCGAGCTGGGGTCGGACCTGGCGCCCGAGCGGTGGCTCGACCGCGAGCTGCCGCGGGCAAGAGAAGCTGGGGCGACGATCATCGTCAGTCTGGGCTTGAGCGTTTCGGACATCGAGCGGCTCGCGGTTGCGTTTGAGAGGGCTGGCGCGGACGCGTTGGAGGTCGTGTCGTACAACGCGGCAGCGCTGCCAGCGATGGTTCGGGCCGCCGTGGCTCGCGTGCAGATCCCCGTCTTGGCGAAGCTGAGCGCGAATGACCGAGATCTGGTCAGCACGGCGACCGCGTGCGCCGCGGCCGGCGCGAGCGGCCTGACGGCCATCGACTCGCTCGGGCCGGCGCTGCGCATCGACCTCGTGCGGCGCCGCCCGCGTCTCGCCGGAGCCGCGGCGTGGTGGTCCGGTCCGGCGATCCTGCCGCTGGCGTTGGCTGCCGTCCATCGTCTCCATCGTGCCGTTTCCCTCCCGATGGTCGGCACGGGCGGCGTGGACGACGCCGACGCGGCGATCGAGATGCTGATTGCCGGAGCCTGCGCTGTCGGGCTCTGCAGCGCACCGCTCGCGCACGGCGTCGGGCTCTTCGCGCGGCTGCGCGACCGCATGGCACAGCGGCTCGATGCGCTCGGCCTGGAGTCAGTGCGGGCCGCGGTCGGATCGCTGCGGGACCGCGAGGATCGCGTTCAGGCATTCCACCTCGACGCGGCGCGGTGCACCGAGTGCGGCGCCTGCGTCCGCGTCTGTCCCTACGTCGCGCGACGAAGCTCGCGAGACGTCAGCGCGGAGTGCCGGACCTGCGGCCTCTGCGTCTCCGTCTGCCCGACCGGCGCGCTGGACTGGGAAGGGAGTGAACCATGATCCTCATCCGCGGGGCGTCTCATGTGGTACGCGACGCCGATCGCAGCGAGCGGGATTGCGACGTGCTCATCGACGGGGACCGGATTGCCCGCGTCGGCCGGATCGACGCGGCGCCGCTCCCGGCGACGTGCCAGATTCTCGACGGGCGGGGCCGCGCGGTCGTCCCCGGGTTTGTGAACGCGCACACCCACCTGTACCAATCGATGCTCAAGGGACGGCGCGACGACCTGCCGCTCGTCGAGTGGTGCGAAGAGGTGACCTTCCCGTTCGTGCGCCGCGTGCTCGACGATGCCTGGCACGGTCGAGGCGCCGAGGTCGGGCGGCTGTGGTCGCTCCTCGGGGCGATCGAGATGATCCGGGGCGGCATCACGACGTTCGTCGACATGGACATGGACCTCGACGGCGTCGTCGCGGCGTGGCTCGACGTGGGGATCCGCGGGGTCGCGGCGATGGAGCTCGTCGACCGCTGGGTGCCCGAGGACCTCATGCTGCCGCTCGAGCGGACGAAAGACGACGCCCGCCGACTCATCGAGACTTGGCATCGCGTGCCGAAGGAGAGCCCGCTGGTCACGGTGTTCCTCGGGCCCTCCGCGCCGTTCACGTCGAGCGAAGCGCTTCTCCAGTTCATCGCCGACGAGGCCGAGCGGCACGACCTTGGAATCCAGACGCACGTGTCGGAGACAGCGTGGGAGGTCGAGGAGTCGATCGCCAGGACCGGAAAGACGCCGCTTGCCTACCTCGAGTCCGTCGGCTTCCTGGCCCGACCGATCACGGCCGCGCACTGCGTGCACCTGACCGAAGCCGAGATCGGCCTCGCGGCGCGCCGCGGGGTGTCCGCGATCTACAACCCGAAGAGCAACATGAAGCTCGGGAGTGGCGTGGCACCGATCGTCGCGCTGCGACGGGCCGGGGTGAACGTCGCGCTGGGCACGGACGGGGCAGCGTCGAACGACCTGCTTGATCCGTTCGAGGAGATGAGGGCCGCCGCGCTGTTGCAGAAGGTGGCGGCGAGGGATCCGACCGTGCTCGGCGCGCGTGACGCCTTTCGGTTCGCCACCGAGGGCGGCGCGCGGGCTTGCCGCATCGATGCCGGGACGATCGACGAGGGCCGCCTGGCCGACCTCGTCCTCATCGACCTGGGGGGTGTGCACGTGTTCCGTCTCACCGACGACATCGTCCCCGCGCTCGTCTACTGCGTGCGGGCAAGCGACGTCGAGACGGTGATCGTGAACGGACGGATCGTCATGAAAGACCGCCAGATCTTGACCGTCGACGAGCGTCTGATCGTGAGGGAGGCGAAGAGAGTGGGTGAGCGATATGCGTGAGCTGGGCGAGGCGATGGCACGCATCGTCGGCAAGGACTATGTGTCCGACCGACTGGCGGACCGGATCTGCTACTCGCGGGACTGCGGACCCGACCCGGCCGGGATCCCGGCCGTGGTCGTCCGGCCGGAGATCACCGAGGAGGTGTCGGCGATCCTGCGCTGGGCCCACGAGCACGAGCATCCCGTGTACACGCGCGGGCGCGCGACGACGTTCCTGGGGAGCGGCGTGAAGGAGGGCGTCATCCTCCTCGAGACCACGCGCATGAACCGCACCTGGCGGATCGACCCCTCGGCCGGGTACGTCGACGTGCAGGCGGGAGCCATCTGGCACGGGATCGACGCCGACCTGCGCGCGCGCGGCTGGGAGCTCGGGGTGCCCGGCGGCGGCGGGCTGTTCTCGTGCACGATCGGCGGCACGGTGGCCGTGAACGCGATTCCGCACGGCGCGACCGAGTACGGAATGACCGGCGATCACGTCCTCGCGCTCGAGGTCGTCCTAGCGGACGGGACCGTCTTGCGCACGGGGTCGTGGGCCAATCCGGCCTCGGAGCCGATCGAGCGCAACGCGAATGGGCCGGACTTCGCCGGCCTGTTCATCGGGTCGTACGGAATCCTCGGGATCATCACGCGCGTCGTGTACCGGATCCGTCGCGTGCCGGAGCGCGAGCTGTTCCGCTTCTACGCCTTCGACGACCACCGCGACCTCGTGTCCGCTGCGGCCGGCATTCAGGGTCGCGGCGCGGCGACGTTCCTGGTGGGCCTGTTCGGCGGGCCGAAGCCGGCGGGCGAGGAGGGCGACGCGTTCCTGCACGTGATCGTGCGCGACCGATCGTGCGCGGCCGAGGCCCGCGCGCTCGAGGCCGAGGCGATCGCCGAGTCGCATGGGGGCCGGCCTCGCCCGGCCGAAGGGACGCGCCGCTACTGGCAGGAGCACATGTACTCGTGGCTGCGCAACACAGGGCCGAGCGCCTACTACAGCGATCGGCCGTTCTTCTGTCCCGAGGTGGCGGGGTTCGTCTCGACGCGCGGTCTCGTCGACGCCGTCGCCCTGTTCCGGGCGATGAAGGCGGAGCGCGAGGCGGAGTTCGAGCGGTTCGGGATTCGCGTTAAGGGCGTCGACGCCTACTTCGCGCGCAACGGGGCGTACCTGTGGATCGACACGCTCTACGACGAGCGCCGCGCCGACGCGTGGGCATACGGGATGCGCCTGCGCGGCGAGCTCGCCGAGCGCATGTTCACCGACGGCGCGATGAGCCCCGGGGGGCTGGGGGCGGGCATCGCGCCGCACATCATGCCGAAGCTCGGGACGAGCTACGCCCTGCTGCGCGCGGCGAAGGGCATGCTCGATCCGCGGGGCATCCTCAATCCCGGCCTCTTGGTCGAGGAGGTGCGGGCATGACGCTCGCCGAGTACAAGAACCAGATCTACAGTTGCCTGCGTTGCGGCTTCTGCTTCGATCACGAGGTGGGAAGCCAGGCCAAGATCTGCCCGCCGCACGTGACCTTCGGGATGGAGTCGTACGGCGCGCGGGGCAAGCTGGCGATCGCGCGCGCGCTCGTCGACGGGACCATGGAGCCCGACGCGGACATCGCGCGGCGGGTCTATGCCTGCACGGAGTGCGGCGCGTGCGAGGAGCAGTGCTTCAAGTTCCTCGACCTGCTCGACATCTACCGCGCGATGAAGGCGGAGCTGGCCGAGCGAGGCCTTGCGCCCGCGTCCCTGGCGAAGGCGGCGCGGACGGCTGCCGAGGGGGGAAACCCCTACGGGCAGGCGGGCGAGAAGCGGTTCGACTGGGCTCCGGGGCGCGAGCGGGTCGGCCGGAAGGCAGAGACCGTCTACTTCGTCGGCTGCACGCCGTCCTATCTGCGACGTGGCATCGCTCGTGG
Organism: Candidatus Bipolaricaulota bacterium; assembly: GCA_041302525.1. Lineage (GTDB taxonomy): Bacteria > Bipolaricaulota > Bipolaricaulia > UBA7950 > UBA9294 > CAIOGO01. The sequence continues at coordinate 6,284 of JBFYQX010000101.1, read as the reverse complement.
GGGCTACCAGCTCCTCGAGGCGGCAAACGTCGACTTTGGGCTGCTCGCGGACGAGGTCTGCTGCGGACACCCGTCGGCGGCGGCCGGGGACATGGCCGCGGCGCGCCGCGCACTGGCGCACAACGTCGAGGCGGTTCAGAGGATGGGGGCGAGGCGCGTCGCGTTCACCTGCCCGGGTTGCCTCGGAGCGTTCCGCGACGAGGCGCCGGCCCTGCTGGGTCGCCCGCTCCCGTTTGAGGCCGTTCACGTGACCGAGCTGCTCGCCGAGCGACTCGGCGCCGGCTTGCGGTTGCGCAAGCAGTCGCGCGTCGTGACGTACCACGATCCCTGCAATCTCGGGCGCGGGCTCGGGATCTACGATGCCCCGCGACGCATGATCGATGCCGTGCCGGGCGCGAAGCGCGTGGAGATGCGGCGGTCGCGGTCGCGGTCGTTCTGCTGCGGCAACGGCGGGTTCGTTCGTCTCGAGTACGAGGCGATGGCCAGGGAGAACGAGGTCGCCAGATTTGCCGAGGCGGTCGCGACGCAGGCCGACCTCCTTGTGTCGGCGTGTCCGGCTTGCGAGACCGCGTTCCTGGATGCGAAGCGGCAGGCGAAGTCGGCGCTCGAGGTGCTGGACGTCGTCGAGTGGCTTGCCGACGCGGCGTAAACGGCAGAGAGGAGACCCGATGTCGGTAGAGGAGGCATGGGCAGCCGAGGTCGCGGCGCGCTGGCGTGCTGAGACGGCGTCCGGGGTGACGGTGTTTCCTGCGCGCGCGGCGGTGGAGGCGGTCGAGAACCTGGGCCAGGACTTGTCGGCCGCCCGTGGCCTGCTGTGCGCGGCGGAAGAGGCCTACAGACGCGAGGACTGGAGCGGTCTTGCCGGCGCGCTGGCGCGGACCAACGCCCTGATCGCGGCGGCGCTGCCCCGCGTGCGCGATGGCGAGCCCGAGACCTGGGCTGCGTACCGCGCGCGGACACCGGTCGGTCGACAGCCGGCGCGACGGCGCGGGAACCTGCCGGGAGACTACGCCGAGCGCGTGCGCGGCGCGTGGGTCGGCAAGTGCATTGGGACCGCGCTCGGCGACCCCGTCGAGGGGTGGACGAGCAAGCAGATCGCAGAGACGCATGCGCCGATCCGAGGGTACCTTGTCCCGCCCAAGGTCGAGAACGACGACACGGCCTACCCGATCCTCGTCCTGCACGCGCTCGACGAGCACGGGCCGGGATGGACGAGCGCCGACTTGGCGCTGGAGTGGGTGTCGCACCTTCCGATGGCGTTCACGGCCGAGTGGTCGGCGATCGAGAACGTCAAGGCCGGCCTGCTGCCGCCGGACAGCCGTTGGGCCCGAAACCCGTGTGGGGCGTGGGTGGGCGGACCGATGCGCGCCGAGATCCACGGGCTCCTCGCGCCGCTCGATCCGGAACGCGCGGCCGAGATGGCGTTCCGCGACGCGGTGATCTCACACTACCGCGAGGGCATGGATGGAGCGATCTACGTGGCCGTCCTCACTAGCCTTGCCTTCGCCGGCGGGGCGATCGAGCCGCTCTTGCGCGAAGGACTGCGCTACGTGCGCTCGGACGGCCCGTTCGCGGCGACGGTCGAGGCGACGCTCGACGCGTGCCGCCGGCGTGGGGACTGGCGACGGGCGCTGGACGACCTGCGGCCGGAGCTGGATCGGTACCACTGGATCCACACGCTGCCGAACGTCGCGTGCGCCGTGGTGGGGCTCGCCCTCGGGGACGGCGACTTCGAGCGGTCGGTCTTGACGACGCTGCAGTGCGGCTACGACGCGGACTGCTCTACGGGGCAGACGGCGGCCCTGCTCGGCGGCCTGGGCGGCGCGGACGCCATCCCCGCTGCCTGGCGGGAGCCGATCGGCGAGCGGCTGCTGACCTACGTGATCGGCTTCGAGGAGATCAGCTTCCGTCGCCTCGTTGACTGGACGACGGGTTGGGGCATCCGCCTGCGGGACGGAGGAGGAGGCGCGGTGTGATCGCGGTCTTGGGCAGCGCCAACATGGATTTGGTCACCGAAGTCGCGCGGATCCCGCGTCCGGGAGAGACCCTCACGGGACGGGCACTGCGGCACTACCCGGGCGGCAAGGGGGCGAACCAGGCGGTGGCCGCCGCGCGTCTCGGCGGCGAGGTCGCCTTCTTCGGCAAGGTGGGCCGCGACGCGTACGGCAAGGCACTGTGCGCGGCGATGCGCGCCGACGGCGTCGACATCGACGGCGTCGAGACAGCGGCGGAGCCGACCGGCACGGCGTCGATCTGGGTCGAGGACTCGGGCGAGAACGCGATCGCCTGCGTGCCGGGCGCCAACGGCGCTGTGGACGCGGCGTACGTCGACCGGGTGTTTGCGCGGCTCACCGCTGCGCGCGTGATTCTCCTGCAGCTCGAGATCCCTCTGGACACGATCGGCTACCTCCTGCGCCGGCTTCCCCCGCACGGCCCTCTCGTCATCCTCGACCCGGCCCCCGCGCAGCGGCTCTCCGCGCTCCCCCTGGAGCGCGTCGACCTCCTCACGCCCAATGAGACCGAGCTGCGGGCGCTGACGGGCGCGGACGACCCCGAACGTGCGGCCGGAAGCCTTCGTTCGATGGGCGCGCGCGCCGTGCTGTGCAAGATGGGCGAGCGCGGCGCGGTCCTGTATGGCGACGAGGTCGTTCGCGTGGCCGCGTTTCGCGTCGACGTGGTCGACACGACGGCCGCCGGGGACGCGTTCAACGGCGCGTTGGCGGTCGCGTGGGCCGACCGTCCTCTCGAGGCGGCCATTCGCTTCGCCAGCGCTGCGGGCGCGCTCGCGGTGACGAAAGCCGGCGCGCAGCCGTCGCTCGCGCGGCGTCAGGACGTCGAACGGCTGCTTGGATCCACCCGCTAGTCCGCGTCCTCACGGGCCGGTGAGAGGTCTTCCGGCCACGTACTGGCCCCAGCCCGGGGGCGCGAGGACCTCGCCGTCCCGGAAGACGCAGCGTCCCCGCACGTAGGTGGCGACCACGCGACCGCGCGTGCGCCAGCCCTCAAATGGCGTTACATCGGCCGCCGTGTGCAGGCCGGATGCGGCGATGGACGCCTTCGCGTGAGGATCGAACAATACGAGGTCTGCGTCCGCGCCCGGCGCGAGCGCGCCCTTCCGTGGCGCGAGCCCGAAGATGCGTGCCGGGCGCGCAGCCAGGACGGCGACGAGCCAATTGGGCGTGTGGCCGCGTGCCGCCACGCCCTCGGAGTAGATGAGCGGCAGCAGAGTCTCGACCCCGGCGAGGCCGCAGGGCATTGCCAGGACGTCTCTCGCATTGGCTTTGTCGGCGCGCAGGAACGGGCAATGATCGGTGGCGACGGTGTCGAGCGTTCCGTCGCCGAGCGCGGCCCACAGCGCGGAGCGCTCTTCGGGCCGCCGCAGCGGGGGGATGACGCTCCACTGCCGACCGTCTTCGCGCGCGTAGCTTCGCTCGTCGAGGAGCAGGTAGTGGGGGCACGTCTCGGCGGTGACGAGAACCCCGCGGGCCTTGGCTTGGGCGACGGCCGCCGCGGCGGCCGCGGAGCTGACGTGGGCGATGTGGAGGCGAACGCCGGTCTCTTCGGCGAGGCGGCAGACGTCGGCGACCGCGCGCGCCTCGCTGGCCGGCGGGCGGCTGCGCGCGAGGGAGATCATTCGCCCGCGGGCTTCTGGGGCGATGGAACGCGTGGCCGCCTCGATCAGGTCCGCGTCTTCGGCATGGACCATCGCGACCGCGCCGGCGGCGGCGAGGGCGCGAAACGCGGTCCGCAACTCGTCGGGCGTCACGCGCTCGGCGTAGACGGTGTAGAGCTTGAAGCTCACGGCGCCCGCGGCCACCGCGTCGCGCACCTCGTCGTGCGAGATGGCGCGGCCGCCGACGATCTCGGCGTGCAGGCCGACGTCGACGACACTCGTGCGGGCGGTCTCGATGCGCGCCCGGACTTGCTCCGCCAGCGAGGTCTGCGTTGATCCCAGCGTGAAGTCGACGATCGTGGTGACGCCGCCCGCTGCGGCCGAACGCGTGCCGGACGCAAAGGAGTCGCGCGTGGTCATCCCGAAGGCGGGCGCTTGCAGGTGGGTGTGGCCGTCGATGGCGCCCGGCAGAACCCACAGGCCGCGGGCCTCGATCCGCTCGCGGCCGCGGAGCCGTGCCCCGATGGCGGCGACCCTGCCTTCGCGCAGCGCGATATCGGCTCTGCCGGCTGCGTTCTCGCGAACGACCCGCCCGCCGTACACGACCGCGTCAGCTTCCTCACGTGGAGACACGAGGTGATTCTAGCCCTTGGCCAGCTCAGTGGCGTACTCTCTGGGCGGTGCGGCGTCGCCGCTTTGGCCCACTTCCAGGGGAAAACGGCACATCGGAGGCGCCGTGACCCAAAGGAGGCGGCGATGAGGCAGAGGATCGCGTGGGGCGCGGCGGGTGCTGTCTTGCTCATCGGGATCCTATTGGGTGGGTGCAGCGAGTGGTTTCCCCTCGAGGCGCGCATCGGGGTTCGCGGCTCGAGTGAGGGTCCCATTCCGTTCACGGTGGCGTTCACCAGCGCGCGGTCGCTCGGGCGCGTGGCCTCGCAGACGTGGGATTTCGGCGATCCCTCGAGCGGAGCGGAGAATGCGTCGACGGCCGCGTCGCCGTCGCACACCTACACGCAGCACGGCGCCTACCTCGTGACGCTGACCGTCGTCTCGAGGGATGGGCGATCGAGCCGCGACACGCTCGTGATCCGCGCCACCAATCCACCGCCGGTCGCCGTGCTGGAGCCGACGCCCAGTCGCGGGCCGGCTCCGCTCGCGGTGAGTTTCGACCTCTCCCGGTCTGTCGATCCGGCGGGCATCGTCCCGGTTCCCGCCGGGCGGATTGTCTCGTACAGCCTCGACTTCGGCGACGGCGCGCCGACGGCCGTCGGCGAGGACATCGGCGCGAGGGTCGTTCACACCTACACGGTTCCCGAGATCCGCACCGCGACCTTGACCGTCGTGGACGACGACGGCGCCGTGGGCGTGACATCGCGGCGCATCGTCGTCGAAGGCGTCGTGCGAACCCTCACGGCGCCGGGGCCGGATCCCGCCGGACTGGCCCACCACGGGTCGACGCTCTGGCTGAGCGACCTGACGCTGAAGCGCATCCACAAGCTGCGCGTTTCCGACGGCGCGGTCCTCGCCTCGTTCGACGCACCGGGCAGCCCGTCGATCCCGCTCGACGGCGAGAAGAGCATCGTCCCCGGTCCGATCGCGGTCGGCACGCCGGCCGGACTCGCCTGGCAGGACGGTGCCCTCTGGGTTGCCTGCGTCTCGGACGGCAAGCTGTATCGCGTGAACCCCGACCTTCCTCCCAGCGATCCGGCGCACGTTCAGGTCGTTCTCGGGAACCCGGAGTTCACGCCCTACAGCCTCGCGTATGGGGGCGGCGCGTTGTGGATCGGCGACGTCGTACGGGGGCGGATCTTCAAGGTCGATCCGGCGACGGGGACGATACTCGCGTCGTTCGCCGCGCCCAGCGCGAGCCCGGCCGACGCGGCGGAGCGCGGACTGATCCTGGTCGCGCCGCTCGGCTTGGCCTGGGCCGATGGCCGGCTGTGGGTGACGGCCGGCGCGACGCTGGTGCGCGTCAACCCGTGGACGGGCGCGGTCGAGGACTCCCTCCGGGCGCCGGGAGCGAGCCCGAGCGGGCTGGCCTACGACGGCCGCATGCTGTGGGTCTGCGATCCCAACGGCGCAAACCCGGGGCGGATCGACCGCGTCGTGGTCCCGTAGGGCGGGACGAACGCTAGGACGAAGCGCGTGCGGCGAATCGTGCGACGAGCTGCGCGAACTGGGCGCGATCGATGGGGCCGGAGGGCGTCGGCGTCTCGAAGATCCGATCGGGAGCGCGGAGCGATGCCGGATCGAAGCCGCATCGCGTCTTGAACGCCCACTTCCTGGCGAGCGTGTCGTGTCCCACGGCGCAGAGACGAGCTTCGTCGGCCTCGATGCCGACGCAGGCGAGGGCGTCGTGCGCCACGGCGGGCGTGTAGATCGCGCGGGCGAAGAAGCAGACGGTGAGGCTCGACAAGACCTGCCGCCACGCCTCCTCGTCGACGATCTCATCGACGATCCCGAGGTCGAACGGCGCGAGGCCGGCGGCGAGGCGCTTCTGGTCGATCGCGTACCCGGCGTTGTCGAGGTGGCTGTGGCGCGCGCCGGCGAGGAAGCCGAGGTACCCCGCGGGGCCGGTGTGGTACCCGGCCATCTCGTTTCCGCCGAACGCAAGCGCGAACTCCGCCCCTCCATACACCGCGGCGGCCGCGTCGACGCCGCGCGCCATGGC
>JBFYQX010000100.1:0-25222 GCA_041302525.1 Candidatus Bipolaricaulota bacterium | reverse complement strand
GCGATCTCGCCGGTCAGAATGTCCAGGACGAACAGCCGGTGCTCGTAGTCCACGATGCGCTCGAAGACCAGGCGCCCTCCGTCCGGGGACCAGTCCAGCGACGCGATGCCGTCTGGGAGACCGACGAACGGCCGCTGCTCCGTGCCGTCCGCGTTCATCAGGTAGACGGCCGGCACGCCGTCGCGGACGGTCAGGAACGCCAGCGTCGACCCGTCGGGGCTCCATGTCGGCTCGAAGTCCTGCCCCGGATTCGTCGTGAGCCTGACCAACTTAGAGCCGTCGCGTTCGACGACGAAGATGTCAGGCGACTCGCCGACCCAGCGCACGAAGGCGATCCGCGCCCCGTCCGGCGACCACGCCGGGGACGCGTCGACGGGCCCGGCAGTGATGAGGCGCGAGGCCCCGGCCAGCTCGTCGACCACGTGGAGCGCCAGCCCGCTGCCAAACGCGCCGACGTAGACGATCTCGGCGGCACACGTCGCCGCCAGCGCGCCGACAACGCACGCCGTCCAGAACGCGAGCTGAACGCCTCGCGCGCACCTCGCTTGCATCGACATGGCTCGTCCTCCCTTCTCTCCTCGGGGCTCCCCAACAGCACATTACTACGAGGCGAACCCGCCGGCGAATGGGTCCCAGGGCGTGACAGGCCCGCCGCACTCAGATCTGGGTCGGACGCGCGACGACCTCGTACCGCACCCAGATGGCCCCTTCGCCAAGCGGCTGACACGACACACGAGACAGCGGAGTCGGCCACTCGTCGGACGCCAAGTCCGGACCCTCGAACAGCGACGGCGTGTCGGTGCCCCCGACGACGATCGGAAACCACAGCACGTTGATCTCATCGACGCAGCCGGCGCGCAGGAGAGCGCCGCCGAGCTTGCCCGGCGACGTGCATAAGACACAGCGCACGCCCAGGCGGTCGCCGAGCTTGTCGAGGGCGAGCGGGAGGTCGACGCGCTCGTCTCCCACAACGAGATACGGCACGTGCTCCCGGCGCAGGAGCGCAAGGTACGCCGGCGGCGTCGCGCGCGACACCAGCACGAGCAGGTGCCATCCCTCCGAGCCTGGCGCCTCCCGCCCCGGCTCGCCCGTGTAATACCAGCGTACGCGCCCACCGCTGTCGACGGCGACGAACCAGCCGCGGAAGCCCGGCCGCTGAGCGATGTCGTCGAAGAGGGTGTCTCGGCACAGCTCGTCCGAGTCGTCGTCCGTCGGCGGGAGCGGCTCGGGCTCCGTCCCCGGATTCACGAACGAGCGGCTGCCCTCGAGCATCGCGCCCGGGGCATGGATCCGGAGCAGCTCGGCCATCGCCGCGCTGGGGTCCCCGGCGTGCGGCCAACGCGGGTCCCCAAAGAGAAGCAGCGCCCCGGGAGACGCCGTGATCCGCCCGTCCAGGGAAGCCTCTGCGTAGATCACCACACGCGGTCGCGCCATACGTTCTCCTTCCCAGAACCTAGAAGACTCTCATGCGCAGGAACACGACGACGCCGATCGCGGCCAGCACCGCGGACGCGGCGATCGTGAGCCAGAAGGCGTGCGGCGAGTCCTGAAACGGCAGGTGCACGTTCATCCCGTAGATGCTGGCCACCAGCGTTGGCAGCATGAAGATGAACGAGATCGAGGTCAGAAACTTCATGACCGTCGAGACGTTGTTGGAGATGATCGAGGCGAACGCATCCATCATCCCGGTCAAGATGTCGTTGTAGATGTCCGCCAGGTCGCGCGCCTGGCCGAACTCGACCCGCACGTCGTCGAGTAGATCCTGCTCCTCCTCGGTGAGATCGCGGCCGGCGATGCGTCGAGCGCGTTCCCAGATCGTCTCGTTCGCCCGCAGCGACGTCGTGAAGTAGACGAGGCACTTCTCGAGGTTCAGCATGCGAACGAGCGTCTGGTTCTTCATCGAGCCGTGGATCGCCTTCTCCACGTCCTCGGACTCGTGCCGGATGCTGTTGAGGAAATTCAGGTACTGGCGCGCCACGTGCAAGAAGAGCGTCAACAAGAAGCGGATCGGCTCGCCGGGCGGAGGAAGCCGGCCGCGGCTGGACAGGATCTCGCCCCACAGCGCCGTGTCCTCGGCACACACCGTGACCAACTTGCCTGGCGTGAGGATGATGGCGAAGGCCAGGGTGACGTACGGCGTCACCGACGCCGCTTCGTGGTGCGGGACGCGGACGACGACGAGCTTGTGCCCTTCTTCCGCCTCGAGGCGGGGCCGCTCGTCGCGATCGGTGGCCGCGGTCAAGAACTCCATCGGCACACCGAGACTGGAAACCAGCGCGTCGATCTCGACCGCCGTGGGCGCGACGGCCTGGACGATGTCACACGCCTGCAAGCTGTCGACGTAGACCAGCCGCCCGTTCTCGAACTTGCAGTAGTTGAGCATCAGATCGCCTTGCCCACGCCGGGGTCTCCTCCAGGATGCCCGCCATCGTAGGGAGCTGCACCGGACGCGTCAACGGAACGTGTCCGCACCGAACGCCGCGGCCGTCCTCACGTCGCAACGCCGGCCACGGCGGGTCGGCTCGTTGGCGCACAGGGCATGGTCACGTACAGTCAGCCCGGCAAAAAGGAGAGAATGACCGCACCCGCACGCCACGAGCAGCCGAAGGACGCGCCACCGATCCGGGTCGACGTCTGGTCGTGGCCCGTGACGCCGTCGGGCCGCTGGCCCATGGCCTGGCTCTCCGAGGAAGAAGAGACCGCGCTCGCGCGCCTCCGCGCGCCGGAGCGCCGCGAGCGAGCCCGGACCGCGTGGGCCGTCCGGCGCCTCCTGCTCTCGCGCGCCCTCGCCTGCCCGCCCGAGAGCGTCATCTTGGCGAGAACGTCATCCGGAGCTCCAGTCGTCGTCCACCCCCAGGCCCCCTGCGCGATCAGCTTCGCGCACTCAGGCGACTGGGCCTACCTCGCGCTCTCCCGATGGAGCGCGGTGGGGGTCGACGTCGAACGCGTGAACGCAAGCATTGACTCCCTCGGCCTGGCACGCCGATTTGGCACGCCCGAGGAGGCGAAGCTGTTGAGTGCCCTCTCCCCCGCGGCGCGCGCTGCGACCTTCTTCCGGATCTGGAGTAGGAAGGAAGCCGTCCTCAAGGCCACCGGAGGCGGCGTGCCTTCGCGACTGCGGGACGTGCGTGTCCCCTGCGGGCTGTCCGGAGGGCGGGCAGGACTCCGGGCGTCTGACACCGCCTGGCACGTGCAGGATCTCGTAGCCCCGCCCGGTTACGTCGCCGCGCTCGCGACGCCGCGTGCCGCGTCGGTGGTCGAGCACCTGGTCGAGCCCAGCCGTCTCCTCACGGCATGACGACGGACACGCCCCGCGCGCGCAGCGCGTCGAAGACCGCATCGACGGCCTGTGGTGAGACGGCGTCTAGGGGGTTCCAGGACAGGTCCACCGAATCCCCGGCGCCCAGTCCAACAAACGCCAGGAGAGGAGCCGGATCGTCGAGAAGATTGCCCGCGAGGTCGAGGGTCGCGTTGTGCCACGGCCCCAGCGTGTCCAGCGTGTAGTCGCCCAGCCACTCAAGGTTCGCGAGCGGTGACACGTCGCGCAGAGCATTCCACGAGAGGTCCAGCTCCTCGAGCCCCGGCATCTGGGCGAGGGCCGAGATATCCTCGAGACCGTTGCCGTCGAGGGCCAGGGACACGAGCTTGGGCAATGTCACGAGCGGGTGGACGTTGCGCACCGCGTTCTGGCCGAGATCCAGCCGTCGCAGCTGGCCCAGTGTCCCTACGGGGCTGGAATCCGCGATCGTATTCCCGCGTAGTCCAAGCTCCTTCATCTTGGTGAGGCCGGCGAGCGGCGTGAGGTCCGAGATCCTGTTCCACGACAAGTTGGCATAGGCGAGGGACGTCAAGCCCGCCAGGGGACGAAGATCGGAGACACGGTTGTGCGACAGGTCGAGGATCTCGATCCCGACGCGACCCTCGAGCGCGTCCACGCGGTCAATGCGGTTCTCCGGCAGCGCGAGTTCGACGAGTGCCGGGAGAGCGTGCACGAACTGCAGGTCGGCAACGCCCGCGCCGCGCAGACGGAGCGAGCGCAGGCCCCGGCACGCCTCGATGCCGAATAGATCGACCTCGTGGCCCGCGTCGAGGGACAGCGACCGCACGCGCAACGCATCGTGCGTCGTCAACCTCTTCCCTTCGGGCTCCTCGAGCGCGACGCGCACCGCCTTCTCGAGCGTGGGGTCCCGCAAAGGCCACGGCGCTTCCGGGACGCCCATCGCGAGCAGGGCGCGGATCGTGTCCGGATCGAGCGCGTCGGCGTAGATGCGGAAGTCGTCGATGTCTCCGACGAAGGACCGGTTGGACGCCCAGGCGGCGTACGCGCTGCCGCCCACCGTGAGCGGTTGCCCCGCCGTCCTCAAGTTCTGGATTGAGTACAGCTCGGTCGCTTCGAGCCGCCCGTCGACCCAAACCTCCTTCCGCCCGTCCACGTGCCGCGTGACGACCAGGTGGTGCCAGGCGCCGTCGTCCCAGCGGTACGTCGTGGTGTTCAGGTCCTGGCGATGGTTCTGCCCGCGCGCGTCGTCGCTGCGGAACGTCAGGCTGCCGTCCGCGTTCATCGCCACGCCGTACTCGGGGCCGTAGTCGTTGTACCGCGCGTGGGTCGAGAACAGGAACCCCTGGTCGCGGACGATCCGGTCGCTGCGGAACCACAGCGACACAGCGAACGGCCCCTCGAGCGGCTCGTACGAGGAGGCCGTGCGAACGTACGTCGTGTGGCCGGGCGCGTTGTCGAATCGACCTGCCGCGCCGAGGATTCCGGGGACCAACTCGCCGCCGCGGTTCACCGTGGCCAGGCCGCCTGCCTTTTCCTCGAGGTCCTCGTCGAATGGGAAGTAGGCCACGAGCCGCGGGCCATCGCGCCGCGCCGCCGCGAGATCCGGCACCAAGGCGATGTCCTGACCGGGGACCATGTCCAGTACCGGCGTCTGCTTCTCCTCGCGGGTCGCCGACCAGGTTGCCACGCTGCGCGTGACGTAGGACGCGATCTCCGACACGGTGAGGACGCCATCGCCGTCGTCCGCGTCGTCGTCCTCGAGCGCCGACAACAGGAAGTGGGTGAACACGCCGTGCCTGAGCGTCGGGTTCTCGTACGCCAGCTCCTGCGGCTGGCAGGCGGCGAACACCGAGCGGGCGGGCCCCCCGAGTCCCGCGGTCAACACGTCGCGGGCGACCGAGTCGCGCGCTTCAATGTCGGGAACGCGGGCCCCGACCCAGCGGCTCTGCCCACCGCTGTAGCACGCGTCGAGCCACAGGGTCACGGCGCCGGCCTCGATCCGCCCGATCAGCGCTCCCAGCTCGTCGTCGATCAGAAACGTCTCGGGATCGAGGAGCACGGCATCCTGAGGCAGGAACACCTCATCGACGCCGTCGCCGTCCGCCTCGTCGCCATCGCGGTCGAGCGTGTTGGTGCCGTGGCCGGCGAGATACAGAAACACGACGTCGCCCGGCCCCACGCGCCCCTCAATCCAGCCAAAGCCGTCCAGCAATCCCTGGCGGGTGGCCTCCTCGTCGGTCAGGACGAGAATGTCCTGCCGGGCGAACCCACACGAGGCTTCGAGAACGGCCGCGATCTGGCGCGCGTCGGACGCCGCGTACTCCAGGTCAGCAATGCTCGGGTCGGCGTACTCGGAGATGCCGACGACGAGAGCGTGCGGGCTGGCGAGGGCCGGCGCAGACCCAAGCGCCCACGCCACCACGACCACAGCGACCCAGCGCCTCACGTGCTCCCCTGTCGGACGAGCGTCGTCGGCACGCGCAGGTAGGTTCCAGGGGGCACAAACTCCCCGTCCTGCGTGTGCTCGAGGTTGAGCATGATCACGATAGGCCAGAGACCGCGATCCCCGAGCGACTTGGCGGCGATGGTCTCCCACGAGTCCCCCGGCTCGGCGACGATGATCGTCGACGCGTCGAAGGCGAGCGCCGGCGCCGTGAGCGCAACACCGTGGCGTCGCAACAAACCAATCGCGTACGCCGCGGCGCGATGCGCGGGGTACTCGGCCAGGCCGCGCAACGCCCGCACGAGGGTCTGCGGACTCAGGGCGGACGACGCAGCGCCAGCGTCGGTGTTGCCCGCCGTCACCCCGCGGGCGTTCGAGAACGCGACCCCTCCCAGCGACGGCACGGTCACGGACCGCAGCCAAGACCACGAGACGACCACTGCCGCCACCACCGCCAGCACCCCGAACCCGACCAAGACCGCCGAGCGTGGGAGCCTGCGCCACAACTCGAGCACGGCACACGAAGGCGTCCCGTCTGACGCTGCCCGGGAATCCTCGCGCCCCTCCGCCCGTCGCCGGATCTGGTCGTAGCGCATCCGGCACGCGGTGCAAGCCGCGAGATGGCTTCCCACGCGCTCCGCTTCGCGCACCCGCATCCGCCCGTCCCAGAGTCGCCGAAGGCTGCGGTCGCCGGGATGCGGCCCGACGGTGGCGTCGTCCACGTCGCTCGCCAGAACATCGAGCAGCTCTTGCTCGAAGCGGTTCGGCGCGTTCACGTTGCCTCCCGCCGCGGAGGAAGAGAATCCAGACCCCGCGCGACCTGCGGCTCCCGCACGAAGACCCCCAACGAGGCGAGAGCCACCGGAGCGCGCCCAGGGAACTGGATCTGCCACTGGGTCGCGTACTCCTCGTGGACCATCTCGAGCACGCGCAGGTACGCCGCGTAGTCGATGGGCTTCCGATTCATCGCCGCAACGGCCTCATCCCACGTCATCCCCGTGCCGATCGCCTCGCCGAGATGGAACGCGTTGCGTCGCGGGGCGAGCGACGCCCGTTCCTCGCCGCGCCGCTCGCCGACGTTGGAGAACCAGTAGAGAATGGCGATGCGGAGCGTTTGCCGCACGGCCAGCCGCGCCTCGGTGGCCACGACCGTGCAGGCGCGCAGCAGCACGTACGCCGCGCAATCCTCCAGCCGCTCCGGGTCGCCTCTCACCCGCGCCGCATCCAGTTCCGCGACGGCAACGGGGATGCCATGGAAGATGCGGTTCCAGAGCGCGAGGCGGGCCACGCCGCCTTCGCCAGCCTTCACGTCGCCCGGCCCTGCGTCACGCCCTTGCATGCCTCTCCTGCCTCCAGCCTGTCACGTTGGCGATTATAGCGATTCGGGACGCCCCGGGGAACGCGCCCCGAGGAGGGCTTGGTGGCGCGCCCCGGGAGCGATAGACTCCCGCGACGGAGACGGGGGAGGACCGAGTGAGCATCCTGGCTCGACACGAAGGCGGAATCCTGTTGAGGGCGTTTGAGCCCACCGATGTCCCTGAGCTCCAAGGCATCCTCAACGCGCCCGGCCTCGCCGGCCGCCGCTACCTGCCCGATGAGTTCTCCGACCTCGCGCCCCTCGCGCAGCGCCACGTCGAGGCGCTCGTCAACCAATGGCAGAAGGAGACGAAGGCGTGGACCCTCGCCGTCGTCGACGCCGGTTCCCTCCGCCTGGTAGGCTACGTGCGCGCCGACTGGCGCTGGGACCCACACTGCCCCTCCGCGCACGGGGTCATCGCGCCAGACGCGCAGCGTCGCGGCTTTGGAACCGCCGCCCTCTCATTGGCTCTTGGATACCTGTTCGAGGAGACGCCGGCCCACGTCGTGAGCGCCTGGCTCGCCTCGTGGAACCACCCCGGCCTGGCCTTCGCCGCGCAGTGTGGGTACTTCCGGGCAGGCCAACGGCCCCGCGCCGGCGTGCACGACAGCGTCTTCTTCGACGAGGTCGCGTTCGACATGCTCCGCCGCGAGTGGCGGGCCAAGGAGGCAACGCGCCATGCCGCTTGACGGAACCATCGTCACGCTGCGCGAGGAACGTCGAGAAGATCAGAGGCTCTTCGCCGCGTTGCGCAACGACCTCGACACCCAGGCATGGTCGAGAGCGCTCCCCCCTGACTACACGGAGGAGATGCACGTCAAGCGGTTCGAGGCGATGGAGTTCGCCTTTGAGAGGACGAGCGCGCGCTTCGTGATCGAGCACAAGGCGTCGGGCCGCGCCGCCGGGTTTGTCTCGTACACCGACGCGCAGCACCGCTTGTCGGTCAGCATCGGCATCGTCGTCGCACGGGAGTTCTGGGGCACCGGCGTCGCCCTGGATGCCCAGGAGACGCTGCTCCGCTTCCTGTTCGACGACCTCGGTCTGCGCGAGGTTCACCTGTGGACGCACACCGGTCTTCCCCGCGCCATCGCGCTCGCCGAACGCTCAGGGTTCACCGCATGCATTCGGCTGCGCGAGTCGGTCTTCAAGTTCGGCGGCTTGTTCGACGCCGTGATCATGAGCCTCGTGCGCGAGGACTACTATGCGCGCCGGCCGGAAAAGGTGGATCGTCTTCCTACGTTGGGTGGGTGACGCCGAGAGGAGAACGGGCATGGTCGGTCAATGGTCGGACAGTCTGGAAGAGCGGCTGGTGCGCTACGCGCGCGTGGACAGCCAGAGCGACGCCGCGTCAACCACGGTACCCACGACGCCCGGGCAGCTCGAGCTGCAGGAGATGCTGCGCGCCGAACTCGCCGGCCTGGGCGCGCGCGACGTGCGCCGCACCGAGGCCGGGTTCGTCCTCGCGACCCTTGCATCCACCGTGCGCTGCGCGGCGCCGGTCGTTGCCCTGCTCGCGCACGTCGACACCGCGGCAGACTTCGCCGCGAGCGGTGTGAAGCCCGTCGTGCATCGCAACTACGACGGTCAGCTGCTTCGCCTTCCCGGAGCGCCTGACGTGACGATCGACCCCGCGACCGACCCCGCGCTCGCCGCGCGGCGGGGCGACACGATCCTCACCAGTGACGGCACCACGCTGCTCGGCGCAGACGACAAGGCCGGCGTGGCCGTGCTGGTGACCCTCGCCGAGCACCTCCTGGCGAACCCATCGATCCCGCACGGCGAGCTGCGCCTCTGCTTCACGCCGGACGAAGAGACGGGCACAGGCATCGACCACCTCGCGCTGGAAGAGCTCGCCGCCGACGTTGCCTACACGCTCGACGGCGAGGGGCTCGGCGAGGTGACCTACGAGACCTTCTCCGCGGACCGCGCCGTGCTGCGCATCCAGGGCGTCGCCATCCACCCCGGCAAGGCCAAGGGGCGGCTGGTGAACGCTCTGACCCTCGCCGCGAAGTTGATCGCGCTCTTGCCGCAGAGCGCACGCTGTCCGGAGACCACTGCCGGGCGTGAGGGGTTCATCCACCTCGTGAGCATGCAGGGCTCGGCCGCCGACTGCGAGCTGCACTTCATTTTGCGGGACTTCGAGCTTGACGGGCTCGCCGCCCACGGTCACGCGCTCCAGGCCGCGGCCGATGCCGTCGCTGCCCTCGAGCCGCGGGCCAAGGTGACCTGCACGCTCCACCGCCAGTACCGCAACATGCGCTACTGGCTGGAGAACGACATGCGCCCGGCGCGCCTGGCCGTCGACGCCGTGAAGCGGACCGGCGCAACGCCGACCGAGGTGCCTGTGCGCGGGGGCACGGACGGCTCGCGCCTGACAGAGCGCGGCCTTCCGACGCCCAACCTCTTCGCCGGCGTGCACAACCCCCACGGGCCGCAGGAGTGGGCGAGCGTGCAGGAGATGGAGAAGGCCGTCGAGACCTGCCTGCACCTCGTCCAGCTATGGGCCCAGGAGCCGGTGGCCCGGTAGCCGCCTACGGGCTCGGCGCGTAGTACGGGCTCGTCGCGATCGTCGCCTCGATCTCTGCCCAGAACGCATCGCGATCCGGGTCCGCGTAGAACGTGTCGAGCGCGCGTCGCGCCGCTAGACGGTCGCCCGAGTACAGGTAGTCGAGGACGAGAGGCAGGATCTCGCACTTCGGCGTCCCATCCCAGCCGCATCGCGGCTCGGCGCCGGCCGCCGCCCGCGCGGCGCGCGTCACGTCCTCGGCGATGTCCGCGGCGTACAGCGCCGGGAAGCGAAAGCTCGCGGGAACGTAGCGCAGGCGCGCGGCGTCAAGGGCCAGAACAACCCGCACGGCGGGGCTGCACGCGTAGCAGCAGTAGGCGTAGGCAAACGCGTCGTCGGCGGTCATCACCTCGTGCGCGCCATCGCCATCAAGATCCACGAACATCGCGCCAGCGTTCCCGCCCGGCGAGGGGGGCAGGGCCAACTCGACGAAGGCGTCCCCAAGGTCGAAGACGCGCGTCGCGAAACAGCAATGCGCGCCCCCCGTGTACGTCTCGACCAGGACGTTCGGCCAGCCGCTTCCGTCGATGTCCGTGCCCGTGAGTGTGCCCAGTCCGGCCGCGTCGTCAACGAAGATGAGCGTCGTCCCGCCGCGTTCGATCGTCACGACGCCGCAGAGACCGCCCGCCTCTGGGCCAGGATCCCGCCAGACACGCACCGCATACGCTCCGTAGT
Source organism: Candidatus Bipolaricaulota bacterium (assembly GCA_041302525.1). GTDB lineage: Bacteria > Bipolaricaulota > Bipolaricaulia > UBA7950 > UBA9294 > CAIOGO01. The sequence goes on along the minus strand of JBFYQX010000100.1, from coordinate 14,901 downwards.
GGGACGTGGATTCGAGGTCAAGCGGTGACCAGAAGCCCGCGCTCGGCACGCGTGCGCTGGCCCCCTGCACGGACAAGACGACGAGCGCCAGCCACAGAGCCAGAGCCAACGCTCGGCTGCGATCCTCGGCCATGGGGACCTCCTATCGAGACGGAGTATGCACGCCGGCGACGGCGCATCGTGCGCGCTTGCCCAGACCGCCGGTGAGAATGGCCATCGCGGAGCAAGGGACACACGGCTGCACTGCGAGCGACTCACGCGACCAAGAGCGATGGGCTGCGCCGTGGCACAACGCTCGGGAACCGCAGCGGGGGCCAAGGGTACGTACTGTGCCCGCGCGCCGCGCGCGGCGCGAAAGGAGGCCTTGATGAACAAGAGACCCGTGTCGAGCCCGTTTCACATTCGCACGCATCAGGGCTATAGTCGTGGGAAGGAGGTAATGCGCATGACAGAGCGGTGGGGAAACGTCCGACGGCAGATCGCGCGCACGCCGTGGGTCGCCGTGCTTGTTCTTGTCTTGGTCATCGCCCCCGGGATGGTGGCGGGTGGCCAAGAAGAGCCTGTAGTGCAGCGAATCTTCCGCACGCTGCCGCTTCTTCCTGAGGGCACACTGCCGGCGCTCGTTCAGCTCGCCCTGGCCCTCGACGTCGCTCCGGAGCTCCATGAGGCGTTGCTGGCCGGTCCCCGCGAATACCTGGCGAGCCAGCCGTTGGCCCCAGCGGTCGTGCTTGCGCCGGACGCGTTTCAGGTGACTGCCCTCGACTTCTTGATCGCCCCCGAGGCGGAGGAAGAGCGTTGGTTTGGGGTGGCTGAGCCGCTCGAAGGGCTCGTGTTTGAGCCCAAGGGCGTGGGCATCTTCTATCGCAGCGTGGGGATCTTCATCCAGGAGGCGCGGGAGCCGCTTCCGGGAGAGACGGCCGGCGCAGCCGGACGAAGCGACGGCGGGCAGATTGCGCACGTCGAGGACATGCTGGCCCTTGTCAACCGGCTCTCCCCCGAGACGCTCGACAACCTCCGCGCCGCGATGAAGGACCTCAACAAGCAGGCCGCCGACTCCGCGGAGCGGGCCAGCTTCCTGCACAACCCGCGCGAATACCTGCTTGGCCGCGAGCTCACGCTCCCGGCGTCAACCTATCGGATCATCGCCCTGGACTTCGACCGCGCGGCGCCGCTCAGCGCCGTGAAGTCCGACCGCATTCGGGCCGGCCTCGCGGTCATCCCCGAGGGCATCGGCGTGTTCGGCATGGAGGTAGGCATCTTCCTGCAGCTGGCGATCTAGCGCCGTCTCCGACGGAAGAGACCGAGGCGGGAGTGGGCTCTGCAGGGAGCCCGGAGGCAAGGAGGAAGGCGCATGCGAGACGGGTTGGCTCAGGGTTGGGCGCCGCGGCGCGGCCGCGGCGCGCGGGTCGTCGCGTGCTGCGCGATCGGCTGGCTGCTCAGTACGATCGCCGGGTGGGCCGCAGACGTCTCGGTGGAGTCGCTGCAGATCGGCATCGTCGAGAGCGTGTCGCAGATCGACCGCACCGCGTTGGGCCTCGACAAGGCCCTGGTGGGCGACAAGGTCCGCGTCAGCGCGCTGGTGAAGAACGACGCCGCGGCCTCCACTGGCGAGTTCGAGGTCGATTTCTTCTTCACCGAGGTGAACTCGGGCGAGCACGGGCGGCTGGGCACGCAGACAGTCTCCGGCCTTGAGCCCGGAGAGAGCAAGCGGCCGGTGCTTGTGTTCGACACATCGTCGTTCTCGCCTGGAATCTACGCGTTCTCGGCCGAAGCCGACCCGCGAGGCGAGTTGGCGGACACCGACCCGTGCGACAACGCGGCGCCCCGCGCGGCGTGCGCCGGAGCGGTCGCCGAGAGCATGAACAAGTACGCGATCACTCTCCTCCGCGAAGGCCGCCACATCTCGCAGCTCACGCTCGGAAGCCCGCTTCCGCTCTGCCGCCTCGGGCGACTCGACTCGAGCTTGACGGTGGAGGTGTACAACGTCGGCACCGAGACGCTCACCGGCAGCGACCTTGCCGTCTACGGATACTACCGGCTCGGACTCAATCCTCCGGCCAACGAGTTCGCGCCCCTGGTGACCGACACGGCGGGGAACCCCGCGCAGTTGTCGAAGATCGTCTCGCTCGGCGAGCCGGGGCGCAAAGGGACCATCGTCATCACGCTGAACTACGACCAGTTGTCGCGCGAGTTCGCGCCGTCGAGCGCCGCACGCGCGGCCGGCGAGGTCCTGGGACGTTCGAAAGCCGCCCAGATCCGGATCACCGTGCAGCCGGCCGACGGAGGCGGCACGCCGCAGGACCTCTTCCTGCCGGCCCAGTTCGAGTTGTCTCAGTTCTACTCGGCCGTCGACCTGTGGACGCTGCCCCAACGCTCCTCGTGCTGCACGGGCGGCTGCTCGTCGACAGTCTCGGCGGCGCTGCTCCCGGCCGTGGCCGGAGGCTTCGTATTCCACGTCACCCGATCGAGCGACGGCGACACGCTCCACGTCCTCAAGGTGCGGACCGGCGAGGAGAAGGGAACGTGGGCCGCTCCGGCCGGGAAGACGTTGACCTCGCCCGTGGCCCTGTTCGACGAGAAGACGGAGGCGCATCGCGTCTTCGTCGGGGCCAGCGACGGGCGCGTCTACGCGCTCGTGGGCACCGAGAAGGAGGAAGGCGATTTCCTGACCGGTCTCTGGGAGAGTCCGGCCAACGAGCAGATCGTGAAGGGCGACACGTTCCTCGTTCTGTCGGACGACAAGAGCAAGGTCCTCGTCGGATCCCAGGCCGGCGCATTCGTCCTCGACGCGACGACGGGACAGATTGCCCGCCGGTCGACGAATCACGGCGCCGCGACGTCGGCCCCGCTGTTCGTCGATGCAACGGGCGACCTCTGGATGGCCGCGGGCGAGGGCGTCTACCGCATCCCGGCCAGCGGCAACGAGTGCTCATACGACGTGGGCGAAGAGATCACGACCGATCTGGTGAAGAACAAGACCGGATCTGCGATCTTCTTTGGCACCGAGACGGGGTTCGTCTATGCGGTTGGCGTCGGGTGCACGAAGTTGGACGAGGACCGTCCGTTGCGTTCGGTCGTCGGGATCGCCGTGGTCAGCGATTCCGCCGACGCTGTCGTGTACCTCACGAGCGACATCGGCGAGATGGCTCGGGCCGAGTATGACGACGGTCGCGGCTTCCGAGATGTGACGGCGTCTCAGCGCGCCGTGGAGCCGGATGTGGTCGCCGAAGCGCCGGCCGTGCTCGTCAATGCCGCCGGCGACGACGCGCTCGCCGTTTTCGTTGCGGGCCTCAAGCGCGAGGGCCGGGCGAACCGACCGATCCTGCAGGCCTGCGACCGAGATCTCGAGGAACTGGAGACGGTCACGGCCTGGGGCACCGCCGTGCCGTTCATCTTCAAGCCTGAGGAGGGCGGGAAGGCGCCGTCGGCGCTGCTCCGGCCCGTCATCGACCAAGAGACGTTCACGCTCCTCATCGCGTCGTCTGATGGGTTCCTGTATGCGTTTGACCTAGCGCAGTTCGAATAGACGCGGCGACCGCTTGGGCGGGGGGCGCGAGGAGTGCAGAGGGGCAAAGGGGCAAGGGGGATGGGGATGCTGGCGAGCCGATGGCGTTGCGTACTCCTCTTCATCGGTCTGGCGCTCGGAGCCGGCCTGGGCGTTGCGGCCCAAGAACCGCTGCCGGATCTTCGCGTCGCCCTGATCGGACTGGACCCCGACGTGGCGATGAGCGGCGAGCCCGTCACCGCGACCGTTATCGTTGAGCGCACCGGCGGCGCGCTCCCGCAGGACGCAGAAGTGGACATCACGTGGCGCCGCCGTGACCGCGAAGAGCCCTGCGGGACTAGCGTTGGCATCTACCCGGCAGCGGAGCCGTCCCTGGCCCTGCAGTTCGTGGTTCCGATCCCAACGGCCGACCTTGCCCCGGGAACCTATGAGGTGATCGCAACAGTCGATCCCCGCGGTGCGATCGCCGAGGCCAGCGAGGCGAACAACCGGCTCGCCGCTGGACTGGAGATCCTACCCCCGCGGCCCGAGCTCCATCCGACCCGCGTCGAGATCGCTCCGGCCTCTCCGCTCCTCTGGGGCGAGACCGCCACCGTCACGGCCGGCGTCGTCAACACCGGACGCGCCAGCGCCGGCCCGTTCCACGTCTCGTTCGCCGCGTTCCCCGTGTACTGCGTCAACGAAGCGACGGGCGAGCGCTGGGTGATCGCGCCGAGCGAGGCGGCCAACGCTCGCGGCCTCTACAGCTGGCAGTTCGTACCCGACGACGGATCGCGAAGCCCCCAGCGCACCGGACTCCCGACCCTCTCGCGGAGCCTGCCCGCAGGTGCGTGGGTCGTGTTCGCCGAGACGCAGGCCGCCGGCCTGGCGCAGGCCGCGGCAACGGAGCTCTACGCTGCGTTCGCGACGGGCCTCCCGCTCCGTCAGCTCCTCACCACATCTGGCGCCCGCGATGGCGCGGTGGCCGGATCCTCGATGGCGCTTCTCAGCGCCGCGGACGTCGCCCGCCTCGAAGCCTGCACCACCACGTACGCCTTGCGCGTCGAGGTGCGCGACGCGTACGACATCGCGGACGAGGACCCGAAGAACAACGCCATCGACCTGGCGCTCTGTGTCCGCGCCTCGACGCTAGAACTCGCCGACCTGGTGCCGATTGAGGCGGCGTTCGACCGCGCCATGCCGCTCAACTGGGACGATGACGTCGACATCGAGGTCGTCGTCGCCAATCGCGGGGGCGGGCCGGCTCCGGCGACGGGGGCAGCAGCGATCACCGTAGGGTTCAGCTATCGGGCGCTCGGCGCAGTCGCCTGGAAGTCCCTCGGCACGCGGACCATCGCCCGTCTGGGCATCGACGAGGACACGAACACCGACAGCGTGCAGGCTACCCTCGACGCCAGCCCGAGCCAACTCAACCTCGCGCCGGGGAGCTACGAGCTGCGCATCGCCGTGGACGAGGCCAACGCCATTCCTGAGCAGGACGAGACGAACAACGAGATCATCCTGGGCTTCTCCGTTCAGGGAACCGAGCTCCATCCCGTCGGCATCGAGATCTCCTCCTCGACGATCCGGCAAGGCGACTCGGTCGACATCGTCGCGACCATCGAGAACACGGGGGAACGCAGCCTCGAAGGCTTCAGCGTGGGTTTCTACGTCGGCGAGCAGCGCTTCGCGACGTTCGCGTACCGGGCGACCACGACCGCCGACCCAGGGCTCGAAGAAGAGGATCGCACGCGCGTCAAGGGCACGCTCTCGACCCAGGACCTCGTCCCCGGGGCGTATTCGTTGCGCGTCGTCGCCGATCCCGACAACCGGATCCCCGAACTCGACGAGACCAACAACGAGATCCGCACGACGATCACCATCCTTCCTCCCGCCGAGCGGCTGGCGGAGCTCTACGTCTCGGGCGTCGTCCTCAACCCCGCGTCGCCGGTTCCGTCGGGCCAACCCATCGCCGTGGCCGCCACCGTGCGGAATGGGGGCACAATCGATGCGGGTAGGTTCTCGGTCGCGTTCGTCGTCCTGCGCGACGACGGCACGACGTGGAGCGCGGGGCAGGTCGACTGCTCCGCCGCCTCGCCCGTTGCGGCCGGCGCGCAGGCGTGCGCCTGCCGGCCTGCATCGAGCCTCGGCCGCGGCGCGGCGACGACCCTGACCCACACCCTCTGGACGACCGACTGGCCCGAGGGCCACTACGTGCTTCACGTCTGGGTTGATCCGCCGACCTCGTCCTCGCCGGACGGCGAGGTCCGCGAACAGGACGAGACAAACAACGAGATGGTCGTCGCGTTCTCCATCGGACGAGCGATCCCCGACGGGATCGCCTCGGGCGTCAACCTGGTGGTGGACGCCGTCGGCGTTCAGCCTGCGGAGGCCGCGCTGGGGGCCACGCAGGCCGTCCTTGTGGCGACGATCACCAACCGTGGGACCGAACCGGCCGGCCCGTTTGCCGTCGACGTCATGTGGCTGCGCCAGATCGGTAGCCCTGTCCTGCTCGCGCGGATCTCGCTCGAGGGCCTCGCCGCGTTGCAGTCGACCACGATCCGGCAGGACGTCTCTCTGGGATCGATCGGCTGGACATGCGGCGACCACACGTTCTCCGTGGTGGCCGACACGCAGGGCGCTCTCGCCGAAACCAACGAGACGGACAACGCCGCATCGGCCAGCTTCCGCGTGGTGTGCGGCCCGACCAGCGGGACCGGACCGGACCTGACGGCCGAGCTTCTCGTCCCCGCGGCGCGCAGCGGGACCCTGTCCGCCGGCTGCCCCGCGACGGCGAAGGTTACAGTCACCAACCGCGGCGGCCTGGCCGCCGGACCGTTCCGCGTCGAGTTCCGCCTGGGCGGAAACGCGGTCGCCGTTCAGGACGTCGCCGGGCTCGGCGCGCAAGCGTCGGCGTCCGTCTACTTCGATCTGCCGACCAGCACGCCGAGCACGCTCGCCCTCGCGGCGATCGTCGACTCGGAGGGGCGCGTCGCCGAAGGCAATGAGGCGAACAACACCGCCAGCCTGAGCGTCATCGTCGCGACGCCCGCGGCATCGACCGCCACACGAGTCGGTGGCCCGTATCGCGGCGCGGTGGGGACCCTCCTCCACGACGCGGCAACAGGCACCGTCGTCGCGGCATCGGACGACGGCGTGCTCCACGCCTTCGCGCGCGGCGCGCCACCGACGCCGCTCTACGACGCAACGCTCGGCGACTCGGCCAAGGTGACCGGCCTGGCGCTCGATCGCGGTTCGGCGACGCGAACGCTCTACGCGGTCACCGCCTCCGGCCAGCTTCACCGCATCGCGTTCCTGACCGGCGCCCCGATGGGCAGCGCCGTGCGCGTCGGCGACCAGGCGACGAGCCTGACGCTCGACCTTGCCGGCACCGCCTACATCGGCACCGAGTCAGGCATCGCCGTGGTCAAGAGGTCGAGCGCGAGCCCGTCGAGCCTCGATCTCGGCGCGCGCGTCATCGCCCTGGCCCTCGACGCTTCGGGAACCGTGCTCTACGCGCTCACGACCACGACGCTCTACGCGATCTCCACCGCGAACCTGACCGTCGTGTGCTCCGCGGGCTCGTTCGGGGCCGATGCGACCGCCCTCGCCCTCGGGCCGGCGGGCATCTACGTCGGTACGTCGACCGGGCGGGTGATTGCGTTTGCGCCGTGCGCTTCGTACGGATCGCTCGGGACGGCCATGCTTCGCAGCTGGAACGTCGATCTGTCCTCGGCCGGCGGGCTCGTCACCTCGCTCGCCGTGTATCCGGAGACAACGGCCGACCCGCTGTACGTGGCGCTTTGTGAAGGGACGACCGGGCGCATCGTCGCGCTCTCGTTGGCCGGGCGCATGCTGTGGACGACCGGCGCCACGGCGATCGGCTGCGTCGCCGGGCCGTTGACCGTCGATCGGACGCGCGGGCGGGTCAGTTTCGCCGAGGTGGGGGGCACCGTTCGCGTGCTGGATGATCGGGGCGAGGCGCTGGTCGTCGAGGGCGCCCTGGCAGGACAAGGCAAGACGGCCCGCTCGAACGTCGTGACGGACTCTTGGGTGGGGGAACGAGACGGGATCTCGCGGCTTCAGGAGCTATTCTACGTGGGAACGAGTGACGGGAGTGTCTACGTCGTCGAGACCGCGCGAGGCGGGTGTCCATAGCCGCCTGGGGCGAAGGAGGAAGGAACGGTCATGGCCAGGAGAGCTGTACTGGTAGGCGCGGTGTTGGTGTTGGGCCTCTCCGTCGGAGCGGTGTTGTTTGGCGCGGGGAACCTCGCCGAGCTCTCCATCCGGGAGATCGTCCTCGATCCGCCGTCCCTCGTGACGCGCGGGACACAACTGAATGTCGTGGTGCATGTGGCAAACACGGGCACTCGCACCGCCGAGCACTTCGAGACAGGCATCTACGTGCGGCCGCTGCAAGAGGGCGCGCCGTGGAAGCGCCTCCCGGGCGGCATCGAGACGCCATACCTGTCTCCTTCGCAGGGCTTCGACCTCGAGCTCTCGTTCGCCATTGACACACTCGACTGGCAGCCGGGCACATACGAGATCCGGGCCGTCGCCGACGTCGGCAACGCGATCGAGGAGCCCGACGAGTACAACAACGAGTTCGTGGTGGTGATGACCCTCATCGACTCGGCCGCCGGTCTGGCCGACCTGCAGCCGGTGCAGATTGATTTCACGCCCACGGACCCGAACGACGAGACCGCGCCGTGGACCGTGGCCGTCACCGTGACGAACACCGGTGACGAGGCCGCCGGCCCGTTCCGCGTGACTCTCCTGCGGAACGGACTGGCCTTCGCCACCATCCCGCAGTTCGGCCTCCCCAAGGCTGGAGAGGTGGTCGTGACCGGCACGCTGTGTGGCGACGAAGCCTCGTTGGCCGGCGACGTGTCGGGCTCGCTCGGCTGCGTCGGTGGACTTCCTTCGGGCGTCTACGAGATCCGCGCCCTCGTGGACAGCGCCGAAGAGGTCGCCGAACGCGACGAGCGAAACAACACCCTTGTCGGGGCCATGTCCGTACAAGCCCTCGAACTGCGCCCCAAGAGCCTGACGTTCGACCGGTCTCCGATCCGGCTGAACGAGGACGTGACCTTGACGGCCACCGTAGTGAATGCCGGCCGCGGCAACGCCGCGGCCGTGCAGGTCGCCTTCTACGTCAACGGTCGCCAACTCGACTTGCAGAGCGTGGGACCGATCGGCTACCTCGGCGAGGTCCGCACCTCGACCGTCCTCAATGCGGCGCGCCTCGGATTCCGCGATGCGCCGAGCGGTTACGACGTCCGCGTCGTCGTCGACCCCTACGATCAGCTGCATGAGACCGACGAGGACAACAACGCGCTCGTGCGATCGATGACCATCCTGCCGGCGCTCGCCGAGTTGCCGGAGCTCCTGCCGCGCAGCCTCGGGCTGCACCCGTCGTCGCCCGTAGAACTGGGCCGCGCGAGCGAGGTGACCGTCACGTCGACGGTGCTGAACTCCGGGCGCATCCCCGCCGCCGGGTTTGACGTGCGCTTCTTCTACCGGTCGAAGGGCGCCTCGCGCTGGATCCCCTTCCCCTGCGTCGACGAGATGCAGTGCGCCGAGGCGACGCTGGGTGCTGGCGCCGCGGTCCCGTTCGTCGGGTCTCTGACGACGCTCGGCTTCTCGCCCGGCGTGTACGAGATCCGCGTCGCCGTGGATCCGAGCGACCGCATCGCCGAGCTGGACGAGCGCAACAACGACCTCATCACGGCGTTCACCCTCCAGGCGGCGCAGGTGCCTGATCTGATGGCGTGTGGGCAACTCGTGACCCAGCCCGCGAGCGCCGTTCGCCGCGGCCGGACCGTGAGCCTCTCCCTGTGCATCACCAACGAGGGCGACACGGCAGCCGGCGCATTTGACATCGCGTTCAGCCACTGCTTCCTGCCCGAGACTCCGATCGGCCAGCCGGCCGCATCGCCGTGCGACGGGCCGGATGGCTACAGCGCCACCGGGCTGTACCCTTCCGTGGTCGCCGTGCCCGGACTCGCACCGGGCGAGTCGGTCACCGTGGAGACGAGGCTGGAGACTGAGGAACTCATCCCCGGCGCCTACATCCTCCATGCCCAGATCGACGCCAGCACAGCGTCGGCGTTCGGACGGGTCGCGGAGGCCAACGAACTCAACAACATCGCCCAGAGCGCTGTGTTCGTCATCGGACCCGATCTCGCGCTCGTCGATCTCCAGGTGCAGCCCACTTCGCCCATCGTCGCCGGCCAGGCCGTCGAGGCCGCGGCGATCGTGTCCAACCTCGGCGAGGAGGCCGCGGGGCAGTTCCAGGTGAGCTACTACATGACGCCCGCGTTGCCAGAGGGAATCCCCACGATGGGGTGCTCCGGCGGGCCGGAGTGCTCAAGCGTTCTGGTGTCGCGCGTCCTCGTGCCGGGACTCGCCGTCGATGGCTTCGAGCGCATCGTCTGCACGCTGGATACGACGGGGCTCGCCGCAGGGTCCTACATCCTGCGGGCCGAGGCCGAGCTGGTCGAGGCGCCGGGCAAAGTGCCCGAGCACACCGTCCAGAACAACGCGCTCGACATCCCGTTCGTCGTGACCGTGGCGGAGACCGAGACGCTGGACGGAGGTCCGATCGACCTCGCCGTGCAGCTCGGGCAGGTGTACCTCCTGCCGACGATCCTCGACGCCGGGGAGACCGGGACAGCCTGGATCCTCGTGTCGAACGTCGGGGCCGCCCCATCTGGTCCGTTTGACGTCGTGTTCGCCTTCACCGATTCGCTCGGCAGCACGATGACCCTGGCGCGCCGCGTCGAGCAGGCCCTGGAGCCGGGAGTGACCGACGTGCGGGTCGAGGTGAGGTTCACGAGCAACGCGCTCGCGCCCGGAATGGTGACCGTCGTCGTGACCCTGGACCCGCTCCAGCAGCTCGCGGAGAGCCAGCGTGACAACAACGTCGGGACAAGGACCTTCCGCGTGCGGTAGTTCGAGAATCCAGGGGCCCGGCGTGCCAAGAACGCGCCGGGCCCCTCTTCTTTGCCGCGACGCCTGGACTGAAGCGCCTATTGTCAGTAGACTCTTACCTAGGAATGGCACAACACAAGGACAGCGCCAACCCCGTCGAGCGCGAGGAGATCGCGCGCCGGATCGAGCGATGCGAAGCGACGCTCCGCGCCGCCGGCGTTCGCCTGACGCCGCAGCGGGTCGCGATCTACCGAGAGGTGGCTCGGCGCTTCGACCATCCCGACGCCGAGTCCGTGCACCGAGCCGTGCGACGCCAGATGCCGACCTTGTCCCTCGACACCGTGTACCGGACCCTTCTCTTGCTGCGCGACCTCGGCCTCCTGACCGCTCTGGGGCCGCGCCGCGAGAGCGTGCGCTTCGACGCGCACCTGGGTCCGCACGACCACTTCGTGTGCCTGCAATGCGGGATGACGCGCGACATCGACTCGCTCGGCGTCGACGTACGGCAGCTTCCACCCGCTGTCACCCAGCTTGGGGCCGTCGTCCAGGCGCGCGTCGAGGTGCAAGGAATCTGTCGGGCCTGCCAAGAGGGCGAGAAGGAGAAGAAAGCGCGGAAGCGCAGAGGAGGGACATGAGCCAGAAGGACAACGAGAAGAAGCTGACCACGGTCGCCGGGGCGCCCGTGCCGGACAACCAGAACGTCATGACCGCCGGGCCGCGCGGCCCGATGCTCCTGCAAGACGTCTGGTACCTGGAAAAGCTCGCGCACTTCGACCGCGAGGTCATCCCCGAGCGCCGCATGCACGCCAAGGGCTCCGGCGCGTTCGGCACGTTCACCGTCACCCACGACATCACGCGCTACACGCGCGCCAAGCTCTTCTCGAAGGTCGGCAAGAAGACCGACCTCTTCGCCCGCTTCTCGACCGTCGCCGGCGAGCGCGGCGCGGCCGACGCCGAGCGCGACATCCGCGGCTTCGCCGTCAAGTTCTACACCGAGGAAGGGAACTGGGACCTCGTTGGCAACAACACGCCCGTCTTCTTCCTCCGCGACCCGCTCAAGTTCCCCGAGCTCAACCACGCCGTCAAGCGCGATCCGCGCACGAACCTGCGCAGCGCGAAGAACAACTGGGACTTCTGGACGCTTCTGCCCGAAGCGCTGCACCAGGTCACCATCACCATGAGCGACCGCGGCATCCCTGCCTCGTACCGCCACATGCACGGCTTTGGCAGCCACGCCTTCAGCATGCTCAACGCCAAGGGCGAGCGGCACTGGGTCAAGTTCCACTGGGTGTGCCAGCAGGGAATCAAGAACCTGACCGACGCAGAGGCCGAGGCCATTGTCGGCAAGTGCCGCGAGAGCCATCAGCGAGACCTATACGACGCCATCGAGCGCGGCGACACCCCCCGCTGGAAGCTGTGCATCCAAGTCATGACCGAAGCGCAGGCACGGGCGATGCCGTACAACCCGTTCGACCTAACGAAGGTCTGGTACCACAAGCAGTTCCCGCTCCACGACGTCGGCATCATGGAACTCAACCGCAACCCCGAGAACTACTTCGCCGACGTCGAGCAGTCCGCGTTCAATCCGGCCAACGTCGTGCCCGGCATCAGCTTCTCGCCAGACAAGATGCTCCAGGGCAGGCTATTCTCGTACGGCGACGCCCAGCGCTACCGACTCGGCGTGAACCACCATCAGATCCCCGTGAACGCGCCGCGCTGCCCCGTCCATGCGTTCCACCGTGACGGCCAGATGCGCGTCGACGGCAACTACGGCAGCACCCTCGGCTACGACCCGAACAGCTACGGCGAGTGGCGCGAGCAGCCGGAGTTCGCCGAGCCCCCGCTGCACCTCGAAGGAGCCGCCGACCACTGGGACTTCCGCGAGGACGACAGCGACTACTTCACGCAGCCCGGCCTGTTGTTCCGCCTCATGACCCGTGACCAACAGGAGGCCCTGTTCGGCAACACCGCCCGCGCGCTGGGCGATGCCCCGCGCGAGATCAAGGTTCGGCACATCGCCAACTGCATGAAGGCCGATCCGGCGTACGGCAAAGGCGTCGCCGCCGCGTTGGGAATCAAGCTCGAAGAGATCCCGGCGTAGCCCGATGCCGGGGCGTTAGCTGCCAGAGGAGGCGCCGTCGTCGCGGGGGCCAGGCCCGCCACCCGCCGCGGCGCCTCCTTGACTTCGTATCGAGAGGACGTGGAGCGAGACACCGACCGCCACCGCCGCGAGCAGGAGGCGCACCCAGAGCGCCGACACCGCGAACCCCGCCGTCGTCCCCAGCGCGCCCCACAAGAAGACCAGCGTCAGCACCTTGTCCCGGCGCAGCATCGCGCGATCTTCAAGATAGCGGCGCAAGTACGGGCCGAAGGCGCGATTCCCCAGGAGCCAGCGATGACAGCGCGCCGAGCTGCGCGCGTAGAAGAAGGCCGCCAGGAGAAGAAACGGCGTCGTCGGCAGGACCGGCACGAAGACCCCCACCGCGCCCAAGGCCACGCAGAGCGAGCCCAGTCCCACCAGCATCCAGCGACCCGATCGAGACACACCCCACCTCCCTCCGGGAGGGTCAGGTCTTGCAATCCAACACCGTCGTCGGGCCTCACCCCGATCCTTGAGCCGCGCCACCGCTCCCACACGGCAGCACGGCAGGGTCGGATCGGGCAATCCAACACGGCCCGCTCCCGCACCGCCTGCCCGCCACCTGCACGGGCAAGCAGCAGGCCTCACACCCTCCGCCGCTTCGCCGCGCCAGGCGTCACAATCCCGGCTGTTCGGAGTGCGCCGACGCTCTCTGGACAGCATAACCGCACGCCCGCGCGGGCGGCCGTCCATCGTCTGCGTGCGACTCGCCGGACTACCCGGGAGCCCGCTTGGCGGACTCCCGGCGCGTCGTCGGACTGACGGCACAGCGGGAGGGGCTAGGAGCCTTCGCTGGTCATCAAGAACCTCAGAGCCAGAACGCAGAACCTGTCCCGAAGCAGAACGAGGTGGATCGCCCATGCCGGTTTGGCCACCATTGAGAGCGCCCGGCTGCGGGCGGCTGGGTACCCTAGGACAGAGTGGCGGCGCGCCATGCGTAGGCGACAGCCACCAATGAGACCCGGCGCCGTCGGGGTGGATTCGGCCAGCTGGCGAAGGGCTGCTCAGTGGCGCCAAACCCATTGGGCGGTCAGCGAAAGCGCAGCCGAGAAAGAATGCACGAAGGAGTCAGCGCCCACGGCCGACTGAGCAGCCTCTAAGGAGCGAGACCGCGGGATGGAGGAAGACCGCATGCGGACGTTCTGGAAGGCCGTGTCGTCTGTTCTCGTTTCACTCACCGCCGGAGTGCTCGTGGGATGCGTGCCGCAGAGCGTGCCGCGCGCTCAGTTCACCGCAATGCCCGCATCGGCCTACCCTCCATTCGAGGTGACGTTCGACGCATCGGCGTCATCAGGCCCGAGCGATCCCATCGTCAGGTATGCGTGGGACTTCGGTGATGGCGGGATCGGCAGCGGCGTCACCGCGACACATACCTACACGAAGAAGGGTGTATACGAGGTGGCCCTCGCCGTGCGCGACGCGGCGGGCAGGACTGCGGCATGCACGAGAACCGTCGAGGCCTTGAACCGCGCGCCTGTGGCCCGCTTCATGCCAAGCGTGTCCATCGCCGACGTCGACGAGCCCGTCACGTTCGATGCCTCCGGGTCACACGACCCCGATGGCGACGTGGTTCAGTACACGTGGGACTTCGGCGACGGGACTTCGGCAACGGGAAAGGTTGTCGAGCACGCGTTTCGCGGCGCGTGCGAGAGCGGCGACGGGCCCAGGATCACTCTCTTGGTGACTGACGAGGAGGGCGCCACAGACTCCGTGACGAGACAGATCATCGTCATCGAAGCCTGCGACCACTAGGCGAAGTCAGCCGAGCCACTCCACTGCAGGGGCAGGCTCGCCTAGGGCGCTGTCGCGCAGCTTCTCGGGACCCATGAGCTCGCGCGCCCCCGCCGAGTTCCGCGCGCGGGCGCATGCATCGCGGGGTCGGGCTGCCCCGCAGGGACCGTGAACCTGGGCTGTCCAGAGGTCGCTGTCCGTTCTCTGGACAGCTTGGCAGTTCGCGGCTGTCCGCACTAGCACGGTCGCTTGCGGACAGCTTGGGCGTCCGCGAAGCGGACTCCTGCGGGGACCCTCACGGGTCGGGAGTAGAAACGGGGTGGACGCGCGGAGGCCCACCCCGTTTCTACCCCCGACAGGAATCGTAACCTGGGCCGTCTGGAGGTTATCGCCCGTTCTCCAGACGGCTTGGGAGTTCGCTGCGCGAACTCCGACAGGTCCTCTCCGCCGAGAGTAGAAGCGAGGAGGGCCCCAAGACGCCCTCCTCGCTTCTACCCCCGACAGGAGTCGAACCTGTGACCTACGGTTTAGGAAACCGGCGCTCTATCCTACTGAGCTACGGGGGTCTAGAACTCCTCAAGGATCAAGTATAGCTGCTTCGCAGCCGCTTGCT
>JBFYQX010000090.1:0-4551 GCA_041302525.1 Candidatus Bipolaricaulota bacterium | reverse complement strand
CACCGCTCGCACACACCGACGGGCGTGAAGCTGTTCATCGTCGACTAGGGGGACACACACCTCATTCCGAACAGCGTGATGTTCGGAATGAGGTGTGTGTCCCCCTAGTCGACGATGAACAGCTTCACGCCCGTCGTTGTGTGCGAGCGGTGCGCCTCTGCATTGTCGGCGACCTGATAGCTGACGCCGGGCGTGAGGGCAAACATGCGGCCGTCCTGAAGCTCGACGTGAAGCTCGCCCTCGAGACAGAGCAAGATGTGCCCCTTCGAACACCAGTGATCCGCCTCATAGCCGGGCGTGTATTGGACCATTCGCACGCGCAGGTCGCCGAACTGGCGCGTGCGCCAGTAGGCGGTCCCCCTCGTGCCAGCGTGCTCCGAGGGCTGCACGTCCGCCCAGTCGGTCAACCCAAACGGAATCCCCGTCATCTTCATGCTCTCGCCTCCTCGGCTGCGGGTATTGTCACTTGGTCCGCTGGGGCGAGCGGCGCGCAGTGCTGGCAGCCGCAGTGGTCCCGCCACGGTCAGCCTGGCGCGGACACCCGGAGGCACGGCGAGCCTATGCAGACTGCGTGCGCGCAAGGTCCGGCACCCAGAGATGCGCGGACACATCCGCCGTCTCGACGAAGCCGAGCTTCCTCGCCAGGGCGATGGACGCTTTGCGCTCGGGCCAGCAGGTCCAGTTGGGGCGCAAGCCCCTCGCGAGGCACTGCTCGAGAAACGCGCTCGCCGTGAGTGTGCCGAGGCCGAGCTGGCGATGGTTCTCGTCGGTGTGGATGTCGATCTCGGCCTCGCCGCGGCCGACGAATACGGCCGTGCACTCGCCGACGACCGCGCCGTCCTTCATCAGTCGGACGCCGAACCGCGGGTCGCCGGCCGCAAGAGCCGTCGACTCCATCCGATAGCCAGCGGGCACCCGATCACGCCACGATCGCCACGCTGGCGCCCGGTCTGCATCCCACGCGAACGTCTTGCGATGGATGCGGATCGCGCCCTTCGGGGCAAGGAGCTGGTCGAGCCTCGCGCGCCACGCGTCGGAGAAAGCGAACAACACAAGTTCCTGCTCTTGCTGGCTCGGCAAGAACTCTCCGAACAGGAAGTCGACGAGTCCGCGGCCGAACGCGTCGTCCGTCTCGTCCCCCGCAACGAACGAGAAGGCGCCGGCCACGTGCACGAAGGCGCACAGAGGCTGTCGAGCGCGATCGACGAGCACACGGCCGGCGCCCGCCCCGTCAAGAACAGAGAAGACAATAGGCACGCTGTGACCGATGTCGGCGAATAGCGGTGCGGCATGCGAGACCTGGGGCGACAGCAGTTCAATCATCGGAGTCCCTTCCACCCGCGATCCGCCCAGTGGCTTGGCCGCACCGCAAGCCACCTCGGGATCGCTTGCGAGGTGAGTGTCCCCCTCGGAGCCCCACCGCGCCATGGCCATGAGGTCAGCCGTCTGGACAACTGCTCGGCCCTTCTTTGCACGGGCTCCCGCCGTCACGCGGCATCCGGAATACCGCGGCGCTGCCGGCAGTCTCGCTGAGTGCTCGCCCTGACGCCGATGTACGTGTCCACCGACCCCGGTCGCCAGTGGTCGTGGAAGACCTCGAAGCCCGCTTCGCGCAGGAGGCGCGGCCAGACCGCGGCGGCGAACAGGCCGAGCGTGTGGCGATCGACCTCTACTCGCAGCTTCCCTCGCTCGCGAATCAGGTAGACGATCAGTCCCTCATACGTGTCGTCGCTCGGATCGGGGTCGTAGTTGTTCTCGATGAACACAACGTCAACGCCTGCGGGCCTGGCCTTCGCCTCGGCGTGCGAAACGCGTGTCTCGTTCTGCTCGAACGTCTCCTTGGTCCCGTCCGGCGAGACGATCACCACGCCGCCCGGCTCGAGGTGGCGGTGGGCAGCGCGGAAGACCCGCCGAAGATCCTCCTGCGACGTCATGTACGCGACGGCATCGTCGATCAGGATCGCGTCAAAACGCTCCGCAAGTGAGAACTCGCGCATGTCGCCCTGCACAAGCTCGATGTCAGGGTTGAGTCTGCGCGCGTTCGCCAGCATGTCGTTCGAGAGATCGAGTCCGGTGGCTCGGTAGTGGCGCTTCAGGTTGTAGGCGTTCTTGCCGCCGCCGCAGCCGAGGTTGAGGAGCGTCTTGACCTCTCGCCGCGCGTGCTTCTCGATCATCTCGACGACGTGCGCGCACCACTCGGCGTACTCGCCATCGGGATCGCCCCACAGTGGCCACAGCCAAGCCAGATCGCTGTAGAGCCGCGGTGTGTTGTCATCCATCGTTTTCCCCATTTGTCGTCGCCCCGCCCGATGCCCGCCGGGCGCGGCGCACGTCAGTTGCCGGTCGAACCTCAGGGCTTTGCGTACCCATTGCCTCGGACGTGGCAGTACGCGGTCCACAAGGCCTCGCGTTCCTCTCGAGGAATCGCATGCCAGCGGACTCCGCGAATCGCGCCTTCCAGACCCGACAACAGGCTCCGGCACGGCGGATCCAGAGGGCGAGCGCGGGCGAGGAGGCGGGCAGCCTCAACGCTTCCGACGCGCGCAAGCTCCTCGGGAGTCGCGATCCCCACTTCGCGGAGGCGACCCGCAGCCTCCGCGCCGATGTTGGGCAAGGACTCGAGTGCCCGCACAGGGTCCCGCTTCGTCACGCCGTCACCTCGTGCGGCAGTATACCGGCCGTGGAGCGCGGGCGCGGAGCCGGTCAGAAGACGCGCGGGACTCTCAGGGTCACGGCGGGGCCCGTCGAGCAAAGCGCCTAGCTCGGGCGGGAGGAGATGCCGCGTGCCCGTCTCCTGCACGATCGTCGCCAGGTTCGCCCAAGCAAGCCGCCGCACCTCCTCGCGCGGTCGCTTGAGCTGGACCGAGAGCAAGTGCTCGACCCACTCGACGCGGCACGGGATGGCGGCCGGAGGATCCGCCCACCCCTGATCGCTCTCCACCAGGATCCTCTCCGGCGGCACTGCTGTGTGGAACACGGAGCGACGCGCGACGGCCGAGTGCACGGAGAAGGAGCAGCCCAATGCGACGGCTTCTCGCGTCTCGTCCGCCGTGCCCGTCCACCCATGGAGGATTGGCGCCGCGACCGGCGTCCGCCGCAGCTCGTCCAAGACGCGTCGGGTCGCCGTGAACGAGTGGATGCTGAGGATGCGCGGCGACCGCTGCACGACCTCGAGCACGGTCCTGAAGACACGCATCTGATCGTCCATCGAGACCTTGGACCACCGGGCGTCTAGGCCGACTTCGCCGACCACGCCTGCCCGTTCGACAAGCTCCTCGAACAAGGCACGCGAGAACGACGCCTGGGCCTCGACAAGCCACGGATGGCATCCTACGCCCCAAGCGACGAGAGGATCCCGGCGTCTCGCCACGCCGCGTGCCTCATCGAGCGAGAGCGTGCAGGCAAGCACGGCCCCCGCATCCGCCAGATCGCAGGCCGAGCGCGACGGGGCGACGTGTGCGTGCGCGTCAAGTGACAGGCTGTCCTTCCCTTGCACCGTCCCTCCACGCGGCCGAGACCGCCGCGGCCGCACGCACCCGGCTGTCCGAGCCGAAACCGCCCCGATCATCCGGCCCGATCTGACGCCTGTCTCTCGACGGCCTACCGTCGGCGCGAAGTGATGAACATGAAGAGAGGGATCGCCTTGACCTGCGTCGTGCTCCTGGCCGTCGGGGTTGCCGCCAACACGCTGCCGGGCCTCCCGTACCCCACCGTCTGGGGAACTGTGATCAACGTCCTCGACCGGAGCCGCATCGTCATCCAGATCGTCGGGTCGACCGAGACGGTGCGCTACGTCGGTTCCTACGCGTCTCCCGTGGAAGAGACGACGTGCGGCGCCGTCGCCGCGCAGGTGAACTACCAGATGACGTTCGGCCGCCTCATCTACCTCGAGTTTGACCAGGAACTGAGGGACGCTGAGGGTACGCTTCTCGCCTACGTCTATCTCGACGGCGCCGGTTTCTCGATGGTAAACGCGATGCTCGTCGCGACCGGCATCACCAAGGCGACGGCCGAGGCGCCGAGCACCCGCTACGCAGACGTCTTCGCAGGGCTCGCAGCCGCAGCGTTGGGCCTCGGCTTGGGCTGCCTCGCCCCGTAGCCGGCGCCGTACGCCTGAGCACGCGGCGCGGCCGCGTCAGCGTTCCGGTCGCCAGTCCGGCGCCGTGCCGACGTTCGCCACGCGCAAGAACGTTCCGGTGGCGAGACTCACGACACAGATGGTGTCCGGCCCCAGATCGTCGCTCTGGTAGGCGATTCTCGTCCCGTCCGGCGACCAGGATGGGTGGGCGTTCCGCCCGCTCTGGGTGGTTACCCAGCGGAGGTCCCTTCCGTCCGGGCGCACGACGCCGATGTGCGCGTCGCCGGCGAAGGCAAGCCACTCGCCGTCCGGCGACCAGCACGGGCGGGTCCCGACGAGACCGCCCACGGCCGCGATCTCGCCGGTCAGAATGTCCAGGACGAACAGCCGGTGCTCGTAGTCCACGATGCGCTCGAAGACCAGGCGCCCTCCGTCCGGGGACCAGTCCAGCGACGCGATGCCGTCTGGGAGAC
>JBFYQX010000116.1:0-55581 GCA_041302525.1 Candidatus Bipolaricaulota bacterium | reverse complement strand
AGGTCTGGACTTGGCTCGCTGTGTGATATCGGTTACACTTTGGACTCCTGACCCCCACTACCGGGTGATGGGGGGGCGAGCAGGAGGGGACACGCGCAGCATGTTTGGCGCAGGCAAGTGTCGGGAGGGGGTTCTATGGCTGACCTGAATGAGTTCCGCATCTTCTCGGATCTCAAGGATAAGGAACTGGAGAAGCTCCGCGAGTCTGTGCGCACGATTCATTACGGGCGCGGCGAAATCATCTTCCAAGAAGGCGCTCCCGCCTTTGGTTTCTACCTTGTCTTCGACGGCATGGTGAAGCTCGTCAAGCGCAGCATGCGCGCCAAGAGCCAGATCCTGAAGATCGTCGGCCCGGGCGAGATCATCGGCGAAACGACACTCTTCGATAAGGGGAGCCACAACGCCTACGCCAAGACGCTCGACCCGGTCACGGTCGGGTTCATCGAACGCGGCGACTTCTTCTATTTCCTCGAACGCCACCCGAAGACGATCTTCCGTCTCTACGAACGGCTGTCCGAGGAATTGAAGGCCTTCCAGAACAAGCTCGCCGAGCGCTCGTACTCGTCCAGCAAGGAACGACTGGCCCGGCTGATCCTCCACCTGGGACGCAGCGGCGTCGAGCTGTCGCGCGCGGAACTGGCGGAGATGGCCGGCGTGTCGTCGAAGACGGCGATTCGCACGCTGAGTGAACTGGAGAGCCGCGGGATCATCGCCATCGAGAGCCGCAAGATCCGCATCCTGCGCGAGGAGTACCTGCAGAAGATTGTCGAGCCGTTCTCGAGCAACCTGAATCCGAGCCTGATCATCTAGCTGACCCGGCCGCTTGCGGGAAGAACGTCCGTCACGCGGGTGACGGATGTCCTTTCTTGAGGTGGCCGTCGTTCATACGGTCAACGGTGGCGCGTGTCTCGTGCGACGCGCGCGGAAGTGAGTCAAGGAAGGTCCACCGTTGGCCAAGGGGCTGAATCCGACAGAACGGGCGATCATCGTCGTCATCAGCTTCGTGATCGCCGTCGTGCTGAGCGTCGCGCTCGGACGTGAGGGCGTCGCCGCGCTGCCGCTCGTGGCGGCATCGTTCCTGGTGCCGCTCGTGCTCGGGGCGAAGGCCCTGCGGGTGCGCGCCGGGGCGACGTTCGCCTTCGGCTTGGCGATCGTGCAGGTTGTCCTGCTGGTGCTATTGGAGGAACGGAACCCCTTCCTTCTGACCGCGCTCTGCGCTGTGGATGTGGCGATCGGCGCGGGCCTCGGCGCGCTCAACCAGCGGCGGCAGAGCCGCGCCGCGCGGTGGCGTCAGTCGAGCGCACTCAAGGACCGCCACGACCGAGAAACATTCGAGCCGGCGCTCAACATCTACCACTTCATCGATCGCGAGGGCACGGTGCTGCGCCGCAACGAGGCGTCGCGCACGGCGATCGGGCACTTGGCGCGGCGGTCGCTGCAGCTGTCGGAGTACGTGCACCCGGAGGACACGGATCGGATGAAGGCCGAGCTGATCCGGCTGTTCGATCGCGAGGAGATCCGCGGGGTGAAGCTGCGGTTCATGTCCGAGGAACGGAAGGCGTTCCCGGTCGAGCTTCGCGGCACACGGATCACGGACCGCTTGGCGGTCCTCGAGGCGCGCGACCGCAGCCGCGAGGATGAGCTGGAACGCCGGATGATGGAGACGGAGGCGCGGTACCGCATCCTGATCGAGAACGCGATCGACACGCTCGACTCGGGCATTGTCATCACCGACCAGAAGGGCGAGGTGGTCTGGGCGAACGCCACGGTGGGCCAATTCTTCGGGATCGATCGCGATCGGCTCATCGGCGTCGACGCCAAACGCGCGCGCTCGCGGTACGTCGGGGTCTTTGAGGAGACGCAGTCGTTCTCCGACGCGGCGGAGAAGGCGGCCGAGTCGGGCGAGCGCATTGACTCGATGACCTGCCACGTCCGCCCGTCGCTCGGTCGCGACGAGCGGGTACTCGAGTACCGCTCGCTCCCGATCGAGTCGGAACGCGGGCGAGGCGGGCGCATTGACCACTTCATCGACGTCACCGAGCTGAAGCGGCTCGAGGCGAGCCTGCGCGACAAGACGGACAACCTGGAGAAGTCGAACGAGAAGCTCGAGGAGTTCTCGCACGTCGTGTCGCACGACCTCAAGGAGCCGTTGCGCACGATCGAGACGTTCTCTGGCTTCCTCCTCGAGGACTACACCGACAAGCTCGACGCGGAGGGCGTCGACTACCTGAACACGCTCAAGCGCACGTCGGCCAGGATGCGGCAGTTGATCAACGACCTGTTGTCGCTTGCCAGCATCCACATGGACGTGGCGTCGTTTGAGCGCATCAACACGCAGAAGGTCATGGAGGAGGTCCAGGAGGACCTGGAGGTTCGCCTGCAGGGCGTGAACCTGCAGGTCGCCGACGACCTCCCGGCCGTCAAGGGAAACAAGGTCCGTATCCACGAGCTGTTCAGCAACCTGATCGTGAACGCGATCAAGTACAACGACAAAGCACTCCCCACGGTGCGGGTCGGCTGGCAGAAGGAGGCGCGCAATGACGGAACGGTGACGTTCTTCGTCGAGGACAACGGGATCGGCATCGAGGCGCGGTACCAAGAGCGCATCTTCGGGATCTTCGAGAAGCTGAATCCGCGGGAGGACGTCGAGGGCACGGGGGCGGGACTGGCGATCTGCAAACGCATCGTGGAAGAGCACGGCGGCAAGATCTGGGTCAATTCGGAAGTTGGCAAAGGGAGCACGTTCTTCTTTACGATCCCGAGAGCGAGAGAGGTGGAATCCAATGCATAACCTCGAAAAGATGAAGGTCCTCGTGGTCGAGGACAACCCCAATGACGTCACGATCGTCAAGCGCGCCATGCGCAAGAGCGATGCGAAGTGCGACCTGTACTTCGCCCAGGACGGCGAGGAGGCGCTGAACATGCTGTACCGGACCGGCGAGCACCAAGACGCGCCGCGCCCGGACCTGATCCTCCTCGACATCAACCTGCCCAAGGTCAACGGGCTGGAGGTCCTGGCCAAGATCAAGGAGGACCCGCACCTGCGGCGGATCCCGGTCATCGTCTTGACGATCTCCGAGCGAGAGGAAGACATGGTCAAGGCGTACGACAGTGGGGCGGCAAGCTACATGACGAAGCCCGTCGATTCGAAGGACTTCGAGCGTCTGCTCCAGACGGTGCAGGACTACTGGCGGATCGCCCAGATGCCTCCCAAGTAGCCTGGAGGAGTCGGACACCTGTCCGCTCGCGTGGCCGCGGCGAGACCGCGGCCACGGCCCAGATGGGACCCTCCACATCCGCGGCGCCCGCTACGCTCTCCTCGGCTTGTGACACAGTGACGCGCCGGGACGGGGAGGCCATTCTCCTGACCTCTGATCCGACGTCCCCACCGGAACGAGAGCCCGGTGGACTCCCGAGCGCGTGAGGGGATGCGTCGGGCGCGACCCCCGGCAGGTCGAAAGAGGATTTGGGGTCACGACCAACGGTTCTAACCCCAGGGAAGGTGGACGCCGCAGCAGGTCCACCTTCCCTCCCCCCTTTTACCGCACCCCGCGAGAGCCTCTCCGTACAAGAACGCCAGGGCACCGCGCCGCGCCAACCTGCTATGCAACCTGACAGGCTGCCGCAAGGCCCTCGGTACGCTACGGTCCTTTTCTTGCAGGTTACCTTTCCAACGGACCCGCGCGCAGCGGTTTGTCACCGCCCGACGCCCAGGGTAGAATGGAGGCGTACCGTTGGTGCCGGAATTCCGGTGAGTCAAGCAGATTCAAGGAGGTCGCGTTGAAAAGGCTTCTGGCAGTCGCCCTCGTGCTGATGCTGGGCGTGTCCGTCGCGAGCTTCGCGGCGGGGAAGGTGGCCGTCGTGCTCGACGTGGGCGGGCGCGGCGACTTGTCGTTCAACGACATGGGGTTCAAGGGGACGGATGAAGCGGCGAAGGACTTCGGCCTGGAGATGGTCGAGGTTCAGAACGCCACGGGCGCGGACTACCTGCCGAACCTGCGGAATCTGGCCCGCACCGGCGAGTACGACCTGATCATCTGCGTCGGCTTCCTGCTCGGCGACGCGCTGGCCGCCGCGGCGACGGAGTTCCCGGACCAGAAGTTCGCGATCATCGACGTCGGCTACATCACGGGCCCCAACATCATGAACTTTGTGTTCCGTGAGAACGAGATGTCGGCCCTGATCGGCGCCCTCGCCGCGATGAGCGCTGCGCAGCACAACTACGCGGCGGCAGGCATCGTGCTTGGGATCGAGATCCCGGTCCTGTGGCACTTCGAGGCCGGGTTCCGCTATGGCATGGCGTGGGGCCTGCAGGCGTACGCCGCCCGTGAGGGCACGGCGAAGAACGTCAACCTACTCTACACCTACACCGGAACGTTCAGCGACATCGCCCTGGGCAAGGCCGCTTCGGAGGCCATGCTGGCGCAGGGCGCGGTCGGCATCTACAACGTCGCCGGCCCGCTCGGCGTGGGCGACCTCGAGGCCGTGACCGAAGTCCACACCAACGCCGGGACGACGAGCGGTCCTCCGTACTACTACGGCGTGGATGCGAACCAGGACTGGATGGGCATGGGCATGCACGGCATCGCGTCGGGCATGAAGCGCGTTGACTACGCCTGCTACATGGCCGTCGAGGCCGTGGTGAAGGGCACGTTCACGCCGGGCGTCATCAGCCTTGGCCTCGCCGAGGGCGGCGTGGCGATCAGCGACGGCGAGAGCCTCCTCGACTTCATCCAGTTCGGCATCGGCGCCGGGCAGATGAAGGCGGAGGACGCCCCGACGGTCATCTACAATTGGCAGGTGAACCGCGCGACGGTCGAGGGGTGGATTTGGGACGCCATCGACACGCTCGAGGCCGGCATCCTGAACGGCACGATCGTGGTCCCGACCGCCGACACCGGCGACGAGATCGCCGCCGTGCGCGCGCAGTACACGCTCGGCTCGGAATAGGCCGTGACCCTCAAGTAAGCTCTTGGCGGGGAGAGAGGAACGACGTTCCTCTCTCCCCTTCTCACCTGCGGATGGAGACCCCATGAACGAGAACACGGCTCGTAGGGAATCCGAGGACTCGCAGTACCTGCTCCGTGCCGAGGGCATCACCAAGGTCTACTCCGACGGGACGGTCGCCCTGCGCGCGGCGACGCTGGAGATCCACCCACGCGAGATCGTCGGCCTGCTCGGCGAGAATGGGGCGGGCAAGACGACGCTGACCAAGATTCTCTCCGGTCTCCTTCCGCCGACGCGCGGCCGCGTCATTTCGCCGCACGGTCCCGTGAAGTTCGCGAGCCCGCGCGAGGCCCTGGATTTCGGCATCGGCATGGTCCACCAGCACTTCGCGCTGGTCGGCACGTTCACGGCGGTCGAGAACGTCGCCCTCAGTCACAAGCGCCCGTTCACGATGCTGCGCCTGGACGGGACGCGGCGGGCCCTCAAACAACTGATGCAAGACAGCGGACTGAAGGTGCCGCTCGACGTGCCGGTCGAGAAGCTGGCCGTCGGCGAGCAGCAGCGCGTGGAGATTCTGAAGGTCCTCTCGCGCAACGTGCGTCTCCTCATCCTCGACGAACCGACGTCCGTCCTGACGCCGCTTGAGGTGGACGAGCTGTTCATCCTCCTGCGTCGGCTGCGCGACGCCGGCACGTCGATCATTCTCATCACCCACAAGCTCAAAGAGGTGCAGTCAGTCACCGACCGCATCGTCGTCCTTCGGCACGGCGAGTTGGTGGGCGACCTGAGGACCTCCACGGCGACGACGGAGCGCCTGGCGCAGCTGATGGTGGGCAGGGCGATCGAGGGCGAGACGACGGCCGTGGAGCTGAGCGCCGACGAGCTGCCGCGCGGCGAGAAAGCGCGGCAGAGGGCCGAGCGCGGGGACGTCGTGCTGCACGTCGCCGATCTGGTCGCCAAAGGGAACACGGGCGACGTGGCTGTGGAGAACCTGTCGTTCGACGTCCACGAGGGCGAGATCTTTGGGATCGCCGGCGTCGAGGGCAACGGCCAGTCCGAGCTGGTCGAGTGTCTGACCGGCCTCCGCCACGCCGTCTCCGGCGCGGCGACCATCCGCGGGACGAACATCCTGGGCAAGGACCCGCGCGTGATCTACAAGCTCGGCGTCGCGCACATCCCCGAGGACCGCTGGCGCCTGGGGCTCGTGTTGCCGTTCACGCTGGCCGAGAACGCCATCCTCGGCGTTCACCGCTGGAGTGAGTTCCGCGGGCCGATGTCCTTCCTGCGCTGGGGCAAGATCAACCGCCACGTCCGCGAACTGATGGATCGGTTTGACATCCAGGCCACGGGGCCGAACGCCCCGGCCAAGAGCCTGTCCGGCGGGAACCAGCAGAAGCTGATCGTCGGCCGGGAGCTGGCCAAGAACCCGGCCATCGTCGTCGCCTCGCAACCGACGCGCGGCCTGGACATCGGCGCGGCGAAGTACATCCGCGACCTCCTGATCGAGATGCGCGACAACAGGCGAGCCATCCTGCTCGTGTCGGCCGACCTCGACGAGGTCCTCGCGCTCTCGGATCGGGTGGCCATCATGTACGAGGGGCGCTTCATGACGACGCGCGAGCCGTCGGAGCTCACCCGAGAGGGCATCGGCATGCTGATGGGGGGCGTCACCCAGAAGGAGGTCGCGCGATGAGCGAGAACGACGTCAAGGTCCAATCCAAGCTCCTGCGCGGCGCCCGCCGGACGTTGACCGGCCTGCACCCGGCGCTTGAGTCGGTTCTCGCCGCGCTCATCGGCCTGCTCATCGGGGCCCTCCTCATGTACATCTGGGGATACAACCCGTGGAAGGCCTACTGGGCCTTGCTCCAAGGCGCCTACAGCGGCGGCTACGAGTGGGCCAGCACGCTGTCGCGCGCCACGCCGCTCATTCTGACCGCGCTCACCTTCTCGGTGTGCGTGCGCGCGGGGATGTTCAACATCGGCGCCGAAGGCCAGATGTTCATGGGCGCGATGGCGGCGATCTGCATCGCGCTGTTCAAGCTGCCGGTCGGGCTGCATCTGCTCGTCGGGCTCCTGTTCGCGGCCGTGGCCGGCGCGCTGTGGAGCGTTGTCCCGGCCGTGCTCAAGGTCACCCGCGGCGTCTCGGAAGTCATCTCGACGATCATGTTCAACTGGATCGCGCGGTGGCTGGCGCTGTACATCGCCATCTACATCCTCGTTGACCCGTCGCGCGCCGAGAAGACCCTTACGATCCCGGTCACGGCGCGGTTCCCGATCCTGATGCGCGGCACGGACTTCTCGTACTCGTTTCTCCTGTCGGTGTTCGTGGCGCTCGTCCTATACTTTGTCCTCTGGCACACCACGATGGGCTACGAGGTGCGCGCCGCAGGCCTCAACCCGACGGCCGCGCGCTACGGCGGCATCCGCAACAAGCGGACGATGATCGTCAGCTTCCTTCTCGGCGGCGTGACGGCCGGCCTGGCCGGCGCGGCGATCGTGATGGGCATGCCGCCGAGCTACGCGGCGTTCGGCGGCGGTGCGTTCCCGGAGCTGACGAACATCGGCTTCGATGGCATGGCCGTCGCCATGGTCGGCCGCAACCACCCGATCGGTATCCTGCTGGCGGCAGTCCTGTTTGGCGGCTTGAACGCCGGCGGGCGCGTGATGCAGTTCTACGGGTCAAACCCGGTGCCGCTGGAGATGGTGCGCATCGTGATGGGCGCGATCGTCCTCGCGATGTCGATCCCTGAGCTCATCCGCCTCTTCCCGATGGCCAAGGCTCATGGTCAGCGGCTCATCGAGCGGCTGCGCCGGCGCCCGGCGACGAAGGAGGGATCCGCATGAACTGGATTGATCTCCTCGGCCTGCTTCGCATCGCGCTTCACGCCATGGTGCCGATCACGCTGACCGCGGTCGGCGAGATCGTGACGGAGACGTCCGGGCTGTTCAACATCGGGCTTGAGGGCATTCTGCTGATCAGCGCGTTCGTCGGCGTGATCGGCGCGAAGATCGGCGGACCGGCCGCAGGCCTGCTCCTCGGCATGGGGGTCGGCGCCGCGATCGGGTTCATCTTCGCCGTGATCAACACGTACTGGAAGGGCACGCAGATGGTCACGGGCATCGGCATCAACCTGTTCGCGATGGGGCTCGTCGCGTTCGGGCTCATCCAACTCGGCGCGCCCGGATTCCACGCCGTGCCGCGCGACGTCCAGCTCATCAAGTGGAAGACGGCGATGGGGGCGATGAGCCCGCTCATCCTCGTCGCCCTGCTGACGCCGCTTCTCATCCACTGGTTCCTCAAGCACACGCGCGCCGGCCTCATCCTCAAGGCCGCGGGCGAGATGCCCGAGGCGGCGGACGTGGCGGGCATCAACGTGAACCGCGTGCGCCTGTGGGCGGCGACGTTCGGCGGCGCCTTGGCCGGCCTGGCCGGCGCGTACATGAGCGTCGCGTGGATCGGCTCGGTGACGAAGGACATCTCGGCGGGCCGTGGCTTCATCGCCCTGGCAACCGTGGTGTTCAGCGGGCTGAACCCCCTCCTCGCCCTATTGGGCGGGTTCATCTTCGGGTTCTTCCAGGGGCTGGCGGAGTGGGTCAAGACCCTGCCGTCCAAACCCATCCCAAGCCAGTTCGTGTCGATGCTGCCGTACATCGTGACCCTGCTCGTCGTGTCCGGCGTCATCGGACGCGTGCGGTTCCCGAAGGCGCTGGGAGAGCCTTACAAACGCGAGTAGCGCGATCCAGGCTTGGCCTCGAGGGTCCCAGGGTCTATGATCGTGATGTGGATCACAGAGGGTGCGGCGGCCGAGCGTCCCGCACCGCACGGAGTCGGGCACTACAGGAGGTGCGTCATGCGTAGGTTCGTCTCACTGGCGCTGCTCGCGCTCGTCGCGTTCAGCATCGTCGGGTTCGCGCAGCTTGGAACCCAGCAGAAGCCGATCTACATGCTGCTCCCGCCGTCGACCGACACAACGGTCATCGGCCCGTCGGGCCAAGCGATCGCCGACTACTTGTTCCAGGCAACGGGTCTCTACGTCGTACCCGTCGTGGCTGCTGACTACGCCGCGCTCGCCGAGGCCTTCCGCACGGCCGAGGGCGACGTGTTCGGCATCCCGACGAGCTCGCAGTACTGCCAGATCTACGATGCCACGAACGGCGGCATCCTCTGCACCATGGGCGCCGTCCGCAATGGCTACGTCTACTACTTCGCCACGATCTACGCGCTGCGCGACAAGGGGTTCACGTCGCTCGCCGACCTCGCCGGCAAGACGTGGATCTACAACGACGTCGGCTCGGGCTCGGGCTACAAGTACCCGAAGGTCTACCTGCAGCAGAACGGCGTGCAGTGGGGTGGCGTCGTGGAGACCGGCGGGCACGTGAACTCGATGGTCGCGTTGCTCCAGGGCCAGGGCGACTTCTGCACGGGCTACGGCTCGCCGCCGCTCTCGCCGCAGTGTCTGAAGGATCAGGGCATCCGCTGGGAGTGGGGCGATGATCCGGAGCTCATGGTCTGGGATCGCTTCTACAACGGGCTGGTCCGGCCCGGACTGGCCTGGCCCTGCGAGGACCTGCGGTTCGCCGTGATCAAGGACTACCCCGACGTCTTCACGACGGTCGGCATCGTCGACGTCGTTGGCCCGATTCCGAACGACTGCATGGCGTTCGTCTCGGACTTCCCGGCCGACGTCCGCGACCAGATCGTGACGGCACTCGTGGCGCACATCAACACGCCCGAGGGTCTCGCCATCTGGAACAACCGAAAGTTCTATCAGTGGTCGGGGATGGCCCCTGTCTTGGACAGCGACTTCGACCTGATGCGCGCGGTCCTCGGCCTCCCGGTTCCGCAGCGCTAACGCAGGCTGCACAGTGCGATCGAGCGAGGAGAGAGGAGCTTGCCTCCTCTCTCCTCGTCGTACAGGGAGGGCCATGGCTGAGCCCCAGCTGGTCATCGAGCACGTCACGAAGGTCTACGAGCGGGGAGACGTCCTCGCCCTACGCGACGTGTCGCTCACGGTGAACAGAGGCGAGTTCGTCGTCCTCATCGGCCTCTCCGGGTCAGGCAAGTCGACGCTGCTTCGCTGCATCAACCGCCTGATCGAACCCACGTCGGGCAGGATCCTCCTGAGCGGCGTCGACGTGACGGCCGCAAAGGGGCAGGAGCTGCGGAGTATCCGGCGTCGGATCGGGATGGTGTTCCAGCACTTCAACCTCGTCAAACGCTCCTCGGTGTTGCGCAACGTGCTCGCCGGGCGGCTCGGCTACGCGCCGCCCTTGCCGACGCTCGTCGGCCGCTTCCCGCGCGAGGACGTCGCACGAGCGCGGCAGAGTCTCGAGACGGTAGGTCTGGTCGAGAAGATCTACACGCGCGCAGATCAGCTCTCGGGCGGGCAGCAGCAGCGCGTTGGGATCGCGCGCGCCCTGATGCAGGAGCCAGAGCTCATCTTGGCCGACGAGCCGGTCTCCGCGCTCGACCCAGCCACCGCGAACTCCATTCTCCAGTACCTCGAGCAGATGAACCGTGAGCTCGGGGTCACCGTCGTTTGCGCCCTGCACTTTCTCTCGCTGGCCCGCCGGTACGGCACGCGGATCATCGCGCTCAAAGACGGGGCGGTCGTGTTCGAAGGACTGCCGCACGAGATCGACAACGTGCGCTTCAAGGAGATCTACGGCGAGGACGCGGAAGAGGTGGAGGTGCGTTAGGTGAGCCGATCCCGTCTCCTCAAGGGTCGCCTGGACGCTCTCGCGACGAACTGGATGGGCCATCGCTTCCGGCTGCCCAAGGACCGCCTGGTTGCACTTGCGGCGGATTGGGGGCTCCTGATCCTCCTCTCGTACTGCGTGTACTTCCTCATCAACTACTGGTATCGCGCCCTCGTCTGGGTCAAGCCGTCCTACCAAGTTCCGTTCCCCGGCTACGCCTACGTCCTGACCGTGACGCTTACGTTCCTGCTCGCCGTCACGTGGGAAAACGTCGGCACGTCGATCGGCTGGAAGGGCGTCGGGCTTGTGCACAGCGACGGCCGCGGGCATCCGTTGGGGCTCGGCCGCCGCGGCGCGCGCATCGTCATCGACCTTGTCTCGTGGGTGCTGACAGCGCTCGGGACCGCCATCGCGGCCCTCCCGCTCGCGGGTCTGGGAGCCTACATTCACGGGCTCGCCAGCGGCCAAGGCCTCACGGTGTTGCCGGGCGCGATCCTCTGGTCGCCAGGCGGCTGGCTTGCGACGAGCGTCCTGGCCATCGTTCTCCTGGCCGCTCTGGCGGTCGCCGCCCTCGTGTGCTGGTGGATCGCGCGGCGCCTGTGGAGCTTCTTGTGGCCGGGCCGAAAGGGTAGCACCCCGTGGGCCGACCGCGCGGCGGGATCGACGGTGTGCCGCCCGTCTGACCTCGACCTGGGCGGCCGCCCCCGACGTTGGTGGCAGACGAGTTGGGGCCTGATGACCCTCCTCCTCGTGGCGGTCACCGTCTACGTCGGCGCACTGACGACGCAGGTCAGCGTCGGAACGCTGATCCGAAGGGCGTCTTCGACGGGCTACTTCTGGCAGCGGCTCTTCTCGCCGGACTTCGCGAACTTCCTCCGGCCGGATCCCGACCTCAACGACACAATGCTGAACGGCATCATCCAGACCATCTTCATGTCGCTGATGGCGACGGCGCTCGGCGTCGTGTTCGCCTTCCCGCTGTCGTTCCTCGGGGCGCGGAACATGGTGACGAAGACGAGGCTCGGCTGGGGCGTGTACACGCTCATGCGCGCGTTCTTCAACATCGGCCGCTCGATCGAGCCGTTCGTCATGGCCGTGTTCTTCGGGGTGCTCGTGGGGTACGGGCCGTTCGCCGGCGTGCTGGCCCTGTTCATCCACACGATCGCCGCGCTCGGAAAGCTGTACTCGGAGCAGATCGAGTCCATCGACCCGGGGCCCGTCGAGGCGATCACGGCCGGCGGCGGGCGGCGGATCCAGGTGCTCCGATATGGCGTGATGCCGCAGGTCATCCCGCCGTTCCTGGCGTTCACCCTGTACCGCTGGGACATCAACGTCCGCATGGCGACGATCATCGGCATCGTCGGCGGAGGCGGCATCGGGCGGTTCTTCAACTACTACAAGAACGAACTGCGATACCACGAGGTCGGCGCCGTCATCGTCATCATCACCGTCGTCGTCTGGGTGATGGACTACATCAGCGGCCGCGTGCGGGAGAGGATCACATGACCCAGGACCCGAACCGACCCGCTCTGGCCGGCGGTACCGCCGCGTCTCGTATCGAGCGCGCCGCACGCCGCGGCCTCGCCTTTTTCGCGCGCGTCGCGCGGGCGCTGTTCGTCTTCCTCGTGGACTCGGCGTTCCTCGCCTACCTCTTCGTCATGGGATCGTACGTCGTGACGCGCATCGCGTCGGGAACGGGCGTCTACGTCTCGATTCCCGGCGGGTTCATCGTCGTCCTGGCTCCACTGGCGGCCATCTTGTGGAACACGCTGGGCACGACGCTGGGACGCAAGGCGCTCCAGTTCCTGTCGGGCAAGTCCAGCGCGCCACCGACGGTCACGGCGGCCGGCGCTGGGCGGCTGCGCCGCGCGGAGGGCAAGTGGTACCGGTCTCTGTGGGGATGGAGCCTCATCGTGGGCCTCGTCGTGACGATCGCTGCGGCCACGGTCATCACGTCGGTGGACTTCTCGCGTCTGGTCCAGAGCTTCCCCGATGCGGCCAAGATCCTGCGCCGCATCGCCCGCCCCGACGCTTCCATTCTTGGCGAGGTGGTTCAGCTCACGATCATCACCGTGTTCATGGGCATCATGTCGACCCTTCTCGCGATCCCTATCGCGGTGGCGATGAGCTTCCTCGGCGCCCGCAACCTGACCCGCGGTCCGATCGGAAGGCCCGTCTACCTCGTCGTGCGCGCCCTCACCAGCATTGTCCGGTCGATCGAGCCGATCATCTGGGCGATCATTTTCGTCATCTGGGTTCGCCCCGGGCCGTTCCCCGGCATGTTGGCGCTGTTTGTCTGCTCGATCGCCGACCTGACCAAGCTCTACTCGGAGCAGCTCGAGTCGATCGACATCGGGCCGACCGAGGCGATCACGGCCGTCGGCGGCCGGCGACTGCAGGTCCTGCTCTACGGGATCGTGCCGCAGATCATCAACCCGTACCTGTCGTTCACGCTCTACCGCTGCGACATCAACGTGCGTATGGGCACGGTCATCGGCATGGTCGGCGGCGGGGGCATCGGCATGCTCCTCATGCAGTACGTGCGCGTCAACGAGTGGGAAGAGGTCAGCATGTGTCTGATCGCCATCACCTTGGTGGTGTGGGCCATCGACACCCTGTCAGCGCGGCTGCGCGCTCGCCTGGCTTAGTTTCGCCCGACCAGCTCCTCGAGGTACTTCTGGATCTCCTCAAGCCCGTAGGTGGTCTTCATCGCCTTGTAGTCCTCGAGCCAGGCATCGAGGATCGTGTCGTCGCGCCGGATCTCGATGTCCTTGATCCCCAGCGCGGCCACCATCGTCTCGGCCTCTTGCTCGATCTGGCGATCCTTCACCCGGAAGAGAAACCGCGGGATGTGCACGGCAATCACCTCGCGCGGCGAGTATAGCCGACGGCCCGGGCGCGGCGCCGTTGATCCACCGCGCGCCCGGTCCTAGAATGCCGCGCCATGAACATCGTCGACATCATCCGCAAGAAACGCGACGGGGGCACGCTGACCCGCGAGGAAATTGCCTTCTGGATTGACGGAACTGTGTCTGGCGCCGTCGCCGACTACCAAGTCTCCGCGCTGTTGATGGCCCTCTTCCTGCGCGGCATGACCGACGAGGAGACGGCAACCCTGACCGATGCGATGGCCCGCTCGGGGACGATGTTCACGCCGGAGGACCTTGGCGGCTACACGGTCGACAAGCACTCGACCGGTGGCGTGGGCGACAAGACGACGCTCGTTCTTCTGCCGCTCATCGCGGCTGCGGGCCTCAAGGTGGGAAAACTCTCGGGCC
Source organism: Candidatus Bipolaricaulota bacterium (assembly GCA_041302525.1). GTDB lineage: Bacteria > Bipolaricaulota > Bipolaricaulia > UBA7950 > UBA9294 > CAIOGO01. The sequence goes on along the minus strand of JBFYQX010000116.1, from coordinate 41,656 downwards.
GCGCGCTCGGCCACACCGGGGGAACGATCGACAAGCTCGAGTCGATTCCTGGGTTCCACACCAACCTTGAACGCTCGCGCTTCCTCGAGCTTGTGCGCCAAACGGGCCTCGCGCTCGCCGATCACACCGCGGACATGGTCCCGGCCGATCGCATCCTGTACGAGCTGCGCGACGTCACGGCCACCGTGGACTCTCTCCCGCTCATCGTCGCCTCGATCATGTCCAAGAAGATCGCCGGCGGCGCACAGGCAATGGTGATCGACGTCAAGACCGGCGCCGGCGCGTTCCTCCCCAAGCTCGAGGACTCCCGCCGCCTGGCCCGCGCCCTTGTGGCGATCGGGACGAAGCTCGGCCGAAAGATCGCGGCCGTCATCACCGACATGTCCCAGCCTCTCGGGCGCGCCGTCGGCAATGCCCTCGAGGTTCGGGAGTCGATCGAGACGCTCCAGGGCAAAGGACCGAAGGACCTCGCGGACCTCTGCTGCGAGCTGGGCGCGGAGCTGCTCGTGTTCTCCGGCCGCGCGAAAGACCGAACGGAAGGCGTCGCCACGCTGCACGAGCTTCTGGCGAACGGACAGGCGCTCGCGCGGTTCCGCTCGCTGATCGAACAGCAGGGCGGGGATCCTCATGTCATCGATGCGCCACGCCTGCTGCCCCAGGCGACGCTCCGTGTCGCGGTCGATGCGCGAACGGCCGGCACGATCCGACGTCTCGACGCGCTCGCGGTCGGCCGCGCCGCGAACGCACTGGGGGCCGGACGCACGAGAAAAGAGGACGCAATCGATCCCGCGGTCGGCGCCGAGGTCCTGAAGAAGGTCGGCGACAGCGTGCGCAAGGGAGAGCCGCTCGTCGTCCTCCACGTCAACGACGAGGCGCGCCTGGCCGAGGCGCGGCGGCTCGTCGACTCGGCGTACGAGATCGACCCGACCGGCGCGCCGTGTGCGACCCCGCCGCTCATCGTCGAACGAGTCCTGGGGGCTCAGGGACCTAGCGCTTGAGCGTGAACGCGTCGGGTAGGAGCTCGGCGATCGTCGTGCGAACGAAGTCGCCCGCGGGGTTGCCCATCAGGATCTCGAGCTTCGGCGCATGCTCGTGGAGCACCTGTCGGCACGCCCCACACGGTCGGCAGTGATCGGATTCGCACGACACGGCGATCCTCACGAACTCGCGCCGGCCCTCGGAGATCGCCTTGAACAGGGCGACCCGTTCGGCGCACAGCGAGAGACCGTTCACGGCGTTCTCCACGTTCACGCCGGTGACGACGGTGCCGTCCGCGCAGAGCAGCGCCGCGCCGACGGGGAACCGCGAGTAGGGCGCATACGCGTTGCGCCGCACCTCGTTCGCCAGCTTGACCAGATCTCGATCGTTCATCAGAAACGGATCACCACTCCTATCGTTCCCGCCCACCCCGCGGCGACGAGGTCCCACTCCCCGACCCACGCGACGAGCGGCTGGACGAGGCGCACCTCGGCAAACACGCGGAGAAACGGGAGCCCGAGCTCAAGGCGCGCGCCAAGGCGCGTCGACCACGCCGCCCACCGCAGGTCGTCGAGGTGGAGTGCGGCCAGCGCCTCGTCCACGGCCGGCTCCCAGCTTGACGGGACCTCGCGCTCCACGGTCACGGTCGCGCCGCCGGCCGCGTAGCCCATGCCGGCCGAGAGGCTGAGGGCCGCAATCCATAGGTCGAGGCGCTTCACGGCGTCCAGGGCGAGCGACCACGCCGCGAAGCTCGCATCGACGGCAAAGCGCGCCGGGTCGCCCCCGAGGTCGAAGGTCCGGTCGACAAGCGGCGTGGGAACAACGACACCCGCCGCGCTCGCGATGCCGCGAACCCACGCGTCGCGGAGGAGTCCGCCTGAGACGCGCACAGCGTCCACGACAACGAGCGAGACGGGCAGCTCGATGCCGAGCGCGACGAGGGGCACCGGAAGGAAGCCCGGCAGCTCATCGAGCGCGCCGGTAATGTCGGCCACGGTCGCGTCCAACTCGGCCTCGAGGCCGGCCAGCTCGCCGGGCGGGATCCCTTCGTCCGCGAGGAGAGACAACAGAGCGTCAAACGACCCCGCGAGCGCGGCCGGAACCTCGGCGTAGGCGCCGGCCACGTCGACGGCGAGGATCTCGCCCCCCAGATCGAGCCCCACGCCGCGCGCTCCGGCAGCCCCGAGGCACAGAGCCAGGGCCAGAACGCTCGCCGTCGCCGCCCTCCGCGCGATCATCGCCGGTCCCAGCCCTCCCACTCTCTCCGCTTCAGCTCGGCGCGCTTGATCTTGCCGCTCGTCGTCTTCGGAAGCTCGGTCACGTACTCGATCGCCCGCGGGTACTTGTACGGCGCCGTGACCTTTTTCACGTGATCCTGGAGCTCCTTGGTGAGTGCCTCCGAGGGCGTGTACCCCTTCGCCAGGACGATGAACGCCTTGACGATCTCGCCGCGCTCGCGGTGCGGCGCGGCGACGGCCGCGGCCTCGACGACGGCCGGGTGGCTGACGAGCGCGTCCTCAACCTCGAACGGGCCGATGCGATACCCCGACGTCAGCATGACGTCGTCGGCCCGACCCTCGAAGAAGAAGTACCCGTCTGCGTCGGCCTTGGCAAGGTCGCCGGTGCGGTACCAGCCGCCGGAGAAGACGTCCTTGTCCAGCTCGGGCGACTTCCAGTAGCCGTCGAAGATGATCGGATTCCCGGGTTTGAGCGCGATCTCGCCGACCTCGCCCTGCTTGACCGGGTTCCCGTTCTCGTCGATCAGGGTGGCGCCGGAGCCCGGCGTCGGGAGTCCCATCGCGCCAGGCTTGACGGGCATGCCGGGCAGGTTGCAGACCAGGCAGACGCTCTCGGTCTGCCCGTACCCGTCGCGGATCGTGACGTTGAACGCGCGCTTGAACGCCTCGATCGGCTCGACGTTGAGCGGCTCGCCGGCCGACAGGGCGTCTTTCAGGTGGATCTTGTGCTTGCCCATATCCGGGAGCTGCGCGAACAGGCGGTACTCGGTCGGCGTGCAGCAGAGCTTGGTGACCTTGTACTTCGCCAGCAGCTCGAGGTAGCGCTCGCCGTCGAAGCGGCCGTTGTAGACGAGCTGCGTGGCTCCGCTGGTCAGCGAAACGCCGACGGGACTCCAGTACCACTTGGCCCATCCCGGTGCCGTGGTCGCCCAGATGACGTCCGTCTCGTCGGCGTCGTACCAGTACTTGGCCGTGATGCGGTGGTGGCAGTACATCCAGTGGTGCTTGTGCACCACGGGCTTCGGGTTCCCCGTCGTGCCGGAGGTGAAGTTGATCGTCATCGGGTCCTCGGCGACGAGCGGGACCTTCTTGACGTTCGGGTCACCCGAGGCCACGAGATCCTCGAACGAGAGCCAACCCTTTCGCGGGGCGCCGGCGCCGATGAGGATGAACACCTCGAGCGGGCACTTGCCGCGCACGGCCTCGACGATCTCGACGGTCGTCGTGTCGGCGACAATGAACCGCGCCCCGGAGGCCTGGGAGCGGTAGAGGATCTCCTTCTCCTTCAACATCTCGGAGCTGGGGACAGCCACGCCCCCGGCGACGAACGTGCCCAGCTGGGCGACGTGGGCCTCGGGAATGCGGGGCAGGATGTGGATCACGGGCTCATGCCGCTTGAGCCCAAGCTGGATCAGCGCGCCGCCGAAGCGGCGCATGCCCTCGACCAGCTCGCCGTAGGTCATCTTTCTCGCGTTTCCTTCGGCGTCTTCCCACAGAATGGCGAGCTTGGCGGGGTTCTTCTTGGCATGCCCTTCGACGACGTCAACGATGTTGTAGTTCGCCGGGACGTTCCAGACGAAGTCGCGGCACTCTTTCTGGTAACTGGCCTTGTCGTAACGCATCGAGATGACCACCTTGTCTTGGGGTTTTGCTTTGCTGCGGTGCACCTTATAGCATACTCGCAAACCCTTTCGCAAACAGGAGATCCAGATGAACGCATCCGTCGTCCTGAGTTCCGCGGCATCGAAGCGCCTGATCGCCAAGGGGGTGGCCGCGCATCCCCACGTGCAGCACGCACTCCGCGAGGGGCGGGTTGTCATCACGCGGGGCACAACCAACGCTTTCATCGCCGAGGAGCTGTGCGGCAAGGAGATCGACCGCGGCGCCTACGCCGCAGGGTTCATCGACCGGGTGTGGAACGTGAACGCGCGCCTCGGGGACATGGAGGAGATCGTGCTCGTGCGCGGCCGGCCGTCCACGGAGTCGCCGCAAGCGACACTCGACGCCCTGACAGCGGGCGACGTCGTCCTCAAAGGTGGCAACGCGCTCGACCCTTGGGGCATCGTCGGCGTGCTCGTCGCGTCGCCGACCGCCGGCACCGTCGGCCGGTACGTCGCCGCGGCGGTCGCGCGCGGCGTGCATCTGCTGGTCCCGATCAGCGTGTCGAAATCCATCCACACCTCGGTGATCGACTTGTCCCAAGAGATGGGCACGAGCCGGCTCGCGTTTCACGCCGGCCTCGCCTGCGGCATGTACCCACTGCACGGCCAGATCGTGACCGAGGTCGAGGCGCTTCACCTCCTGTATGGCGTCGACGCCGTGCATGTGGCCTCGAACGGCGTGGGGACAGGACGAGGCAGCGTCTCGCTCCTCGTCTACGGCCACGATGACGCCGTGCGCCAAGCGTTCGCCCTCGCCGAGAGCCTGAGCGCCGAGGTCGACGTCGAGCTGGCCGGCCGGGCGTGATGGACGTCTACCTCACGCTCGCCGGCGCGGCGTCGGCGCGTCTCACGCGCGAGCGCTCGCGGTTCCTCGCCTTCGTCGAGCCCGTTGCGGCGGCCAACGTCGCCGACCGCCTGGGGGCCTACCGTCGCGAGCACCACGACGCGTCGCATGTCTGCTCGGCGTTCCGCTGCCGACAGGGCAACGAGGTGATCGCCGCGGCCGACGATGCCGGCGAACCGCGCGGGTCGGCGGGCCTGCCGATCCTCCAGGAGCTCGAGGGGGCGGGTCTCCTGGATGTGCTCGCCGTCGTTGTACGGCACTTCGGCGGGGTGAAGCTCGGGATGGGCGGGCTCGTGCGCGCTTACGGCGACGCGACCGCCGAGGCGCTGGCCGCCGCCACGGCCGTCGAACGCCGCATCGAGGCGACGTTACATCTCGCCTTTCCCCACGAGGCCCACGCGGCCGTCCTGCGCACGCTCCACCGCCAGGGCGCACGCGTCCTCGACATCCGCTACGATACCCAGGGCGAGGCCGTTGTCGCCATCTCGCCCAGCCGTGCGACGGCCCTCGCCGAAGCCCTACGAGAGGAGACCGGGGCGCGCGCCTGCGTGACCCGAGTGACATGATCGACTCGATCAGCGGCGAAGTGGTGCGGCGGACGACCGAGGCCGTGGTCGTCGACACAGGTGGCGTCGCGTACCGCGCGGCCTGTCCGGCCGGCACGCTCCGCGGCTGCGAGATCGGACGCGAGGCGCTCCTGTACATCCACCTGGCGCTGCGCGAGGACACGATCGAGCTCTACGGGTTCTCCAGCCTCCGCGACCGCGAGCTCTTCCGCCAACTGCTCACGGTCGGCCAGGTCGGGCCGAAGCTCGCGCTGCAGATCCTGTCCACGCTGGCTCCCGATCAGCTCGTCCAGGCGGTCGCGAGCCGCAACGCCGACCTCTTGATCTCGGTGAAGGGGGTCGGCCGCAAGACGGCCGAGCGCATCCTGGTCGATCTGCACGGAAAGCTGGCCGAGGCCTCCGACGGGGGCAGCGAGGGGCTCTTCTTGACGCCCAACGAGGAGACCGCGCTGCGCGCGCTGACCTCCAAGTCACTCGGCTTCTCGGCGCGCGAAGCGCGCGAGGCGCTGGCGCGGCTGCGCGGCGAGGCGCTCGACGTGGAGCCGCTGATCCGGCGCGCCCTCGAGATCCTCGGGAGCCGGTCGTGACAGTGCTCGCCATCGACTACGGCCGCGTGCGCTTCGGGTTGGCCGTATCCGACGAGGAGGGCATCCTGGCGACTCCGCTGCCGGCAGTGTCCGTCGCACGGGGGGCTGTGGAGGCGGTAGCAAAGGTCGTTCTCGAGCGCAACGTGGATCGCATCGTCGTCGGCCTGCCGCTCCACATGGACGGAACGGCAGGGACGATGGCCGAGGAAGTCAAGGCCTTCGCCGCCCGCATCGCGGCCCGGACGGGATGTCCGATCGAGTTCGTCGATGAGCGCTGGACAAGCGCCGAGGCCGAGCGGGCGATGCTTGAAGGGAACCTATCGCGGGCGCGACGCCGCGCGTTGCGCGACGGCCTCGCCGCCGTCCTCATCCTGCACGCGTATCTCGGGGCGCGGCGCGCGGGAGAGAGCAAAGAAGCCTAGCTCTTCCGCTTCTCCTCGCGGGTCAGATACTCGATGATCGCTTCGACGACCAGGTAGTTCACCGAGCGATCCTTGGTCTCCGCGAGCTTCATCAGACGCTCGACGGGCTTCTGGTCGAGCTTGTTCCTCGGGACGTAGATCGAGATCTTGTCGAGCAGTTCCTTGTGCGCCAAGAGCTTCCTCCCTCATCCATGGGTTTTCCAGGTTTCATTGTAGCAGGTTCCGATACATCCGGCAACCGCGTCCCCGTCAGGAGCCGTCCCGTCCCTTGGCCGGAGCGGGCGAGGCGCCGGACGGGCGGAGCGACGCGTCGATGAACGCAAGCAGGTCTCCATCGAGGACGTCGTCCACGTTGCTCGTCTCGAGCGACGTGCGGTGGTCCTTGACCAGGCGGTAGGGGTGCAGCACGTAGGAGCGAATCTGGCTCCCCCACTCGTTCTCGCGCAGCTCGCCCTTGAGCTCCTCAAGCCTCGCGGCGTCCTGGCGGCGCAGGACGTCGGCGAGCTTCGCCTGGAGGATCCGCATCGCCATGGCCTTGTTCTGGTGCTGACTGCGCTCGTTCTGGCACGAGGCGACGAGACCTGTGGGCAGGTGCGTGATGCGCACGGCCGAGTCGGTGACGTTGACGTGCTGGCCGCCGGCCCCGGACGAGCGGTACGTGTCGATCCGCAAGTCCTTGGGATCGAGCTCGACGACCGTCTCTTCGGTCACCGGCGTGACGGTCACGGCGGCGAACGAGGTGTGACGGCGGTGCGCGGCGTCGAACGGGGAGAGGCGGACAAGCCGGTGCACACCGGACTCGCTCTTCAGGTGCCCGTACGCGTAGCTCCCCTTGACCTCGAGCGTCGCGCTGCGCAGCCCGGCGGTATCTCCGGCGCTCGCCTCCAAGAGCGAGGCCGCGAACCCCATGCGCTCGCAGAAACGCCCGAACATGCGCAGGAGCATCTCGGCCCAGTCCTGCGAGTCCGTCCCGCCGGCCCCGGCATTGATCGACAGGTAGCAGTCGGCGACGTCGTACTCGCCCGAGAACGCCAGCTCGATGCTGAACGCCTGCAGGATCTGCGCGAGCCGCTGGCCGCGCGGCTCCAGCCGGCCCAACTCGGCATCGTCGCCGGCCTCGACGGCCATGCCGTGAAGGAGATCGATCTCCTCGAGTTCGGCGCGCGCTTCATCCCAGCGGGCGATCAGTCTCTTCGCGCGCTCGGCACGGCGGGCGACGTCCGCCGCGCGCTCGCGCCGGTTCCAGAACCCCGGGGCCAGCATCTCCTCTTCGAGAGCACGGACTTCGCTCGAAAGGGCGTCGCGGTCAAAGGTGCTCACCGATCTTGACAAGATCGCGCCGCAAGGCCTCCAGCCGTTCTCCAAGCATGGGACTCCCTCGCCGATCGCACATCGGCCGGTTCCCTTTGTATGCGCTATCGCCGGTTTCCTCAAGTCGCCGCAACGTGGGCCTCTGTGCCGACGGACTGTCCCCGCTACACTGGGCGCGGGAGGCCCGCGGGGCCGTGGGGTGCCCAGAGGAGACACGACCGATGACGAACGAGAAACGCACGGAAGAAGTGACAATCCGCGGAGACGAGCTGGTGGCGACCGTGAAGGCCCTGGTTCACGAAGGCAACATTCGTCGCATCACGGTCAGGAACCGTGAGGGCAGGACGCTCCTCGAGATCCCACTCACGCTCGGCGTGGTGGGCGCGCTCCTCCTGCCCACGCTCGCGGCGCTGGGCGCGCTGGCCGCGCTCGTGGGGGAGTGCACGCTCGTCGTCGAACGAGTGAAGGAAGAAGACTGAGAGCGGTATGGCCCAGTACCTGGTCCAGGTCCGCCCCGCCCGCGCGGGGTTCCTGATGAGCCCGACCGCCGAGGAGTCGGCCTGCGTGACCGAGCACTTCGCGTACCTCAAGGATCCGGCGCGCAAGGGGACGGTCCTCTTCGCGGGTCGGACGCAAGACGAGGACGACAGGACCTTTGGCATCGTCCGGTTCGAGGCCAACACAGGAGTCCGGGCCGAGGCCATCATGCGCGAAGACCCGGCCGTTCTGGCCGGCGTCTTCCAGACCGAGCTCTTTCCCTACCAGATCGCGCTCGTGGCGCCGCGCCTCGCCGAGCGCGCGCTCCAGCTCGACACAAAGCGGGCTACGGGCACTCCCTCCGACAGCTAGGGGACGTTGTCGACCTGGATGCGAATCTGGTCGTAGGACGGACGGCCCGTCGCGTCGTGAATCGTGAACGTGATGGTGACGCGCTCTCCTCCCGGGCGGCTGGTCATTGGCGCGTGGTAGAGCGGCTCCAGCGTGTCGCCGCGCTCGAACCCGCCCTGCGACGCCGACCAGGCAAAGCAGACCGACGTGCAGGCGGGGTTGCGCACGATCGCGCGCAACGGGATGGCCGCGCCCTCGACAACGCGCGCCGGGAAGTGCGGGACAATCTGCGGCGTCGGGCGCTCGGCAGGATCAAGCGGCGAGGAAGCCAACGGCCAGGCCGAATCCCAGACTGGGCCGCACTCCTCGCCGCAGCGACACGGCACCGGGACCTGTCGGCAGGTCGCCGGCCCCGGCGCGTGCGTCACGCACGGTCCGGCGCACGGCACGTCCGGCTCGGGGCACCGGCTCTCGATCGACGGCGCCGGACACGGCGGCGGCGGGCAGGCTGGGGCGATCGCCAGGGCCATCTCGCCGCAGCCGCGCGGGGAGGGACAGGCGATCGGATCGCGAATCCGCAGCACCAGGGCGTCGCTGGCCGTGCCGCCGGATCGATCGACCACCGTCAGCGTCAGCGTGACCTCCTGACAGCAGTCGCAGGCTGAGGGGGTCGTGTAGATCGGGTCCAGGCGCGATGGGTCGGAGAAGAAACCCAGGCCGCCGGCAGCCGTCCAGCGCACGCTCGCCGGGGAGCTTCTGCCGGCGATCTGGCCCTGGAGGCGCACGGCCTCGCGTTCGCCGACCACGAGGTCCCGTCCAGCGTCGACGAGGAGCGCCCCGCTCGTCGTCGCTTGCGCCGCCACGACCGTGGCGTTGGCGCGGGTGCTCACCGCAGTCGCCGCGGGCACAGACGGCGGACCCGACAACAGCAGGAACGCGCCAAGCACAGCTCCCAGAAGCAGGAGTAGCATCCACGAAGTGTTTCCATTCATCGGGATTCACCTCCCTACCCGATGCCAACGCGGTGATCCAGAGAGTCTGAGGGGGTAGGCTACCGCGAGAGGTCCGGGCAAGTCAACGGGAGGCAGGGATTCCCCTCTTGGAGACTGCAAGAGCGCCAAGTTGCCGGGGCGGGAGGCATGGACTAGAGTCAGCCCGGGTGATCGGAATGACGACGGCGCTTGTCTTGGTGGAGAATGGGTACGACGAATTGGAGCTCTGGGTCCCCTACTACCGCTTCCTCGAGCACGGGCTCGCAAGCGTGCTCGTCGGGCCGCAGGCGGGCGCGACGTACACGGGGAAGCGTGGACTCCCCGCCCGCGCGGAGGCCGCGTTTGAGGGCGCGCTACAAGCGGATACGCGCGTCGTGCTCATCCCGGGCGGGTGGGCGCCCGATCGGCTTCGCGTGCACGACGCGGCGGTCGCGCTGGTTCGGAACGCGGTCGCGCAGGGCGTCGTGGTCGCCGCGATCTGCCATGGGGGATCGGTCCTCGTGTCCGCCGACGTGGTGCGCGGCCGCCGTGTGACCTCTGCCCGATCGATCCGTGACGATCTCCGGGCTGCGGGCGCGGTGTGGGCCGACGAGCCGGTGGTCGTCGACGGGCGACTCGTCACATCGCGCTCGCCGGCCGACTTGCCGGCCTTCCTCCCGGCGATCCTCGCCGCGGCGTGACATGACCGGGCGACTCTTCGTCGTCTCGCTCCCGATCGGGAACCTCAGCGACATCACGCTGCGGGCGATCGACGCGCTTCGCGGCGCCGATGTGATCGTCGCCGAGGACACGCGCACCACGGGACGCGTCCTCGATCGCCACGAGATTCGTACCCCGTTCTTCTCGAGCCTCTATGAGGGCGCGGAAGACGGCCGGGTCGGCAGCATCGTCGAGCTCCTGGAGAGCGGCCGAGACGTCGCACTCGTGAGCGACGCCGGAACGCCGCTCATCAGCGACCCGGGGTTCCCGCTCGTGCGCGCCGCGATCGCCGCCGGCCACGCCGTGGTGCCCGTGCCCGGGCCCTCGGCGCTCTTGGCCGCGCTGGTCGCCTCGGGACTCCCCTCCGACCGCTTCGTGTTCGAGGGGTCGCTTCCGCGCAAACTGAGCCATCGCGACGCGCGGCTCCATCAACTGGCCGCGGAGCCCCGCACGGTCATCGCGTACGAGTCATCGCACCGGATCCTCGAGACCCTGGACCTCATGGCGCGCGTGCTGCCGGACCGCCAGATCGTGGTCGCCCGCGAGGTGACCAAAGTGCACGAGGAGTTCGTGCGCGGTCGACCGGCCGAGGTCCTGGCGACGCTCGCGTCGCGGGGAGAGGTTCGCGGGGAGTGCGTCCTCGTGATCGCCGGCGCGGCGGCGACGGACGAGCCCGCGGACCCCGAGCGACTGGGGGCCGTGCTCGCGGTCGCGCGCGCTGAGGGCTTGACCCCGCGGGGACTGACGAACCTGCTGGTTGCCGCGCTCGGGATGCCCCGGAACCGCGCCTACGCGATCGCCCACGGCCGCGAGGCCGTGGCGCCGCCCGACGGCTAGGTGTGCTTGTCCGCGACGGAGGTGGCCGCGTACGCGTGGGGCTTGATGCGCACGCGCATTCCGTTGCCGATGATCATCCCCACGACCTCGTCGATCATCTCCTTCGTGCGCCCGTTCGCCCCGATGTCGACGTGGATCTCGAGGTTGAACTGGAGAAGCGAGGCCGTAGCGAGCCGCTCCATCAGGCGCTGCGCCAGCTCAAAGGACAGCCACGCCTCCCGCCAGATCCGCTGTCGGAGCGACGCCATGACCGGCTCGCGGTGGCGCGTCCAGAAGTAGCGCCCACCCTTGCCCATCCGGTGCAGAACGATGGCGCTCACGAAGTCGAGACGCTCGGGGCCGGCTGACGAGTCCGTTCCAATGAGAATCTCGAACTGGTCTTGGGAGTTCGCCTGCATCTCGGCGACCAGCTCGGCGACGACCGCCTCGAACGTCATGTCCCCCAAGTGGGGATTGTGAAAAACGCCCATGGGGTATCCTACCCCTTTCGCCGCCGCGGGTTCAAGCAATCGGCAGACGGAAGGTGAATCGGGCGCCCCCCTCGGCGCGGTTCTCGGCCCAGACGCGGCCGCCGTGGGCCTCGACCCATTGACGGACGATCGCGAGACCCAGCCCGCTTCCGCCGACCGCGCGATTGCGCGAAGCGTCGCCGCGGTAGAACCGCTCGAAGAGGTGGTCGAGATCCTTCGGCGAGATGCCCGGTCCCGTGTCGGAGACGCTCACCTCGACCTCTCCGTCGCGCTGGCGCACCGCGACGTCGACGGCCCCGCCGGACGGCGTGTAGCGGAGGGCGTTCCCGAGAAGGTTGGCGATGATCTGCCGCAGCCTCTTAGGATCCACCATTGCCTCGGCCGTCCCTTCTACGCGCGTCTGCACCTCGGGCGCCCCATCGAGCGCGGGCACCGTCGCATCGATGATCTGTCGGACCAGCACGCCCACATCGATCTTCTCTCGGTCCAGGCGCAACTCGCCCGCCTCGGCCAGCGCCAGCTCGCGCAGGTCGTCGATCAGCTTGCCCAGGTGGAGTGTCTCCTCGTAGACCGGGACGATCGTCTCGGGCGTCGGCTCGTAGACGCCGTCCAGCAAGGCTTCGAGCGTGCCCTGAATGATGGTGACCGGCGTGCGCAGCTCGTGGGCAATGTCGGCGGTCATCGTCTGGCGCAGCTGCTCGGACCGGCGCAGGTTGTCCACCATATGGTCGAAGGACTCCCCGAGTTTGCCGATCTCGTCGCGCGAGCGGAGCTCGACCTTCTGGGGCGCGCGCCCTTCGGCGATCGACTCGGTCGCGCGGGTGAGCACGCGCAGCGGGGATAGGATCTGGGCGATCAAGAAGATCGTGAGGGCGAGGGCCAGCGCCGTCGTGATCCCTCCGCCGACGAGCGCCGATCGCTTGGCCGAGGCGAGGAACGCGGCCTCTTCAGGACTGACATAGTCGAAGAACAGGAGGGTGCCGACCTGCACGTCGTCGACGACGATCGGCCCGCTGCTCTTTTCCGCTGCGGTCAGCGTCCGCCCGACGTCGTTCCGCGTGCTCAGGATGATTCGTCCGTCTTCGTTGGCGAAGGAGAACGGAGAGCGATAGACGGGAACGGCCGTGCGGCTGACCTCATCCCCGCTGCGCACCTCGACCACTCGGTAGAACACGCGATCCACGCCGATCCACGAGCGATTCTGCATCCAGTAGACCGAAAGGAGGGTGCCGAACCGTTCCGAATCGGCGCGTCGCGCCTCGTCCTTGTACTCGTCGAAGCGTTGGGACACCGAGCGCTCCGTCAGGAAGTAGACGAGGACGACCGAGAGGACGATGGTGATGAAGAACGCCGCCGAGAGTTTGAACCACAGCGAAACCCTGTGGCGCATGCTACGTCTGCCGCGCAAACCGGTAGCCCACACCGTGGACGGTCTGGATGTACCGCGGCGTTTTCGGGTCATCCTCCGTCTTGCGTCGCAGGTTCTTGACGTGCGTGTCAACCGTGCGCGCGAAGGAGTCGTACGTGTAGCCCTGGACCTCACGCAACAGCTGCAGCCGGGTGAACACCTGACCCGGATGCTTCGCGAGGTAGGTCAGGAGGTCGAATTCCGTGGGCGTCAGGTCGATGAGGTTGCCGCGAACGCGCAGCTCCCGCGTCTTGAGATCGATCTCGAGGTCTCCCGACACGATGCGCTCAGCCTCGGCGCCCTCGCCGTCGAAACGACGCAAGACGGCGCGAATCCTGGCCACGAGCTCGCGGGGGCTGAACGGCTTGACCACGTAGTCGTCGGCTCCCAGTTCGAGGCCCACCACGCGATCGGCTTCGCCGGCCTTGGCCGTCAGCATGATGATCGGCACGGACGACTTGGCGCGGATCGCCCGCGTGACCTCCAGGCCGCTCACCTTAGGGAGCATCAGATCGAGGATGATCAGGTCTGGTCCTTTCTCCTCGAACGCCTGGAGCGCCGCTGCTCCGTCAAAGGCCGTGTACGTCTTGAACCCCTCGTGATCGAGGTAGGCCTTGACAGTGCGGACAATCATTTCCTCGTCGTCGACGATCAGGATTCGCTTCATCCCGGGGTTCATTATGCCTCTCCGCGTCTCCTTCAGGCAAGCAGCGACCGAGCGCGCCGCGCCCTAGCGTGGCCGGCGCATCACCCGCCGGCGCTGTGATCGGTCGACCTAAGGATGCGTCGATCTGCGCCGCATCGTCGCTGCAGCATATGGAGGCGCTCCGGCGCCGCCGTGGAGATCCTGTGAAGCTCCCGCGCAATTGCCTTCCGACGCGTCGCCGAATACCATCCCGCCGCGGGGCGGAATGGCGTATGCGACAGATTCTGATCGTTTCCACAGAAGAGCATTCGGGCAAGAGCCTGTTGGCGCTGGGGCTCGGACGCGCGTTGCAGGGCCGCGGGCTGTCCATCGGGTACATGAAGCCGATCAGCCTCGACGTCTCGTACGCGACGGGAGAGCCGCTCGATCGCGACGCAGCAAGCATCCGCGCGCTGCTCACGCTGCCCGACACGCTGCGCGACATGGCGCCGATTCCGCTGGAGAATCCGTTTCTGCGCGAGGCGATCGAGGCGGGAGACCGCGGCTTCCGACAGCGCATTGTCGAGGCGTTCGCCCGCGTCCGCGAGGGACGGGATGCCGTCATCGTCGAAGGGCGCGGCGTCCTGGGCATGGGCATGAGCGTAGGCCTCAGCGACCTCGATCTCGCCGAGCTGCTCTCGTGCGATGTCCTGCTGCTGACGCGCTATGACGGCGAGGAGGCCATCGACCGCGTGGTGTCCGCGCTTCGCCTGCTCGAGCAGGGTCCGCGAGTGCTTGGGGTCATCCTGAACGGAGTGCCGCTCGATCACGCCTACGCCCTCGTCGCCGAGATCTTCGCCTCGTTCCTCGCCGACCGCGGCGCCGAGGTCCTCGGGATCATCCCCAGCGATCCCAACCTTCGCTACGTGAGCACAGAGGAGATCGCGCGCCGCCTCGGTGGCCGAACGCTGACACCGCGCGCCGCGCCGCGCGAGGTTCGTCACTTCGTGGTGGGGGCGTCGGGCGTGGAGCCCTCGCTGCGCAGCTTCCGACGAACGCCGGAGTTCGCGGTCATCACCGGCGGCGACCAGACCGACCTGCAGTTCGCGGCGCTCGAGGTCCCCGAACTGCGGGGGCTCATCTTGACAGGCGATCTGCGTCCATCGCGCAACATCGTCGACGCCGCCGACCAGCAGAATGTCCCCGTGATCCTCGCCGGGCAGAACACGCTAGGCACGGCCAACGTCTGTTCTGCGCTCCTCGAGCGCTCCTGGATCCTTCCCGGCCCGTCCCTCGAGTACGCCGTGGACCACGTCCGCTCGAACATCGACGTCGAGAGGATTCTCGAGAAGGCTCGCGACGCCTAGGTCACTCGATCCGAATCTCGTAGGAGATCACGGCCACGCCGGCCAAGCTGTTGGCGATGGGGCAATACTTGGACAGCGACAACTCAATGGCCTTCTTGAGCCGATCCTCGGGGACCTCGCGGCTCACGACGTACGTGAGATGCAGCCTCTTCAGGACCTGGGGGTACTCCGACGCACGTTCATCCGTGATCTCGACGCGAAACGAGGCCGGAATGCTCTTCGACTTGCGCAGGATGGCCACAACGTCCATCCCCGTGCATGCGCCGAGGGCGCAGAGAAGCGCCTCGACCGGCCGCGCCGCGCTGTCCTCGCCCCCACTGGCCGCGCTGGCGTCCATGGCCACGTCGTGCCCGCTCGCCCCTCGCCCGACGAATCGCATCCCGCCCTTATACGTCACGATGGTCATCGTGTCCTCCGGTTATCCAACTATTTATATACTTGAAAGCCTCCCGCATAGCGATTATCCTATCGTAGGATGGGGAGAGGAGCGTGCCAAGTGGCCAAGCGGTCGGCCCGAGACGAGTGGGTTGAGGTGTTCGGCGCACTCGCTAGCGCGCCGCGGCTGCGCATTGTCGAGCAGATGCGTCGCCGCCCCGTGCGCTGCCAGGAGATCCAGTCCATGGTCGGACTGAGCCAGCCGGCCGTGTCCTACCACTTGGCCAAACTGGAACGGGCGGGAGTGATCGTTAAAGAGAGGGTGGGGACTCGGAACTGCTACCGGTTGAGCGAGTCCCTGGAGCACGTGTTGAGTTTGTGTACGAAAGGGGATGGAACATGGCGCATACAGTGACGGTGTACTCAACGCCGACCTGCTCATGGTGTCACGCGGTGAAGGACTACTTGACATCGCGTCAGGTCTCGTTCGCCGACATCGACGTGTCTGTGGACGTGGCGAAGGCGCGCGAGATGGTGACGAAGAGCGGCCAGTACGGCGTGCCGGTGCTGGACATCGACGGCGAGATCGTCGTCGGGTTCGATCGGGAGCGCATTCGCTCGCTGCTTGGCATCGCCTAGGCGCTGCGAATCAGGACGAGAAGAGAGGAAGCGGCTCGCGTTCAGGATGGACGCGAGCTGCTTGCCGTGGTGCCGGCCGGACGAGCGTGGCGCGCGGCGCGCGGCGGATCTCGACGAACCCCTCGCTGTCCGCGACGGGTTCGTACTGCGCAGCCAGCGCGTCGTACGCCGTGCGGGGAAAGGTCCGAATCCGCAAGTACGGCTGTTCGACCGCCAGGCGCTTGAGATTTCGCTGCATGCTCTCGTAACTCGAGTCCGTGCACTCGTCAGACATGACGCAGGCGATCGGCTGACGCCCGGACAACCGCGCGACCTCGACCCACCCCGCCCGCTCGGCGGGCGCCAGGTTCGGCTCGTCGACGCAGACCACCTCGGCGCAGCAGTCGAGCGCCTCGATGAGCGCGGCGTGAAAGACGCGGTCGACCGTCGGCTCCACCGCGGGGTCGAACGTGAGACGGAACATCGTCTGTCGAATCGCCGATCGGGAGACGACAACCCAGTCCGGATGCTCACGCTGGTACGCCGTCTTGCCCGAGCCGGGCAACCCCACGAGGACGACAAGCTGCTTCATGGCCCCTCCCACCCACGCTGCAGTATGGACCATCGCCCGCCCGGCGGGCAAGCGCCCCGCCTATCTGCGCAGGGCCTCGCACACGGCGGCCCACGCGTCGACTAGACCGTGGCCGAAGCGGTCGTCCCGTCCCGCCGTCCCGAGATCCACGGCCGTCGCCTCGAGCAGCGCGAGCGCCTGCGCTGCGGTCATCCCTCGGCTGGCCGAGAGCAAGAGCGCGAGCGCGCCTGTGACGTGCGGCGCGGCAAACGACGTCCCCGACTGCGAGATCACTCGCCCTCCAACCGTGAACGTCATCACGCCCTGCCCCGGAGCGCAGAAGGCGATCTCCGGCCCGTAGTTGCTGAAGCTCGCGAGCGTGTCGTCGGATCCAGTGGCCGACACGGCCAGGACCGCATCGCTCCGCGCGGGGTACATGACCTCGCTCTTGCCCTGGTTCCCGGCGATCCCCACCACGAGAACGCCCCGAGCTCGGGCCGCGGCGAGCGCTTGCTCGAACAGGCTCGGTGGCTTGGAGTTGGCGAACACGCTCAGGTTGATGAGGTCCGCCCCGTTCTCCACCGCGTACTCCACAGCGCGGGCGAAGAGCTTCCAGTCCGACGCTCGGAACTGGTTCGCTGAGTCGAGGAAGCGAAGGTCCATCAGCTTGACGCCGGGCGCAACGCCGACGACCGGATACCTTCCGGGTCGCGCGGCAATGATCGCCGCAACGCTCGTCCCGTGCCCGTGGAGGGTTGTGCCCACGAGCGAGCTCGCGTCGCCGTCACGGAAGTCCCAGCCGTGGACGTCGTCCACGTAGCCGTTCCCATCGTCGTCGATCCCGTTTCCGGGAATCTCGTCGTCATTGACCCAGAGACAATCCGCGAGCTGGGGAACCGTGCTGTCGATGCCGGAGTCGATCAACGCCACCACCACGCTGGGCGACCCGTGGGTCACCGTCCACGCGGTGCGCGCGCCGACACGATCCACGCCCCAGTTCGCCGGCTCCTGCACGAGCGTCAGCATCTCGCTCGGCCCGACCGGCTGGGGCGCGAGAGGAAGGGGCACGGGAACAATGCGAAAGGGCAGCGTCGCGCTGACCAAGCCAGCGCGCCCAAGGTCGAGCGTTGCGTCCACGAGGTAGGTCCCGGCCAACTGAAACTCCCATCGGCTCTCCACGCGGATGCGCGCCCGTCCGCCGGGCGCGAGGTCGAACGCAGTGACCGCAAACTGGTCAATCGCGAGGCCCGTCGCCTCGCTCAGTGAGACCTGGCCGAGGACCGCGGAGAAGGCCTGATCTGCGCCGCTTTCGACATCGAACATCACGACGAACGGCGTCAGGTCGGCCACGGTGAGGCCTGTGATGCGGACCGTATCGCCGCGCGCCGGGGCGCCGGCGACGAGAAGCGCGATCCCCGCGAGCGCCGCAACGCAGGCGGCGCGGTGACCCTTCATCCGGTGGATCCCTCATCGTCCCGCGTGAGCCGGCGGACGAGGTCATCGCTCGGCACGTCGTCGTCGTGCGCCCAGCCCATGACGGCCACCGAGGCCCGAAGCGGGAATGGCGATCCCGCCAGGACGTCCGCGACGTAGGCGCGCGTGCGCTCGGCCGCCACCTTCGCCCCCGAGGCCGGCGTCTCCGGCAGCACGGCGACGAACCGATCGCGCGCGGTGCGGTACACCGTGTCGACGCGGCGCAAGTTGGCCAACAGGAAGGATGCGGCCCGCGCTCTCGCCTTGTCCTGCTCGGCGGCATCCTGCTCGGCCAACCCGTCCAG
Organism: Candidatus Bipolaricaulota bacterium; assembly: GCA_041302525.1. Taxonomy (GTDB): domain Bacteria; phylum Bipolaricaulota; class Bipolaricaulia; order UBA7950; family UBA9294; genus CAIOGO01. Next base: position 23,481 of record JBFYQX010000116.1, on the reverse strand, counting down.
ATCGATCACCAACAGCGACGTGGGATGGCCGTATCGCCGGCCCTTGCTGATCTCAATCGGGAACTGCTCGCGAAAGTGGGCGGCGTTGTAGACGCCGGTGACCTCGTCGAGGACGACCAGCCGCCGCAGCTCCTGCTCGTGCGCGTGGATGCGCGCGACCATCGACTCGAATCCATCGCGGAACTGCCATATCTCGTCGCGCGTCCGAACGCCTGGCACGCGGCCTGCGAGAAACTCCGGCGAGGCCTGGTAGGTCCGCTCGGCGACCGCGCCCGTTGCCGCCGCAAGGCGACCCACTGGGCGCGTGACGACCCCCGTCAGGACGACGCCCAGCAGGGCACAAAGGATGAGGACGGCGGCACCCGCCGCGAGTCCGAACTGCCAGCCGAGGCGGCGCACGTAGCCCGCTTCCTCGTCCAGCGACATGTCGAGGACGAGGACGCCGGCGCGGTCGGCCCCTGAGGCAATGGGGTACGTGGCGCGCAGCGCGCGGCCGCCGCCCACCGAAACGCGCTGCACGCTGACGCCGCGCAGCGCGTCGTAGGCACTTGACTCCTCGGGCGTCGCGGCCTCGCCGACGCGCGTCGGGTCCGTGCTCGCGACCGTCACGTAGCCGCGCGCCGTGGCACCCACCACCGAGAGGCCGAGGATGGACTCGTGCTGCTCGACGAGGCGGGCGATGTCCCGATCCAGAGCCTCGGAGTAGTAGAGGATGTAGTCCTTCTCTTGGATCGACTTCGAGATCAGCGCAGCCACGCTCCGCGCCCGCCCCTCGTAGATCGAGGCGACCGAAGACTGAAGGGCGAGGTACGAAAACGCGAACAAGGCGCCAACGGCGAGGCAGGCAATACCGAACACCGGCAGGATCAACTTGGCTCGCAACGGGATTCCGTAGCGCACGCGCGCCCGCCAGCGCGCCCAGTGCGTTGCCGGCGCGACCTCGTCGAACGCTCCCGTGTGCCGCTGCTCGCCGCCCGCTCGCGTCATCTCATTCCCCCTTCCGCTGCTGCGCTCGCGATCAGTCCCTCGCGGAGCAGAAACTCCATCGCCACGTCGGCCGGGTCGCGGCGCAAGAGACGCACCCGGCCCACCAGCTCCCGCACGACGTCGGCCGACAGGTGGGGCACGAGGCGGTCGAACGTCGCCCGCAGCGCGCCGAAGGCCCGGGCATCGAGCGGTCCGACACACAGGCCGTAGGACGTCACGCCAAGCGCCGCCTCATCGAGGACGACGAAGCCCGCCAGCGTCACCGTCTCCTCCCATCGATCGACGACCGCGCAATCCACCGCCCCCAGCTTCAGCAGGTTCTCGGCCTCGGCGCTGGTCGCGACCCGCTGCACCGCAATCGGCACGAGACCGTGCCGGGCGAGAGCCGCCTCGACGGCCGCCAGGTCGACCGAAGCGGGGACCGCGGTCGCGACGTCCACGACCGTCCCCGGCGCGCGCGCCGCCACATCGGGCGCCGCAACAAGCGACCACCCCGACAGGAGCGGCGTCGACCAGAAGGAAACGTTGGCCGCGCGCGCCAACTCGGACGCGCCCCACCCCGCATGGACGTCCCCCCGCGTCAGCGCCGCGCACAGCGTCGCCGGCCCGTCCAGGCCGATCAGGTCGACGACGGCCACATCGTCTTGCAGGAGCATCCACTGCAGGAGGCGTCCCAACACCGCATCCGCGGCCGAGGCCGCGCCGCCCAGGCTGATCGTCGTCTGCGGCGTGCGGCGCGGCGCCCGCACGTCGCCGTCCAACCGCGGCTCCGCGCGGGACCAGAGGTTGTCTCCGACCACGAGCGGCGTCTCCGTCCCGTTGCGGACGTCGGCGAGGCGAGAGCTGCGAAACGCGTTCTGCACGATGAGGGGCGCGCCAGACGACGCCCGCTGCGCGAGCGTGGACCCGAGGCGTGCCACGGCCTCGGCCTGGGCCCAGACGGAGTCGGTCCACAGGATCCCAACGCCGCAACCCGAGAACACGTTCTGCTCCGCGCGGGTCCCATACCCGACCCGCCACAAGGCGACCCCCACGTCGCAGCGAGTGACCGCGTTGCCCTCTAGAAGGACGTCTCGGACCGAGTCGGCCACCACAATCCCCGCCCTGCAGTCGGCGACGGCGGTCGCCGACACGGCGCTGCCGACGGCGCCGTCCAAGAGGACGATGCCCAGGTCGCAGTCGACGGCCGCCCCGCGGCGAATTGTCAGTCCGTCGGCCCCCGTCGAAACGATGGCGGTTCCAGATCTGCGAATGTCCGCGTCGAGGACCTGCACGTCGCGAACCCGAGAGAGGAGGATGCCAGCGCGAGCCCTATCGACCGCGCACCGCATGACCTTCGTGGTCGTGGCGTCCTCGATCCGAACCCCGACGTCCGTCGAGCGAAACGTGCTCCGCGCCACGAGGTTGTCGCTCCCCCCTTGTAGGTTGACGGCCTCGCCGCAGCTGTGAAAGACGTTGTCGGTGAGAGCGTTCTCCGCAGAGTCCGACGCCCGAATGCCGGCCCGGCAGCCCACGAAGCTGCTGGTCGAAAGGTGCGTGCGCCGAGCGTCTTCCAGCACCACGCCCGCCTCGTCGATCTCCGTGAACTGGCACCCGCTGAGACGCACGTCGTCGGTGTGTCGAAGCACGATGCCCCGTTCGCCTTGGGACACCACGCCTCGATCCACCGCGAGGCGCCTCGCCTCGGAGATCTCGAGCCCCGTGCCGCAGCCGCGGATGCGCGCGTCCACGATCTGGACCCCGGTCGCGTCGTCGAGCCAGACGCCGGTCACACACGAGGCAATCTGTAGAGCGAGGACCTGCACGTCGTCGACATGGGCCAACCAGAGGGCCGCGCCAGCGACGTCGCGGCAGGTCAGCTCGACGAGGCAGTGTCCCAATCCGCCAACCGCGATCCCCGTCTCTCCGCCGACCACCTGCACGCGCTCCAGAACGTTGTCTCGACCGCCGACGCGCACAGCCACAGGAAGTGCAGAGAAGGAGACGTCGCGAAGGCGGCATCTCGCGCCCGTGATCTCGATGCCCACGCCTTCGCCCTCGACGTCAAGGCCGTCCATCGTCACCCCGTCCGCCACCAGCTGCAGGGCGATGCCGACATCGCCGCGCACGACGGCACGGCCGTGGCGCGAGCGCAACGCGACATCCGCCACATCGATGACTGCGCCCGCGAACGGGCCGCGGCGCGCGTCCAGCACGATCACCGCGCCGGGGGGGGCCCGATCGATCGCCGCCGCCAGCGTGGGCGCGTCCCGCGGCACGAGAATGGCACCCGAGGGAAGCGGGTCGCGCGTGGCGAACCACGGCACGAGGAACGCAGTGCCGCAGGCAGCCGCCGCGGCGGCTGCCATCCACGCTCTTCGCCAACAGGATCTACTCTTCATGCGCCCCACGGTATCACGGCCCGTCGCTCGAGGTCCAGGGACGTCGCGTGTCCGGGTACGGGCTCTTCGCGCGGACTGGCCTCGCCGCCGCTCCCCGTCTCGGGGCGCCGCACCCGACGTGGCGACGGACCCCGGCAGATCGCTTGGGAGCGCGGCCCGCCACGTGCGGCAGCGTCTGGACCTCTGTGTGATGCGCGTCACATAAACGGCTCCCCATCGGCAATCCGCGCGCTCTCGGGGCGCGGAGTGTGGTAGAATCAGCCGTGCGCCGCGGGCGGCCCCGGCGCGAGGAGGAAGGTCATGGGAAGACGGTTCTCGGGGTATCTCCTCACGTGGGTGCTCGTGCTGTTCGGGATCGCCCAGCTCGCGCAAGCGCAGATCGCGAGCGGACCCGCCCAACTCGAGCGGTGCGATGAGGGTCTGTTCTCGATCACGTTCGCCAACCCGAGCCCGACCCAGACGGCCTGCCAAATCGTCGTACAGAACACCCTGCCGGGAGCCGATTACTCGATCGTCCCGGGGTCCGGCCGCGTGACGGTCCCGGGACTCGGAACCTACAACGCCGACCCGGTCCTCGAACAATGGGCGATCGACGCCATCGTGGGCGGTCCCTATGAGCTTCCTCCGGCGGAGACCCTCACAGTCCAGTTCAGCCTCGCCACGTCCTGTCTCGCGGTGTCCGGCACGGACCTCGTGCGCATCGAGTACGTCGAGTGTTCTCAGCCTGGGGTTCCCCTCGCGGTCACGGACTCGGTGTCGATCGAGATCCTCCCCGGCGCCATGACGCTGAGGAAGACGCCGGCCAGCCCCGCTGCCGGCATCGGCGACCTCGTGACGTGGACGCTGGCCGTGAACAGCACGGGGCTAGGAAGCATCAAGAACGTCGTCGTCACTGACACCCTGGGAGCAGGACTCGATTTCGTCTCGGCGGCACCGGCAGGCCAGATCATGGGACAGACGATCGTCTGGTCCTCGCGCGAGATTCCCTCCTTGGCCGACATCGACCCGGACGACTCGGTGACGATCACGCTGGTCGCTCGCGTGGTCGCCTGCGCGGACCTTGACAACAGGCTCGACGGCAGGTTTGGCTGCAGCGACGTTGTCGTCTGCGGTGACACCGAGACGCAGCTGGGTGACTGCGGATGCGCGCCCGTCTCGTCCGTCCAATTCATCCAGCGCCTGCCGTTCCTCGAGTTCTCCGCTCCGGCGATCTCAATTCCCTACTGCGCCACGACCACGACCGTCACCATCCCCATCGAGAACAGCGGCGACGGCACGGCGCACGACGCCCTTCTCTGTCCGAGCAGCCTGGGATCGCTCATCGTTTCCAACGTGCAGGGCGGCGCGTCGTACGTGGGCGGCTGCTTCCAGCTTCCAGACATCCACGGCGGGACGACGTTCAACCTGACGTTCGACGTGACGTTCTCCGACGACTGGTGCGCCGCGCGGCCGAGTGGGACCCCGTTGTACACGCTCGAGTACGTGAACGACTGCGGCGTCGTCCACCGAGCGCAACCGCGGTTCGGCTCGATTGGAGCCTCAGCGGCGCCGGGCCTCTCCCTGTCGAAGACGGGTCCGTCGATCGTCGGGTTCGGCAACGATGTGACCTACCGCGTGACGGCCCAGTATGCGGGGCCGACGACGTGCGGCGCGGGCACGACGGGCATCGTGACGGTGACCGACACGATCCCCGCAGGATTCACCGTCGTCGGCGCGTCGGGCGGCGTCTGGACGCCGGGCACGGGGGGAACGGGAGGAACGGTCGAGTGGACGTTCGATCCCGCCGTGGTCGCAGCGTCGAGTTGGGACCTCATCGTTCGCGTGCCCCTGGACTGCGACTACTGCTACACAGAACAGACGAACACGGTCAGCGCTACGGCCGTGAGCTGTTGCGGGTGCGTGTTGTCCGCCGCGGCGTCCGTGACAACAGCGATCACATGCGATCGGCTGTACACCTCTCTGTACACGCTGTCGTCGACGACGCTCGAGCGCTGCGGCGATGCAATCACGATCACCGACGAGCACCCGTTTGCCGACGACGCGGCGCTCGACACGATCGCGTTCAGCGACTTCGAGTACGCATTCCTGAAAGAGAACGGGCTCGAGTACGTCCCCGGCAGTGCGACCGCAACCATTGACGGCGTCGCGGTGCCAGTGACGGTCGTCGATGATCCCGACGCCGTGCGGCTGAGCACCAGCGACGCGGGATCGGTCCGCGCCCGCACGCTCACGTTCACGTACCAGGTCCGCGCCAGCGCCGCCAGCGCGCCCGCCTGCGGGGAGCCGTCGTCGTTCTACGTCTGGACGAGCCACGAAATCCCCGAGATCGGCCCGTGCACGCTCTTCTACGACACTGCGCGGCTCACGATCGAGCCGGCAGCGATGAGCGCGTCCATCGCCGGGGTTCCGACCATCCAAGAGGACTGCGCGACGTACCCAGTGACCCTCACGTTCCGCCGCACGTCCGCCCTGGCCGCCCCCTACGATGCCCGGCTCGTCTTGACGGGAACGGCGGGCGTGATCGCCGACTTCGCCGGCGCCACCTGGAGCGGCGTCTCGCCCGTCGAGCCGCCCATCGTCGGGCCGAACTCGGTCGAGTGGCGCTTCGCCGACGGGTTTGCCTCGCCGGGCGCCTCCGCCAGCGTGACCGTCCCAGTGACGACGCGCTGCGGCGGACCGCTCATCGGGCTCGCTGCCACGGGGACCTACGACGACCTGTGCAACGACAGCGCCGGCTACAACGACACGTGCCAGACCAGCGCGGCTGCCGCGTCGTCGCTGCGTCTGAGCGGCGACGTCTACCTCACGATGACGCCCGAGGTCATCTACACCACGGTGAGGTCGGTGACCTGGCGCATCGAGCTGTACAACAGCTCGAACGGCACGGCGTACAACGTGTACGTCGACGACGTTCTCGGAAGCGGCCTCGCCTACACGTCGTCGACCGTCTCTGGCTACACGGGCTCCCTGACGACGCGCCCGAATCAGGATCACTCGGGAGCTCCGATCAACGGCGCGTCGTTCCTGTTCGGGCGCATCGGGCCCGGCGAGCGCCCGGTGATCCAGCTCACGGCAGACCTCGTGTCCTGCACGAACATGACCAACGTGGCCACGGTCGGGTGGGGCTGCGGCGGCGACGCCTGCCAGCCGCTTCGGTCCGACAGCTCGTTTGTTCTCGTGGCCCCGGCCAACGTGGTCTCGACATCGCTCGCCGTGACGCCGACCGACGTTTGCGCGATCCAGAAAGCGACGATGACGCTGAGGAGCGCCGGCATCGCGACGGCCTACAACCTCGTGGCAACAACGACATTGCCAACAGGGCTCGTCTACGCCGGGAACCCGGAATACCGCGTGAGCGGCGGCGCGTGGAACGCCGCCGGGGACCCATCCGGCGCGCCGGGCCCCGGGTTGACCTGGACCAGGGACGAAGTCGCGCTCCTTGCGGCAGTTGCCCCCGGTATCACGATCGACATTCGCTTCGATGTCGAAGCCAATTGCGGCTTCAACGGAGGCATCACGCAAGCGCGCACAAGCTACGAGAACCCCTGCGGACAGACGTTCCTGTCTGGAATCGGGACCTTCTCCATCGCGACGCGCAAGCCCACTCTCTCCGTGACGGTGACGCAGACGACGCCTGCTGCCGGGCAGCCGATTGCGTGCGACGGTCAGGTGACGTGGCAGATCCGCGTGACCAACAGCGGACCCGCGGCGGCCGAAGCAGTGTGGACCGTGGCGACGCTTGGCGCAGGGTTGACGTACGCGTCCTCGACCGGGGGAGTCGACGGAGGGGCGTCATCAGGACAGACGGTGACGTGGGAGATCCAGAACCTCGGGGCGGGCAGCACGGCGACGCTCACTGTGACAGCAGATGCCACAAGCTGCGCGCCTCTGACGAACTCCGTCCGTGCGTACTGGGCGTGCGGACCGGACGGGAACTCGGCCACCATGCCGGATTGCATATCGTCCACGTACGCCTCGGGATCGGCGACCGCGACGCGCGCCGTGAGCGTGTCCGTTGCCGCCGCCCTCTCTCCGTCGTCGATCGCATCCTGCGAGCCCTTCACGACGCTCACGCTGACGCTGACGAACGCGAGTACGTCCGCGCCCGCCTACTCGCCCGACGTGCGCGTCACGCTTCCCGCGGGCCTCACGTATCGTCCGGGGACAACCGAGATTCGCTGCGGCAGCGGGTTCACGCCTGCCGCCGACCCCGTCCAGGCCGGACAGGTCCTGACGTGGTACAGCACGACGTCCACCGGACCCGGCAACGACCTCTGCGCGACCATCCCGGCCTCCGGATCGGTCGCCGTGCGTTTCCAGGTCGGCGCGGCCTGCTACCGCACGACGGCGTCGGCCACGATCAACACCTACTACTACGACTGCTGCGGGGCGACGCAGTACCAGGGAACGTCCTCCGCCTCGCTGACCGCGTCGGCACCGGCCCTCTCGTTCACCATGACGCCGTCGACGGCGACGCTCGACTGCGCGAACGCGCTGAGCACGGTCACGTGGACCCTCACGGTCACGAACACGGGCAGCAGCGCCGCAGGATTCGTCCGCGTCATCGACACGCTCGGCGCCGACCTCGTGCGCGTCTCGGGCGGGACGCAGATCGGGGCCAACGGGCAGCAGTGGGGTTGGGAATTCGGCCCCCTCGCGCCGGGAGGCTCCCAGTCGGTTCAGCTGGTCGCACGCCTGGCCGCGCCGCCGAACGACTGCGCGGACGCGCGCCGAACGAGCACGGCCGTGACGTCGTGGGGCTGCACGTCGGCCGCACTGGATGGCGACCCGAACACGACGGCCGAGTACTCGTGCACGTCGAGCGGCGGCTCGGTGACGCGCACGGCCACCGTCCTGGTTCCCGACCTGTCGATCTCGTCGTCCGATCTCGTCCCGCAGTTCACGTGCGCGAGCGACGGCATCTCAAGCGGCCGCATGCAACTCACCGTGCGCAACTCCGGCACGGCAGCTGTTTCGACGGACTTCGCGGTCTCCTTCTCTGAGTCCACAACCGGGTGGTCGGGGTCCGGCACGTTCACGAGCCTCGGCGGCACGCTCCCGCTCGCCGCCGGAGGGAGCCAGGTGCTCACGCTGTCCGGATGGCCAATCGCTTGCTCGTCGTGCTCGTACACGTTCACGGCCACGCTCGACGCCGGGGGCACGCTGTGCGAGTGCCGCGAGAACAACAACACCGCGACCCTGAGCTACACGCCAACCGTGCCGGACCTGGTCGTCGCATCGAGCGCGCTCGTCCCGACATGCGCCGGCGACGGGCAGGTTCGCATCCAGGGGACGGTGACCCTGCGCAACCAGGGCTGCGGAACGTCAGCGTTCACAACCAACGTCCCGATGCGCTTCACCGTGTACGCCGGCAACGCGTGCAGCGGGACCGTTCTCGATCAGTGGACGCAGACGTTCACCGGCGTGAATCTCGCCGCCGGGGGCGGCATCCAGGCGTTCGCCGTCGACCGCACGACCACGTTCAACGCGTGCTCGCCGTGTCAGCTCTCGATCTTGGCCGAGGCCGACTACGCGAATGCGATCTGCGAGTGCAGTGGGACGAACAACGCGCTATGCGCCGGGCCGCTTGCGATCTCGTTCCCCGACCTGGTCGTGAGCGGGATCTCGTTCGCCGGCCTCGCGTGCGCCGGCGATGCCGTCACGGGCTCTGTCGCCGTCACGGTCACCAACCAGGGTTGTGGAGCCGCAGGGGCGTTCAACGTCGGACTCTCGACGAGCGGCTGCCTGACGTTCGCCGCGCAGCGTGTGGCCGGCCTCGCCGCCGGGACCAGCACGGTGGTGTCGTTCCCGATCGCCGGCGCCTGGAACGGCTGTGCTACGTGCGGGTGCACGTTCACGGCGACCGTCGACACGTCGAGCGAGGTCTGCGAGTGCAACGGTGCCAACAACACGGGCGCCGCTCTGTACACGTCGCCGCTTCCGGATCTCGTCATCACGTCGTTCGTCGCCTCCGCGGCGACCCCGTGCCAGCCCGGATCGGCCCAGGTGACCGTGCGGAACGCGGGCTGCGGGATCGCGCCGGCCGGCGTTGTCGTGTCGGTTTCGGGCGCCGTCACCGGGCAGGCTGCAACCTCGGTCGCGCTCGCCGCGGGAGAGAGCGAGACGATGACCGTTCCCTTTGCGAACCCCGTCGGATGCGGCACGGGCTACGCGGTCACCGCCAGCGTCGACCCGTCCGGCGCGGTGTGCGAGTGCAATGGGGCGAACAACGCGGCCTCCACGACGTTCTCGGTCAGCGCGCCTGACCTCGCGGTCTCGAACGTCACCGCGCTGTGCAACCTCGATGACACGTTCACGGTCACGGCCACCGTCGCGAACGCAGGCGGACAGCCGGCGAGTGACGTCTCGATTCGCGTCTACGCGGACGGAACACTCATCCACAGCGAGACACAGTCCATCGCTGCGGGGTCTTCGTACGCGCTCAGCTATGTGACGCCGCCTCTCCTCTGCGCTACACCTCACGCGATCCGCGTCGTGGCCGACGAGGTGAACGCGCTGTGCGAGTGTGCAGAGGGAAACAACGAGGCGACCGTCGCTGCCGCGACGTGCCCGTGTCCGGCACTCTCGACAGAGAAGACGATCGTCAACGTCTGGCGAGGCGGGGCAAGCGCCTGGCCGGTCGCCGCCGTCGAAACCGGCGACGTCATCGAGTACCAGGCGGTGGTCACCAACAACGGCGCGGCCACGGCATTCCACGTCGACCTCACCGACACGTTGCCCGCAGGCCTCATCTACACCGCGACGGCTCCGGGACATGACGGGCAGTACACGCTCTCCGCGGGCGGGAGCGGGACCTTCAGCGTTCCAGTGGGGGCCACGACGTTCACGACGTCGATTCACGCAACCCTGCCGCTCGGGCAATCCATCACCCTGCGCTACTGCGCGCGCGTCGAGAGCACGGTGGAACAGGGCGACATCCTGACGAACGTCGCCAGCGCCGACGGCCAAGAAGGCAGCGGACGCGACATCCCGGCAGGCGCCGACAGCGCGACAATCCCCGCAAACCGCCCCGGACTGAGCGTCGACAAGACGATCGCCGACGTGGTCCGCGGCGGTGTCAGCCTGGGCATCGCGGGACCCGTGGAGCCCGGCGATGTCATCGTGTACCGCTTCGCGGTGCGCAACGTCGGCGCTGGTTCTGCCTACGGGGTCTCGATCTCTGACGTCCTGCCGGCGGGCCTCGTCATCGAGACCGCGCCGCCGGGTTCGAGCGGCGCGTACACAGTGAGCGCTCCCGCGAGCTCCGGCTCGCTGGGACTGACAAACGGAGCCACGTCGTTCACGGCGCCGCTCGGGGCCACGCTCGCCGGCGGGGCGACGCTGACCGCGACCTACGCCGCGCGCGTGACCAGCGCGGCCGTTCAAGGCACGCCGCTCGTCAACGTGGCCCGCGCGGCGGGAACCGATCGCCTCGGCGCCGCGATCCCAGCGTCAAATGCAGCGGTCGGAGACACGAGCGACGACGATGCGGAAGATCCCGATGCCGACGACACGGGCATCGCGTCGATTCAGGTCGCTGAGCCGGCGCTGTCCGTCGACAAGCAGGTCGTCGACGTCATCCGCGGCGGAACCTCGCTAGGCGTCATCGATCCGGTCTTGTACGGCGACGTCGTCGTGTACCGTCTCGCGGTGCGCAACGTTGGGCTGGGAACGGCCTACCGACTCGACCTCGTGGACACGCTCCCGCCAGGCATCGTGGTCGACACGTCCACGGCCGTCGGCGCGGGGACCTACACGATCAGCGCGCCGGCGGCGAGCGGCGGGCTTGCGCTTGCAGACGGCGCCTCGTCGTTCGCGACATCGCTTGCCGCCACGCTGCGCGGGGGCGGCACCTTGATCGCCCAGTTCGCGGCGCGCGTCACGACTGCCGCCTCTCCCGCCGTGTGGCTAACAAACACGGCCTCGGCGGCTGCGCGCGACGGCGCAGACACCCCGATCCCGGGCGCGAACCCGGAGCTGGGCGACACCTCCGACGATGACCTGGAGGATCCCGATGCCGACGACACCGGCGTTGCGTTGGTGCGCGTCGGGATCCCAGCGCTCGTGACCGACAAGTCGATCTCGCGCATCGTCCGCGCGGGCCGCGAGGTGACGCCGACCTGGGTCGAAGCCGGTGACATCGTCACGTACGCGCTCGTCGTGCGGAACGTCGGCCAAGGGCCGGCGCTCGAGGTCGCCCTCGCGGACATCCTGCCGCCGGGGTTCGTCTACCACGGCGCGACGACAGCCGCGTGGCCGACGGGCAGCTCGACGACCGCGCCCAGCGGCGCGCCGGGGCCGGCACTCACCTGGATGCTGGACGCCACCCTTGCGCCGGGCGAGCAGGTCGAGCTGACGTTCGAGGCATTGGTCTTGACTCCCGTGCGCCAGGACGCGACCTACACGAACACCCTGCGCGCAGACGGCCGCGACGCCGCTGGAGCGCCCATCCTCGCCGACGCCAGCGCGCTGGTCCCCGAAGACACGGACGAGGATGACGAGAGCCAGGTGACCGTGCCGGGGGCTCGCCCGGCGTTGGTCACAGAGAAGCGCGTCGCCGACATTGTTCGCGACGGGCGCTCGCTCGGCGCCGACGCGTTCGTCACCGCGGGCGACGTCGTGGTATTCGAACTCATCGTGACCAACGTCGGACGCGGGACGGCGTACGCCGTCAACGTGCGCGACGACCTCCCGACACCATTCACCTACGTCGCCGGGAGCACGGCCGGCCAGTGGCCGACGCGCATCGGCACGTACACGGCAGATCCGGCCGGCGCACCCGGCCCGCTCCTCGCCTGGGCACCGCAGGCCACGTTGGCTGCCGAGCAGACCATGGTATTGCGCTTCTCGGCGCGCGCCGCGGGTCCTCTCGCTTCCGGGGCGGCGTACCGCAACGTCCTGACTGCGCAAGGACTGGACGGCGTAAGCAGTCCCATCCCACTCGGCGGCGCGCCGGACGTGCCTCGCGATGACGACGACGACGATCGCGACGACGTCTCCCTCGTCGCGGTGGCCAACGTACCAGCGCTCGTCACACAGAAGTCCATCGTCGAGCTCACGCGGGCGGGAGCACGCGTCGTCGACGATCGCATCGAAATCGGCGACGTGATCACCTACGAGCTCGTGGTCGAGAACGTCGGGCCGGCGACGGCCTACGAGGTTCGTCTCACCGACGAGCTGCCGCGCGAGTTTGCCTACATCCTGGGATCGGGCGTCGCCATGACGCCGACCGGAACGCTGCCGATCGATCCCACGGGGAGTCGTTCCAGCCTGCAGTTTGACCTCTCGGCGACCTTGGCCCGCGGCCAGCGAGCCGTGGTGCGGTTTGACGCCGCGGTCGTCGATCCCCTGATCGATGCCCGCCTGTACTTCAATGACCTGCGAGCGACCGGTCGCGACGCGTCCGGGGCGCCGATTCCGGCCGATCAGAGTCCGATCGTTCCCGCGGATGTAGATGAGGACGACGCCTCGTCGGTCGCGATCCGGGGGCGCTCGTGGCTCGTCGAGGGATCGGGCGGCCTCGTGAGTGTCCCGATCCTGCGCAAGACGGCAGAGACCCTCGGCGTCGGCGGCTGCAGCGGCCTGGCTGCAGAGACCGATCGCGTCTGGTTCCAGACGGACATCGCGATGCTCGCGGCAAGTGAGTTCGCGGAGACGGCGGAGGTCGCGGCCGCACGCGATATCTTCCCCGACACCCTACTGCCCACGTGGGGCCGCACCGTGCGCGCGGAACTTGGCGTGTACGCCCTGGAGAACCTCCTGCAGGTTCAGGTGCTGTCGTCGATCGGCGTCGGCCTCGAACGCGGACCCAGAATCCTCGATGCCGCCCGCGGCGCGGCGCCTGACGAGGTCCTCGCGCGGCGTCTGGCCGAGCTCGCGCGCGTCGCCGGGACGACCGACGACGACGTGCTGCCGGAAGGACGCTGGATCTACCTGGAAGCGGCAGCCGGAGAGCCCGTCTTCCAAGCCCAGCGCGACAGCGCGTGGGGCGCTTCCGGCACGTGGACCGTGGTCGACGAGGATCTCGTCGCCAGCAGCCTCGGCATGGGGCTCGTCCGCCAAGCGCAGGCCGCCGCCCGCCTCGTCGCCTCTCCCGTCGCCGCCGAGCGGTACCTGGGGTGGGTGCTCGCCGAGGCGATCGCCAACAAGCTTCTCGCGCTCGATCGGTACTTCGTCATCCAGCCCGAGGCGGGGCCAGCGTACGTCCCGCATGCGTCTCGGGCCTTGGAGGAGCCAGACCAGTTCGAGACACTGGATCGGGCAAGCATGTTGTTCGACCAGGCGTCTCTCCTGTGGGGGGCGGCGCGCGTGCTCGCCTGGGTCGAGACCGCGCGTCCGGCGTGGCCGACGTCCGAACAAGGCCTGGCCGAGGCCCTCGTGCGTGACGCGGGGAGACTGCTCGAACGCGCCGCGGCCGCAATCACGGCATACCACACGGCGATCGATGGCCGGATGGTGAGCCGTTCGCCGGCGCGGGACGGCGCGTGGACCGAGGCTTCGACCGTCGACCTCGGCGTTCTGCTCGCCGCGGTCGAGGAGGCGTTGCCAACCGTCTCCGGCGGGGCAGTGCGCGCGTTGCGCGACATCCAGGAGAACGCCGCGCGGCTCCTCGTCGACCGCCAAGGGGCGGACGGGCGATTCCGCGAGGTGTCCACCACGGCAGGCGTTTCAGGTGCCCTGGCGGCTCAGTTCGCCGGGATGCTGGGCCTCCTCGCCAGCGACCAAGTGGACGCCGCCGCGCGGACGTTCCAGTACCTCGAGGACGAGGCGTGGAACGATTGGCAGGGGTTTGGCCTGTACCGCCTCCCGGAGCTCGCCGACCTGCCGACCTGCTACACGGCGCTCGACATGGGCCTCGCGGTCGGCGCCTTGCGCGAGCTGGCACACGAAAGCGACGCAGCGCGCGGCGCACTCATCGAACGGCGCCTCGCCGCGCTCGCCCGCACGGTCCTCGACGATGCGGCGCTGCAACTCGACAACGCCGGCAATGGTTCGCGACAGAACATCGCCGCGGGGGATGGGCGAGGCGCCGTCTTCGCGCTGCGCGCCGCGCGCGCAGACGCGTTGGCGCCGGTGCTCCAACGCTCGCTCTGCCTGGTGGACATCGCCTCCGAGACCTCGTGCGGCGGCCTGCGCATCCTGGCGCACGATCCGTGGTACCAGACCGACATTGCGATGTACGCGGCGTCGGTCCTCCAGGCCGGCGACGTCGGCCGCGAGGACGACGCAGACGCAAACCTGATCGCCGTCGACTTCCACGCGCAGCTCGGCGTCCGCTTCGACGCGTGGCCCGAGCTCGCCGACGTGGTCCGTCAGGTCGCGCCCACCGGCGCAGCCGCACGGATCACGCCGATTGCGATCCCGTTCTTTGCCGGCAACCCGCATCTTGGCGAGACGGCGGAGAACGATCTCACCTGGAACGCCGCGTCGTTTGACGCGCGCGTGGTGCCGTCGGCCCTGGGCATGACGATGCTGCGCGAGGCGCAGGAGGCGACCGAGCTGGGTCAGCGCGCCGTGCGCAGCCCGGAGGACGAGATCACGGCGCGCGTCCTCGCCGCGTCGCTCGAAAAGAAGCTCGACGTTCTCGAGCAGGCCTCTCTGCGCGGACCGAACGACGTGTGGTACATGGCGCACGAATACAAGGCCGTGGCTTCGTCCGGCAGCGTCCGGTTCGACGCCGTCGACCGATCGAGCGACCTATTCGACCAGGCTTCGCTCTTGCTTGGCCTGACCGAGGTCATCGGCTGGGCGAGGGCTCTGCCGGCCACCCACGTCGTCGACCCCGCGATCGGCGACCCGGCGTCGCTCGCCGACCGCGCGGGCACCCTGGTCCGCAGGATCCTCGATGCCCTCGAACGAGCGCATCACCGAGCAGCGCCCGGTGCGCTGGCCGACCGCGCCGTGCCCGGCCTCTCGACGTGGACGCCAGGCGACGAGATCACGCTGACGCCTCTCGGCATCCTGGCCGAGGCGTTGGAGAAGACGGTAGGGACCTTCGGCCATCGGAGTCCGGAAGGCGCGACGGCGCTCGCCCTGCTGGACGCCGAGGTCGCGTTCGTCGAAACGACGTTGTGGGACGGGAGCGGCGGCTATCTTGAGACGTGGAGCGCCCGACCGGACGAGGTGGCGTGCCAGCCCCCGACGCTGGCGGGGCAGCTCGCCGCCCTCCGCGCGCTCCTCGCTGCGCAACGCCTTTTCGGCGCGCGGGAACAGGCCGTGCGGGCGGCCGCGCTCGCGCTGGACGCCCGCTTCTGGGATCCGACGGCCGAGCTGTATGTCGGCCAGTTGGACCGCCTCGCCTGGTGCATGACGCCCCTCGACCTCGCGCTGGCCGTCGGCGTGCTGCCGCAGGCGATGGCCTTCGTCGACCCCGTCGCCGCCACGCAGCTCGCGTCGCGGCTCGGGCGGCACGTCGATCGTGCGCTGGACGCGATGGATCTCCAGATCCCAGCTCGCTCGCTCGACGACGAGGGACGCGAGCAAAGCTACGCGCCGGTGTTCGACCGCCGGGTCTGTCTGGAGCCGGTGTCTCCGCTCGGCGGGATCACGTGGACGCGCCTCGGCGACCGCATCCGCTACGAGGTCTCGGTCGAAAACCCGACCGAGGATACGTTCGTCGCCCTGGTGCTGACGGACACCCTGCCCGAGGGGGTGGCCCTGCTCGGGACCGCGCCGGCCGCGTCGAGTGTGGATGGACGGCGCATCGAGTGGACGCTGGATCGCCTCGAACCCGGAGCGCGCGGCACATGGCGGATCGACGTCCGCGCCCTCGACGCGCCGCTCGACGGCGTGCTCACGAACTGCGCGTCTCTCATGTACACCGATGAAGACGGCGTCGCGCGTCCGACCCGCGAGGTGTGCGTTAGCGTGACGTTGGGAACGGCCGACGCCGCGCGCGAGGACGGCCTGCGGTCGGCGCAGCTCGAGTACCGGACGGATGAGGCGATGCGTCTCGCCTGGACGCTCGACGGCGCCGCCGATCGAGGCTTGTTGGGCGCCACGACGCACGACGCGCGGGAAGCGTCGCGGGCGAACCTGGGGATTCTCCTCGGGGAGTCCGGGCTGGGCGTCTCGTTCGCGCTCGCCGCACCGTGGACGTCGCCCGACGAGGCGCTCGCTCGACTCGCCCAGCTGGCCGCTGATGCCGGCCTTCCGGGCGTGCCGACGTTCGGGTCGCCGATCTTCCTGCCGACCGCGGGGGGCGTGCCGATCCTCGAGCGCGGTGCGGGGTTCCTGGCCAAGAGCCCCGAGATCACGCCGGCAGCGTTGGGCTGGACCCTGGCGCGCGAAGTGGCGTTCCTCGATGCGGCGGCTGGAGCCGCAAGCTCGTGGGACACGTACCTCGCCGGGTTTGTCTCGCTCGCGCTGACGCACCAAGTGGCTTGGCTCGAGGACAACACAGACCTCACGGCCGAGACGCCGCGTCTTGTCCACGCGATGGAGGCAGCGTCCGACGGAGCGCGCGTGGTGTACACGGTGTCTGACCCGCGCGAGTTGGCCTACGACGCAGCGTCCCTGCTCGTGGGACTGGCGCGGGTCGCCGGCTCGAGCGCCGTGGCGCCGGACACCGCGCGCCGAGCGGCGGCCCTCGGGTCCCCCGCGCTGGCGAGCCTTGCGCGGTACGTCTCGCCCGACGGCCTCGTCGCCAGCGCGCTGGATGCCGAAGCGCCGGCAGCCCTATGGTTCGACATCGCGGTCGTGGCCCGCGCGCTCGATGAGGTGAGCCGCTTGCCGCAACTGGAGCAGTCCGCGCGGGCTCTCCTCGGCGCCGTGGCAGGCTCGGCGCGCCACAGCCCGGGGTCCGAGGACCTGCGCGAGGAGGCCGCGCGGATCGCCGTCCTGCTGATCGCCGGCCGCGCGCTGGGCGACCGCGAGCTGCGTCAGGCTGGCCTCGCCGCGTGGCGTGCGTTCGCCGCTGAGGCGGCCAACCTGGAAGGCCTGGTCGCCTTCTCCGCCGCAGCGCGGATCGGGTGGCGCTACACGCCCGCCGAGCTGGCCCTGGCCTTCGACGTGCTCGACGAGGTGGCGCGCGCCGACCTTGACGCGGCGCCGCAAGCCGCCGCGCTGGCCGCCGCGCTCGTGCGCGCCCCGCTCCTCGCGGAGCAGGTCCAGCTGTGGACGCCCATCGGCTACTGGCGCGATCACACGGGAATCCCGTGCGTCGGCGGCGCGCCCGTGTTCTCGATCCAGCCAGGCCCGGTCGGCATGACGCCGCTATGGACCCTGAGGCGTCCGTAGGACGCGGATCGAAACCTCCGCCCCTGACCGCGCGCGTCGCCCCCCCCAGAAGCAACTGGGTCAGCGTGAGGGATCGGCTGGGGGCGGCGCGCTTCCGGACTCCGTGGTCGCCGCAGCGCGCAACGTGATCCGTTCCACGTTTTTCACCCAGTAGCTGCCCGCGGAGACAGTCCGGTACGCCTCGTTGCTCACCCGCCCGCCTTCCGGCAGGACCACGAGGCGGAACCCGTCCTCCCAATCCGGAACCGAGATCCCATCGAGAGCGTAAGCGAGGACCATCGGAAAGTCGGGGTCCTCGACGCGCGAGCGCTCGACGGCCATCTGGTACCCGTCGAACGCCCTCACTTCGATCTCGGCGTAGTCGCTCCCCCGCAAGAGGTCGGCGAGGAGGACGCCGGTGTAGGTGCCCGCGTCACGCCAGTTCCCGTACTGGTTCTGCGCCTCGCCGCGCCGAACGACCTGAGGATGCCGCCGAATGTCCACAAGAGCCACGCGGCGCGTTGTGCCATCCGCCCACGCGATCTCGACCGCCGGCCTGGAGTCTCCCAGCCCCGACGCCCAGCGGACGACGAGCGGCAGCGCGACAGCGAGCGTCAAGAGCAAGAGCCCAACCAGCATCCCTCGCCGCACGTCCCTCATCCTGAGCCTCCCCAGATCCGCCCGACGACGGCGCCGGCCACGAGCGCGAGGCCGACGGCCACCGGAACGATGCTCCACGCGCTACGGGCGTCTTCGCGGCTCGACGTTCGCCGCGCGTGAAGCCCGAAGCATCTCCCCTTCATCGAGATCGCGATCGTGTCGACGCGGTGGAGGGCCGACACGATGACGGGCACAAAGGTCAGCCGCGCCGTCTGGAGCGCGCGGCGAAGCCCGCGGACGGACACCTCGAGCCCGCGCATCCGCTGTGCGTCGCGCACGGCCCGCAGTTCGTCCTCGAAGAACGGCACGAACCGCAGCGCGAGGACGACGAGATAGGCGTACCGGTACGGGACGCGCAGGCGCACGAGCCCGTCCGCCAGGCGGTCAGGATCCGTGGTCCGCACGAACAAGGCGCTCGCAGCCAGGATGAGCAGGAAGCGCAGCCCCATCTCTGCCCCGGAGAGGATGCCCAACGTCGTGACGCGGAACGGCTCGCTCACGAGGACCGCCCCGCTCCGCACCGACAGCGCCTGGGCGACGAACAGAACGAGCGCAAACACGACGACAAAACGTCTTCCGGGAACGAGGCCTCGCAACGGGATGCCCGATGCCCGCGCAAGCGCCGCGATGACGGAGAGCGTCGCTGCAGAGAAGACGAGGCGGGGCCACGCGAGCGCGGCGCCGACCTCCGCGAGCAGCAGGAACGCGTTGGCGAGCGGCGACGCGCGGCGCAGCCCGCGGGCACTCACGGCCGCGCCTCCGGGGCGAACGCAGCGCGCCCCGTGGCGCGGAGCCACGCGAATGCGTCGTCGGCCGGCCCGGCGTGCCAGGTTCCTCTGTCGACGTACACGACGCGGTCGGCCAACGCGGCAGCGAGCGAGATGTCGTGCGTGACGAACGCCACGGCGCCGCCCGCCGAGGCGACATCGTGCAGGCGGTCGATCATCCACACCACGTTGCGTCGATCCTGGCCCGTGAAGGGCTCGTCGAGGAGCAGAACTCGCGGACGCTGCGCAAGGGTGGTCGCAACCGTCAGGCGGCGCTGTTCGCCGAGGCTGAGGGAGAGCGGCGCGGCAGTAGCAAGGTCCCCGAGGCGGGTGGCGGCCAGCTCGCCGTCGATCGCGGACAAGGGTTCCGGGTGACCTAGCTCCATCTCGCGCCGCACCGTCCGCTCGAAGATCTGATGGTGTGGGTGCTGGAAGACAAGCCCGACGCGCGTCGCAGGATCGCGCTCAACGGATCCGGAGTGGGGCGCGATGAGGCCGGCCATGAGGCGGAGGAGCGTCGTCTTGCCGCCGCCGTTGGGCCCCAGAAGTGCCACGACCTCGCCGCCGCGCAGAGAGAGCGACAGGCTGTCGATCAGGGGCGTGCCGTAGTCAAACGAGACCCGCCGCAACGCAAGGAGATCCGCACCCGGCGTCGCGTCGCGCCGCGCGGCGGTCCACGCCCCGCGCAGTCCGAGCGCCGCGTAGTCCAGCCGCTCGCGCGCTGGGTATCGGTCGACGAGCCGGCCGCGGTCCAGCAGGACGAGTCGCGGGGCGAGCCGCGACAGGGCGTCGATGCGGTGCTCGACGACGATCAGCGTGCGCTCGCCGCGCCGCGCCCACGACGCGAGGAGCGCCATCAGCTGTTCGATGCCGAGCGGATCCAGGCTCGCCGTGGGCTCATCGAACACGACGACCCGCGGCTCCATAGCCAGGATCGAGGCGATGGCCAGGCGCTGTTTCTCGCCGCCGGAGAGGGTCGTCGTCGCCCGCTCGCGCAGGTGGGCGATGCCCGCCGCCTCAAGGGACCGCCCCACGCGCGCGCGGACCTCGGCGGGGTCCAGACAGAGGTTCTCCGGCCCGAAGGCGACCTCTTGTCCCACGTTGAGCGTGCAGACCTGCGCGTCGGGGTCTTGCTGGACGAGACCGACGCGCGTAGCCAGCTCTTCGGGCGGAGCCCCGAGAACCTCGGCGTCGCCCAACGCGATCGACCCCGACGCCCGGGCCGGAATCATGCCCGGCACAAAGCCGGCCAGCGCGAGGCACAGGGTCGTCTTGCCGCAGCCCGAGGGCCCGGCGACGGCGACCGCCTCGCCAGCGCGGACGTGCTCCGAGACATCGCACAGCGCGTCCGCCGCACGGTCAGGGTACGAGACCGTCAGGTGGCGGAACGTGACGTCGAGCGCGTCACTCGAGGGCAAGGCGCACCACCTGGCGAACCCACAACGCGCCGTCCCTGCCCGGCACCACGAGGCGCACGGCCTCCCCCTCGAGGACGAGCAGGATGTCAGGCTCCGCGACCACCTCGGCAAGCGGCAGGGAGACCTCGTACCCGTCGCGCGCAACCACGCGGATGAGAGTGGCTTCTGTTCGCGGCGCGGCGCGCGCGACGACGTCGCGCAACGAGACTCCCGTGTAGTCCAACGGCGGCACGTACGTGACGGTACCGCGAAGCTCGGCTCGCACCGTGCGCAGGGTCAGGCTGGCGTCGGTAATCCGCACCGTCTGCGGCGCCGCGACCGCGCCGTCGACGCGGACGGTCCCCGGGCGCGCCCCGAGGTCGACCACCTCGACGAAGAAGTAGACCGTTCCCGCGAGGAACGTGAGGACGAGGGCAAGGATCGCCGCGCGTCGCCACCAGGACATCGACCGCGCGGACGGCGCCGGCCCGCCCGAGCGCAGGATCCTCGACGAGACGAGCAGCCGTTCCACGTCCCAAGCGACGTACCCGCCGAACACCGCGCCGGACACGAGCGCCAGTCCGACCATCAGGCCGATGAACCCCACGGCGACGCCCGAGAAGTAGACGGCTTGGAAGACGAGCACGTTGGACGCGCTCGCCAACGCGCCCGTGATCATGGTCAGGGCCAGCGAGCGGCGGCGCGAGAGACCGAGCCCGAAGTCGACGAACAGGCCCTCGATGCCCGAGACCAAGACGATGATCGCGCCGTGCGTCCCGCCCGTGAACAGCTCGACCGCACCCTTCGTCAAGCCCGTCAGCGTCCCCGCGCCGAAGCGGCCGACGAGCGCGCGGGCCAGAAGAATCCAGACGACGTGGAGTCCGGAGATGAGCTGGCCGGCGCCGAACGGCACGCCAAACAGGCGGTTGACCAGGTTCCCGAGGTAGCCGATGTAGGTCGACAGCACGCCGCCGGCCGCAGAGAGGAGCGCGATCAACACGAGGTCTCGGACATCGAGCCGAGGGCGCGTCCTCTCCGCGGCGGCAGTCACGGAACCCTAGTCTCGCACGATGGCGATCGACGCGAGGAACTTCACCGACTTCACGGTGACGCCCTCAGGCAGAACCACGGAGGCGTCGAGAACGAAGCGCATCGGCCCGTCGGTCTCGGCATCGAGGAAACTCCCGTCCCGTTTGAACGCGACGATGAAGCGATCGTCGCGCGCGACGACGTGCGCCGGGATGCTCTGGCTGTAGCCGTCAGCCGCCGTCAGGACGACCGTGTAGCCCTCGGCGACCCAGGCGTCGTTGAAGTCCACATCGTCGTAGTGAATCCCCTGCTCGGGCGACGGGGCCGTGCCGCCGTCGACGTAGGCCAGCAGACGCCACAGCGGAAGCCCCGAGTAGGTCGAGGTCTGCCCCTTGGACGTCACATCGACCGTCGCCGTGTGGCACGGGCAGCCAATGCCGGCCTCGAGCTCGCCGCGCGCGAACACGCGCGTCGTCTCCCCCGTCAGCGTCAGCGTGTACTCCGTATACGTTCCCAACACCTCGATTCCCGTCACCATGCGCGCCGAGAGCGAGCTGGTGAAGTGGGGGGGCTCGGAACCGACCTGCACCACGCGCAGGGTCCCTGGGTCAAGCGGCATCCACCAGCCGTTCTCCATGTACGCCAAGATCCACGTCCCCGTCGAGCGATCGAGCAGCTGCGCGACGGGGTAGTTCATCGAGTAGCCGTCCGCCGCGGTGACGCACACGGTCCCGTCGCTCGGCGCGTTGCCGATGAGCGCCGAGAACGGGACGCCGCTGTAGGTTGCCGTGTAGTCCACGCCGGCCGAGGTCGTGAACGTGCCGGATGCCGTGACGGACTCGAGCAGGCCGAGATCGGCCATCGTGTACGACCTCGTCTCGCCACCGCTCTTGACGCTCAGGACCACGCCCTGCGCCGGCCCGTCGGCCACAGCCGTCGGCTCGCCGCCGGAGGTCGGCAGGCTAGAGCCGTCGTGGTTCACGATGAGGTACGCGACCCCCTTCACGAGCAAGCCGGTGGCCGACGGGGTCGTGCCGCCGAAGTAGTGCGCATACTCGGGTCCGAACGCGGCGAGCATGTCGGCGTTCGAGAACCTCTCGTCGGGAGCCAGACAGACGAACGTCGGGGCGTCCTCACCGTCGGATCCCACCTCGAGGCCGAGGATCGGCGTGCCGGCCGGCGTGTGGCCGGACAGCACCGCGTACGGAACCCGCTTGGTGTATCCGTCGCCGGCAATCACCGAGAGGACGTCGCCCTCAGACATGCCGCCGACGTCGGACAAGAGCGCGGACACGGGAATCCCGTGGTAGTTCTTCTCTGCCTTCCAGTTCTCGGCGCCGTCGCTCATCGCCGGCCCCTCGTAGGCCACGAGCCCGCCGGCGCTGATCGATTCGAGGGGCAGGTCGATCTTCGCAATCCGGTCGCCCTTCTGAACCGTCACCGTCCAGGTCGCCGCCGCGACGGCCACGCTCAAGCCCAGGCAAAGGGCCACTCCTACGAGTCCCGCTGTGACGCTCCGCATGATTCCTCCTTGAGAGACGTCGTCTGGACGGCCGCCGTCAACACGACAGCGACGACGCGATCGCCCGGTTTCTGGCACGATGCAGGGTGGCGGGCCGCGGCGAGCGCGTTCAGTTCGAGCCCTTCCGCGGCCAGCACGTGATTGACCAGCTGTCCGATCGGCCGCGCCTTGATCACGCGGCAGGCAAGCAGCGTCGCCGCCGCCTCGGGAAGCCCCCGCGGCGCCTGCTCGACGACCGCCACGGTCTCCGGCGGGATGACGAGCCGCAGGCGCGCCGTGTCGGCAAAAGAGAGGGCCCGCAGATCTGTCCTGCCAACGCGCACGGTGCACAGCGCGCCATCGCGTTCGACCACGCGTCCCTCGAACGTGTTGCGGGACAAGAGCCGAGCGCTCGGGGGCAGCGCCGCACCCGCAAGACGGCCCTCACGGCCGAGGTGGATGCGCTCCGACCAGGCCAGGTCTTCGACGACCGACCGCGCGGTGCCCGCGGCCACCAGGAGCTCGGCCAGGTCGAGGTCGAG
>JBFYQX010000108.1:0-9927 GCA_041302525.1 Candidatus Bipolaricaulota bacterium | reverse complement strand
CGGCGCGCAGTCTTCTTCCGGCCAGACGTCTGCCTCCGTTGACGTTCCCCAAGACATATCGGCGGCGGCGCGGACGTTGGCCTGGAAGGGCGGCTACCTCGGCCGCACCGATGCCGCGCAGCGTTGGGATGCCGACGAGCACTCCCCCGGCCAGTTCTGCGAGCCGTGCGGGCACACGCCGATGTGCGCGGTGTGCATGGAATGGGACCTTGGGGAGTGGCGGCTTCACCGCCAGAAGACCGTGGCCGACGCCCTGTCCCTGATGTCGCTCCTCGCCTATCTCGCAGAGGCGTGGGGAACCGCCGCATACGACGCTGTGGCCGCCGTCTACTGGGACGGGCACTGGGACGGTTGGCATAACCGCGACCGCCCGTGGTAGGAGCACGTCGACAGCGTGTGAGCTCCTGGCGGATGGCCGCAGGGACAGGGTCATCCGTCGCACGGGCCGTTGATCGGATGCTGCAGCTCGGCGGCGGTTTCCGCACCCCCTTGCAGCGCGGCCCGACGGCGCCAGCCGCTCCGCCGCCGAGAAGAGCGCCTGCCGACCCGGCCCTCGCGCATGCTGCGTTGGCCAGGTCGGCAGGCCGCCTCAGACTCCGACGCGCCGCGGGGCGCGCCCGGCGTCTCTACGAGATGGTGATGCGTACGACGGTGTTCGTCCCGTCATCCAGCCCGATCCAGAGATCGTAGACACCCGGCTCGAGAGCCGTGGGTGAGAACGCAACGGCATAGACGCCGGCCTCCGGGTCGTAGGCAAACACGTAGACGGGGAGGAGCAACATGTAGCTCTCGCTCCCGTCTTCTGCGCCTGTGACGGCGACGATGGTCAGATCGGCCACCGCACTGAGGACGGGATGGCCAGCGCCGTCTTTGGCAACGAACGCCACATGCACGAGGAGGCCGCTCTCCGTCCCGCCGCCGCCCGCCGGGATCTCGACGTAGCTCGGCTCCTGCTCAGCGCTGCCTCCACCGCCGGCAGGAAACCCCGGCTCAATGGTGTATGCCACGCGATAGGACGACGTGACCGTCGTCGTGTGGCCGGCCGTGTCTGTAGCCGACACGGTGAACGTGTGCAAACCGGGGGACATGTCCACGGCAGCTCCTACGGGCGCCGTGGCCTGAACCGTCGCGAGTCCCACGTTGTCCAAGGCAAGCCAGTTGGCCGCGAGCTGCATTCCTGCCGGGTACACGGCTCCGTCTGCCGGAGTGATGATCACGACGGTCGGCGCTTCCGCGTCGTTCGCCGCAAACGTGGCCGAGATCGTGTAGTCGCGCTGGACGTTGGCGAACGTGTAGCTTGATACGGGGCCCACGGACGACCCGTCGACGACAACGTCCGCGATGCGATAGCCGGAGCCCGCCGCGATGTCGAACGTCTCGTCATCGCCCTGGGCGACGACCACCATACCGCTTGGCGTGATCGACCCATGCGCGCCAGCCGAGGCGGTGATGGCGTAGCTTGGGATCACAGCCACGCTGAACGAGCACGTCCGCGTGTCACCATCCACATCCACCCACGTGTAGGTGACTGCCGTCGTGCCCACGGGGAACGTGTCCCCAGGCGAGTGTGTCTTCGAAGTCGCCGCGATGCCCGATCCGCAACACGTTGCCGTCACGGTAGGCTCAGTCCACGTCGCGGTTGCGCTCGTAGCCCCGGGGGCCGCCACGACGGTGATGGCGGCTGGGCAACCGACGATGTTCCAATCCCACATAGAGTCGGGCTTGCACACGTTCGCCGAGTGGGTCCCGCCGACCGTCGACCACGTCACGCCGTCTGCACTCGCGTATTTGCGGATCGTCCAGTTCCCACCGCAGTTCGGGGCGTTCAAGTACACGACCTTCGTTTCGCCAAGAGCGAAGTACCCGAGACTGGTGAATGACCCAGCCTGACCGTAGATGTCGTAGCCGATGTAGCCCGCCTCCGTGTTGCACGTAACGCGGAGAGCGTACTGCCCATTCCATGCGTCCTGGCCGCCCATTCCGACGCCCGGAAGAGCGGAGGCCAGGATGCCGAGTCCAAAGACGATGCCGAGAGCGAGAACAGCCACGATTCCGATGCGTCGCACGCCGAGCCTCCTTGCTGGCCGCCTTGGGGCGGTCCGACGTCGTCTGCGCTCTGGCGGCTCGGCGATCCCCTGTGGACCCGTAGCTTTGCGTCCCCGCCTTGCGGCGGGTTTGCCCGTTTCAGAGCCCTCTCCAAAGAGAGAACCGGATTGCCGGCTCTCGCCCTGGCAACCCGGCTGCCCGGCGCCGTGCGCCTGAGGGCCCGTGGCTTTGCGCCCCTGCCGTTTCGACAGGTTTGCCGTTACAGGGAACCCGTGAATCTGAGGGTAGTGTAACGTACGCGTCACCACCTGTCAACGGGTTGGCCTCGACCGAGGCCGGCTACTGCTCGCGGTAGGGGACGCCGCGGGGTCCCGTCGGCCGAGCCGCGGCGTTCTCCTCGTGGAGCGACGCGTTCGCGGCCCCGCCCTTGAGGCCAGCCTGCGCCCTCGTCGCTTGACCGCGGTGAGTAATGAGCGTATGCTCACTACGTCGTCCAAGGAGCGCTATGCCAAGGCCGCACTGCCAACGCCGGATCGAGCACATGCCGAGCGTGACGTACTTCAAGCCCGCGGGCGTGCCGTTGCGCGCCTTGGCCGAGATCGCGCTGACGCTGGACGAGCTCGAGGCGCTTCGGCTGGCCGACCTTCTCGGCCTCTACCAAGAGCAGGCGGCCGAGCGCATGGGCATCTCGCGCGCGACGTTTGGAAGGATCGTCGAGTCGGCGCGTCGCAAGACGGCCGACGCGCTCACCACAGGCAAAGCGCTTCGCCTGGACGGCGGACCCGTCGTTCACACCGCGGACTTCGGTGCCCCCGGACCGGGCTTTGGCCGTGGACGCCCGGGGCGGGGGTGGGCGCACGGGCGGCAGTTTTCGTCGCCGTGATTGCACGAGCAAGAGTGAGGAAGGAGGGACAACATGCCAGGTGGAGATGGAATGGGACCGCGAGGAATGGGACCGATGACGGGCCGTGCCATGGGTTTCTGTGTCGGGTACGCGCCGCTGCGGCCTGGGGCGGGCACCGGAGTCGGGCTCGCTTGGGGCCGGGGAGGTGGCCGCGGTTGGAGGAACCGCTTCTACGCAACCGGTGTGCCCGGTTGGGCGGCCTACGAGGGCTACAGCGCCGGGTACGCGAAGCCGGACCCAGCGTGGGAGAAGCAGTCGCTTCGGGACCAGGCGCAGTCGCTGAAGGTCGAACTGGAAACCATCGAGCGAAGGCTCGCGGAGCTTGAGGTGTGAAGCAGGCAGGCGGTCGACGGAGCGGGAGACCCGGGACCATGAGGGTCCTCGCTCGGGAACGAGCAAGGAGACAGAGATGGATGAGACGAAGCGGCTGCCGCTGATTGGTGAACGAGCACCCTCGTTCAGGGCGGAGACGACGCAAGGACCGATCAGCTTTCCAGACGACTACCGCGGCAAGTGGGTGGTCTTCTTCTCGCATCCGGCCGACTTCACGCCGGTCTGCACGACGGAGTTCATGACGTTCGCCACGATGCAGCCGGAGTTCGAGGCGCTCAACTGCAAGCTCCTCGGTCTGTCCATCGACAGCACCTACAGCCACATCGCCTGGCTGCGCACGATCAAGGAGAAGATCGACTACAAGGGCATGAAGGGCGTCGAGGTGATGTTCCCCGTCATCAGCGACCTCACGATGGATGTCTCGCGGGCCTTCGGAATGCTCCAGCCGGCAGCGAGCAATACGCAGGCCGTCCGTGCGGTGTTCATCATCGACCCCGAGGCCATCGTCCGCGCGCTTCTCTACTACCCGCTCAGCAACGGCCGGAACATGGACGAGGTCAAGCGGCTGTTGATCGCGATGCAGACCTCGGACAAGCACAAGATCGCGACGCCCGCAAACTGGCAGCCCGGCGACGACGTGATTGTGCCCCCTCCCGGCTCGTGCGGCGTGGCGAAGGATCGCATGGCCAAGCCGGGCGACGATGTGCGCTGCCTCGATTGGTTCATGTGTCTGAAGAAGGCGCCCAAGTAGTGGCGCAACCGAGATAGAAACGGAGGCTCGCGTGAAGATTGCGTTCACTGCGGCTGGCGGCACGCTGGAGGCGGCGCTCGACCAGCGGTTCGGGCGGGCGTCGCGCTTTGTCATCTACGACCTGGAGTTGGGCACGTACGCAATCCTCGAGAACGAACAGAGCCTCACGGCGGCTCAGGGAGCGGGCATTCAGGCAGCCGACGCGGTCGCGCGAAGCGGCGCGCAGGCCGTCGTCACCGGGCACTGCGGCCCCAAGGCGTTCCGCGTCCTCTCTGCTTCGGGCATCAGGGTCTATACGACGGACGCTCCCACCGTAGCCGCGGCCTTGGACATGTACCTCGCCGGGAAGCTCCCCGAGATCACGTCGGCCACCGTGGAGGGTCACTGGGTTTGAGCGCGCGTGCCGTGTTGTACGAGCCGATCGGTGTCATCCGTAGTGAGCACACGGAGGAGGGCGCGACGCCCATACAGCCCGTCTACGCCTTGGGCTGCGTGGGGCGGGTGGAAGTCAACCCGGCTCTCGCAGAGGGGTTACGCGATCTCGAGGGATTCTCGCACGTCTACCTCGTCTACTCGATGCACAAGGCCCCCCCTGCAAAGCTCCTGGTGAAGCCCTTTCTTGACGATGTGGAGCGGGGCGTGTTCGCCACACGCGCCCCGTGCCGCCCGAACGCGATCGGGTTGAGCATCGTGCGACTCATCCGGCGGGAGGGGAACGTCCTCCACGTGGACGGCTTGGACGTGCTGGACGGCACGCCGCTCCTCGACATCAAGCCGTACGTCGGGCGGTTCGACTGCATCGAGGGAACCCGCAATGGGTGGCAGGACCACGTCGACGAGGCATCCTCCAAGGAACGCGGGTGCCGAGGGTATCGCCGGCAAGGCGAGGGCCTCTCGTCGAAAGGGAGGCCAAGATGCTAGGCAATCTGGCGTTTCGGTTGATGTCGCTCGAGTACCGATGGCGCGATCTCCGACGGCCACCCAGGAACTTGCTCGACTCGGCGGGCATCCGCCCTGGGATGACCGTGCTCGACTTTGGCTGCGGCCCCGGATCGTTCTCGGCGGCGGCGGCAGAACTCGTGGGCAGGGAGGGGCATGTTCTTGCAGTGGACATTCATCCGCTCGCACTGCAGAGCGTTCAGCGTCGCGCGAGGAGGCTCGGACTCGCGTGGCTAGAGGCAGTCCCCGCCCAGAACTTGGACGCTGTCGGGAGTGATAGCGTCGACGTGGTGCTGCTCTTCGATGTGTTGCACGAGTTGGGCAACGCCCCGTGGGTGTTCCCGGCGCTTCGCCGGGTCCTTCACGGCAGCGGGTCGCTTCGTGCAGCGGATCACCACATGTCGCAGTCCGAGGTCGTGGCGCAGGTCACACGGGGCACCGGATTTCGTCTAGCCGGTCAGGATGGGACCGTCCTCCGATTCGTACTGGGCGCCCAGGGTGGCGCTTGAATGAACGTCGCGATTGCGTCCGGCAAGGGAGGGACGGGAAAGACCACGGTGGCCGTCCACCTTGCGCTCGCGCTCGTGCGGCGGGGAGAGCACGCACGCTACCTCGACTGCGACGTCGAAGAGCCCAACGGACACATCTTTCTCAAGCCGCGGATCATGTCTTCCGAGGCCGTGAACCTGCTGATCCCGCATGTTGACGAAAAGGCGTGCGTCGCGTGCAGCCGCTGCGGCGAGGTGTGCGAGTTCCACGCGATCGTGTCGTTCCGAACGACTCCGCTGGTCTTCCCCGAGTTGTGTCATGGCTGTGGCGGGTGCGCGAGGGTGTGCCCTGCCGGCGCGATCTTCGAAGTCCCTTCGAGCATCGGGGTTGTGGACGTCGGACACGGGCACGGGATCGATTTCGTCCGGGGAACGCTCAATGTCGGCCACCCCATGTCCCCGCCCGTGATTCGCGCCGTGAAGCAGCACGCCACGCGGGATGCGATCAACGTCATCGACTGCCCGCCCGGGACCTCCTGCCCTGTTGTGACCGCCGTGCGCGGCTGCGACTACGTCATCCTGGTCACCGAACCGACCCCCTTTGGCCACCACGACCTGTTGATTGCGATCGAGACCGTACGCGAACTTGGCTGTCCGTTCGGCGTCGTCATCAACCGCTGTGACATCGGCGATGACCGCGTCCTCCGCACCTGTTGCGAGCAGGGCATCGATGTCCTGCTTGAGATCCCGGAGAACCGGAGGATCGCCGAAGCCACCTCGCGCGGCGAGTTGGCGGGCGAGGTGATAGCCGATCTCGCGCAGTCGTTCGATGTGCTTGCCGAGAGGGTTTCGTCGTTCTGCGGTCTGGAGGGCGCCGGATGAATGAGCTTGTGGTCATCAGCGGCAAGGGCGGCACCGGGAAGACGAGCCTTGTGGCCTCGTTCGCCGCGCTCGCGCGTGGCGCAGTGCTCGCCGACTGCGACGTCGACGCGGCGGACCTTCACCTCGTGCTCGCCCCGGACATCGAGCGTCGCGAGGAGTTCTGGAGCGGACACGAGGCGGTGATCCGGCCGGCCGCCTGCACGGCCTGCGGCGAGTGCCTGGCCGTCTGTCGATTCGGTGCAGTGACCCGCAACTCGGGACACCCCGGCGGCGCGACCTTCACCATCGATCCTCTCTCCTGCGAAGGGTGCGGTGTCTGCGTCTGGACCTGCCCCGTCCACGCGATCGATTTCCCCGAACGGCTGAGCGGGGAGTGGTACGTGTCGCAGACTCGGTTCGGGCCGCTTGTCCACGCGCGACTGGGGATCGCCGCCGAGAACTCGGGCAAGCTCGTGAGCCTGGTCCGCCAGGAAGCTCGCCGCCTGGCGATCGCCCGCGACGCCCGCCTGCTGCTCGTCGATGGGCCGCCCGGCATCGGGTGTCCGGTCATCGCCTCCGTCACGGGGGCCTCCTATGTCCTCGTGGTAACCGAGCCCTCGCTCGCGGGTGCGCACGACCTGGAGCGGGTCATGGCTCTGACGCGGCACTTCGGGATCCCCGCGGGTGTGTGCGTCAACAAGTGGGACATCAATCCGGAGATCGCGGGGAGGATCGAGGCGAGCGCCGCCGAAGGCGGAGCTGCCGTACTCGCGAGGATCCCGTACGATGCGCGAGTGACCCAAGCCCAAGTCCAAGGGAAGGCCGTCGTCGAGCTCGGCGGCGGCGCAGCAACAGACGCCATCCGGCAGATCTGGGAGGAGATGTGCACGCACCTTCGACCATGACCCTCCGTGCTGTGCCCGCGAACTTCGGGCCGCTTCGCGGCCCGCACGGTCACGCGCGCATCACGGGACCCTGTGGCGACACGATGGAGTTCTGGATCCTCGCAGACGCCGCGCGCCTCGTCCGGGTGGCTTTCACGACCGATGGCTGCGCCCACTCGATGGCGGCCGGCAGTGCCTGCGCGCGGCTTGCCGAAGGTCGAGCCTTCGACGAGGTGGCGAGGATCGAGGCGGACGACGTCTCAGCCGCCGCCGGCGGACTGCCCGAGACGTCGCGCCACTGCGCGCTTCTCGCGGTCAACACGCTCCGCGAGGCCCTGGCCGCTCTACCCCACCGAGAGGCGACCGCAGACAGCCCGCGCGACGCGAAACCAGCCAGCCCGGCTCCAGGGGAGAACCCGGTCCTCAAGGATCGATTGGCCCACATTCGCCACAAGGTCCTCGTTCTTTCCGGCAAGGGAGGCGTGGGCAAGAGCACGGTCGCCGTCGGCCTGGCGATGTCGCTCGCGCGCTCCGGGAAGCGCGTCGGCCTTCTGGATGTAGACCTCCACGGGCCCAGTGTCCCCAAGTTGCTTGGCGTCGAGGGAACACCTGTCGAAGGCCGCGGAGACGCCCTCCTCCCGGTCACGACGGCCGGCGTCAAGGTCATGTCGATCGGCCTCTTGCTCTCGAACCCCGAGGGCCCCGTGATCTGGCGCGGCCCGATGAAGATGCACGTCATCGAACAGCTCCTGCGCGACGTTGAATGGGGCGATCTCGACGTCCTCGTCATCGATCTGCCGCCTGGCACGGGCGACGAACCGCTGTCGATCTGCCAACTGATCCCGGGCGCCGACGGCGCCATCGTCGTCACGACGCCCCAGGACGTCGCGACGGCCAACGTCCGTCGATCGGTGCGGTTCTGTCGCGAGCTCAAGCTCCCCGTGCTCGGAGTGATCGAGAACATGAGTGGGTTCGTCTGTCCGTCGTGCGGGACGACGACGTTTGTGTTCGGCAGCGGCGGCGGGGAACGCATGGCCGTCGAGATGGGCGTTCGTTTCCTGGGGCGCGTGCCGCTCGACGCGCAACTGGCTCAGGCGGGAGATCGCGGCCTCGCCTCCGAGCGCTGCCCACAATCCGCGGCCGCAGGAAGAGAGGCTCTGGAGCGGGCGTTTGCCGCCGTGCTCGCCTCGCTTGATGGCGAGACCCATACGGAAGAAGAAAGGAGAACACGATGAGGATTGCCGTTCCGGTTTCGGGAGAGCAGCTGTGCCAGCACTTCGGACACTGTGACACCTTCGCCCTCCTCGACGTCGACCTTGCCGCCGAGACGATCGTCGCCACCGAGCACGTCGCTGCGCCCGCACATGAGCCGGGCCTCCTCCCGCGCTGGCTCGCCGAGCGCGGCGTGAACGTGATCCTCGCCGGAGGCATGGGGGGGCGAGCGCAGGCCTTGTTCGCCGAGAAGGGGATCGAGGTCGTCGTCGGGGCTCCCTCCAACGCGCCCGAGGCCGTGGTCCGCGCCTACCTGTCGGGGACACTCGTCACTGGGCAGAACGTCTGCGACCACTAGAGGAGGCCGCGCGCTTGCACCGCGCGCCGCAGGCTGAGGCGCGGCCCGACGCCACAGGGCCTTGGGGGGCCTGACCTTCCCTCGAGCCGTCATTCCCGGGTAGATTGGACCCCAGGTGTCGAGAGGGGGCAGCGTGAGCATCGGTCCAGCCGGCCAGAGCCCGCACAGCCGTCGTCTTTGGGCCTGCTGCCGACCGGTCGCGGCACAGGTCGTCGCGCTCCTCTCCGTACTTCTTGTCGCGCCGGCACACGCGGCCTTCGTCGACCTCAGCGGCGCCTGGGCGTGCCGCAAGATCCTGTCCGACACGGTCACCTTCCCGCTGGTCGGCGAGCTAGAGCGCGCCTCGACGCTCATCCAGCGCGTGACGATCGAGCAGACGGGCCTTGCGCTCGTCCTCTCCAGCGCCTACTGCTCTGTCGGCTTCGACAACGGGACCGTGCTCACGACGCGCGTGGATCAGACTTTCACTCGTCTGCTCCCGCCCGTCGTCACCGCCGCCGCGCTCGATGACTCCACGTCCCCTGCGCGCTTCTGTCAATCCTGGTCGGTCGAGCTGCACGGCGTGCGCCTCGCGTGTCCGGAGACCGACGCACTGCCCACGGACGCCCGCGATCCGCGCGTGTTCGATCAAGACGGAGACGGTAAGCCCGGAATCACAGTACGCGTCGCTGCATTCGGCGTCCTCACGGGCGACGTCTACGTCGTTCAGCGCTTTCGGACCCGCCTGGTGGGCGCGGTCGTCTCGGAGCATCGCATCGAGGGCCACGTGGAGGGGGTCGTCGAGCAGGTCATCCTCGGTGCCACCGACGCCGTCTTCCTCGGGACCCTCACAAGTCGCCCCGATCCTGTGGCCGAGCGGAGCCCGTTTGTGCTGGTGCGCATCGACGCTGAGACCAGCTGCGCCACCATCCTGTCCTGCTCGGAGGCTCTGTTCGACCGCTGAGACGCGAAGGGCAGGGCAGAACGCCCACGCCTTGGAGATTCTGGGTCGGGTCTCTTGACACCCACCTCGCCCGCCCCTATAGTGCGCCTCATGGCACAAGCAAGCGTCGGCGCACCACGGGGTACCGTTGTGACCCTCGCCTGCTGGTATTGGTTTACGCGCGGTTTCTCCCCGACCGCCTAGCGATCGGCACGCGGAGGAGGAGAAA
>JBFYQX010000069.1:0-14139 GCA_041302525.1 Candidatus Bipolaricaulota bacterium | reverse complement strand
TCCCCGTCCTCATCTACGGCCCCGGCCACATCCAGCAAGCCCACCGGCCCAACGAGTCTATCGCCCTGAGCGACCTCGAAGAGCGCGCGCGCGATCTCCTGGCCTTCCTCACGAACCTCTGACCGGGAGGGTCAGGTCTCACGATCGCACATCGGCCCCTCGCGCCATCGACCGCGCCCGGCCGGCACCGCGCGGCGCCGCTCGCATCCAGCGGCTCACAGTGCCTCGCGCTGCCCGCTGGCTCGCGAAGAGCCACGCGATGCGCGATCGCGAGACTGCCCCCCGGAACTGCAGGGGCGTGTGCGACTGCACGTTCGCGCCGGGAGACCCGCCGGGGCCTGCGCGGCGTGCGAGCCTGAAAAAAAGGGGGGGTACTCGCATATGTGTGATTGCAAGACCTGACCCTCCCGGTGCTACGGCTGGAAGGCTTCGCCGAGGTAGACGCGGCGCGCGGCGGGGTCGTTGACGATGGCGGTCGGGGCGCCGGAGGTCACGAGGCGGCCGCGGTCGATGAGGTACGCGAAGTCGGTGATCGAGAGGGTGTCGCGGACGTTGTGGTCGGTGATCACGACGCCGATGCCGCGCTCTTTGAGGGCGCGGATCTCGCCCTGTAGGTCGGCAATGGAGATGGGGTCTATGCCGGAGAAGGGCTCGTCGAGGAGGACGTAGCGCGGCGCCTTGGCGAGTGAACGCGCGATCTCGAGGCGGCGGCGCTCGCCAGACGACAGGGAGCCGGCGAGTTGGCCGGCAAGTGGCTGGAGGTGGAACTCCTCGATCAGGCTCTCGCGCCGCGCGGCGGCGTCGGGCGCGCCCTCGAGCGCCATCTCGAGATTCTGGCGCACGGTGGCCTTGGTGAACACGCTGGGCTCCTGCGGCAGGTAGCCGATGCCGAGGCGGGCGCGACGGTAGAAGGGGAGGTCGGAGATGTCACGGCCGTCAAGCAGGACGCGGCCGTGGTCGGCGGCCATGAATCCCATCATCAGGTTGAACGTCGTGGTCTTGCCGGCTCCGTTCGGACCGAGGAGGCCGACGATCTGGCCGGGCTCGACGGCGAGCGACAGGTGGTCGACGACGGCGCGGCCGCTGTAACGCTTGACGAGATCCTGTCCCTCAAGTCTCATGGTCCTCCTCGCTCGGTGTGGGCGACAGTTGGAACTCGGCCTCGACCTGCCCGCGCGCGGTCCAGCCGTCTTGGGTCACGGCGACGGCGTCGGCGCGCAGGGTGAACGCTGGATCGGCCCCGGCGACGCGCACGTCGCCCAAGAGGTCGATCTGATCCTCGGTCACGGCGCCGCGTGCGCTGGAGAAGATGACCGTGGTCGCGCGTGCGAGGGAGCCGCGAACGTCGTCGAGCTCGGCGCGCCGAAGCTCTGTGTCGTAGGCGAAGCGCTGCGCGGTCAGTTCGCTCGAGCCGTAGGTGAGCAACGTGGGACCGGACTCCAGCTTCCCACGACGCTCGCTCCACGTCATCGCCTCGGTCGAGATGCGCAGATCGCTCGCCTCGCCGCGCACGTCGCCGCGCAGGGTGAGGATCTCGCCCTCCTCGGACAGCGACCGCGCGGTGACGCGCACGGCCGACTCGGTATGGTCGAAGATCCGCAAGACGATGTCCTCGAGCTCGCTCGCTTCTTGTTCCAGTCCGCCGCGCGCGGCGGTCGCCTCCCACGCGAGGGTTCCCTCGTCATAGCCGCGCAACACGAGGTTTGCCACCTCGGTCGGCCGCGAGGCGGGCGGGCGTGGAACGGGGGTCAGCACGAACAGGAGCGTGACGGCGATCGTCACGGCCGCGAGGGACGCGACGAGGATCCGGTGTCTCGGCATGCGCGGAGGAAGCTGCGGAAGAGGGGGTGCGGCGCGAGGAAGCGCGACGTGAACTCGGGGTGATACTGGACGCCGACGTACCACGGATGGCTCGGCAGTTCGAGGATCTCGACGAGCTTGCCGTCGGGCGACGTGCCGGCGATCCGCATCCCGGCCTGCTCAAACCGGTCGCGGTACGCGGGGTTGAACTCGTAGCGGTGCCGGTGTCGCTCGACGACGCGCTCCTGCGCGTAGCTCGCACGGGAGAGCGTGTCGGGCGCGAGCACGGTCTCGTAGGCGCCGAGGCGCATGGTGCCGCCTTTCTGGACGACGCGCTCTTGGGCCTCGAGCAGCGCAATGACGGGATCGGGCGTCGCGGCGTCGAACTCGTGCGAGTGGGCGCGCGGGAGTCGGAGAACGCCGCGCGCGAACTCGATCGCCATGCACTGCATGCCGAGGCAGAGGCCGAAACAAGGCAGCTGCCTCTCCCGCGCGTAGCCGGCCGCCTCGATCTTGCCCTCGATGCCGCGGTCGCCGAACCCGCCGGGCACGACGACGCCGTGCGCGCCGGCCAGCACGGCCGCGGCGCCCTTCTCGGTGATTGACTCGGACGAGATCCAGTCGACGTCGAGATGGATGTTCTCGGCGATGGCCGCGTGAGTCAGCGCCTCGCGGACGCTGATGTACGAGTCCCGCAGCTCGACGTATTTCCCGACCATAGCCACGCGCACGCGGTCGACGGCCGTGGTCATCACCTCGACGCGGCGCGCCCACTCCGACAGATCGGGCGTCTTCGCCGGGAGGCCGAGGCCGAGGGCGATGCACCGGGTGAGTCCGTTCTCGTGCAGCGTGATCGGGGCGTGGTAGCTGGACGGCAGATCAGGGTCCTCGATGACGTTGTCGCGCGGCACGTCGCAGAACAGGGCGATCTTCTGCTTGACCGACGCCGGGAGCGGCCGTTCGGTGCGCGCGACGATCGCGTCGGGCTGGATGCCGATGCCGCGAAGCTCCTTCACGCTGTGCTGCGTCGGCTTGGTCTTGATCTCGTCGGAGGTTGAGAGGTGCGGCAGGAGGGTGAGGTGGACGAAGAACGTGTCCTCGCTCGGCAGCTCGTCTTTCATCTGCCGCACGGCCTCGAGGAACGGGAGGCTTTCGATGTCGCCGACCGTGCCGCCGATCTCGATCACGGCGACCTCGGCGGCGGACGCATCGAGCGACCCGCGGATGAGGCGCTTGATCTCGTCGGTGATGTGCGGGATGACCTGCACGGTCTTGCCGAGGAAGGCGCCGATGCGCTCCTGGCGGATGACGTTCCAGTAGACCTGCCCGGTGGTCATGTAGTGGGCGGCCGAGAGCTGGACGCCTACGAACCGCTCGTAGCGGCCGATGTCGAGGTCGGTCTCCTTGCCGTCGTGGGTGACGAACACCTCGCCGTGCTCGTAGGGGTTCATCGTGCCCGCGTCGACGTTGACGTACGGGTCGATCTTCTGCAGGCTGACGCGGTACCCCTCGAGCTTGAGCAACAGGCCGATCGACGCGGCGACGACGCCCTTCCCCAGTCCCGACAAGACGCCGCCTGTGACGAAGACGAACTTCTGCAACGCGGATCCGCTCCTTGACGTCGCAGGGTAGCTTAGGGCAGCGCGTCGGGAGGCGCAAGCCAGGCGTTGAGGCGCGCCCCTCCAGCCGCTACAATACCGGATCATCTAGCACCGAGGGCGAAAGGGTCGAGGTACCA
This sequence comes from Candidatus Bipolaricaulota bacterium, assembly GCA_041302525.1. GTDB lineage: Bacteria > Bipolaricaulota > Bipolaricaulia > UBA7950 > UBA9294 > CAIOGO01. The sequence continues at coordinate 10,601 of JBFYQX010000069.1, read as the reverse complement.
TGGCGGCACTGAGAGTCATTCTGCAGGTGGTCTTCTTCGCGGACTGTCTTGCCTTGATGGGGATCATTCTCCTTCAGATGAGCGAGCACTCCGGCATGGGCGGCGCGTTTGGGTCGGGCATGTCGAGCACGGTGTTCGGGCGCGACGAGACCCGAGACCCGAAGCGCACGCTGACGGTCGTTCTGGCCGGCGTGTTCATGGCGGTCGGCTTCATCTTGTCGCTGCCGTTCATGAACGCCTAGCCCACCCGCGGGCGGCAGTCGATCGGACCGCGGGGCGGCGAGGCCGCGCTGCGGCCGCACGTTTGGCGGACCATGTCCAACGTTCTCCTGCTCGGAACCAAGAACCGCGGCAAGATCGGCGAAATGCGGGCGCTTTTGCGCGACCTGGGTCCGCTCGAGATCCTCACCGCTGGCGAGCGCTCGTTTGCCGACGTCGACGAGACGGGCGCGACCTTCCTCGAGAACGCGCTCCTGAAGGCGCGGGCCGTGGCGTGCGAGACAGGGCTCGCGGTCCTCGCCGAAGATGCCGGCCTCGAGGTGCTCGCGCTCGGCGGCGCGCCCGGCGTGCGCTCCGCGCGCTACGCGGGCGAGCCGGCCAACCCCACGCGGAACAACGCGCTCCTGCTCGAAGCTCTGCGTGGGATCGTCGATCGGCGCGCGCGGTTTGTCGCGGTGGGGGCGGTCGCGTTGCCCGACGGGCGCACGTTCACGGCGGCCGGGGCGCTCGAGGGCACGATTGCCGACGGCCCGCACGGCGGAGAGGGCTTTGGCTACGACCCGCTGTTCGTGCCCCGCGGCGAGACGCGGACCCTGGCCGAGATGGCGGCCGACGAGAAGAACGCGATCAGCCACCGCCGCCACGCGATCGAGGCCCTACGCCCGGTGTTGCAGCGCCTGCTCGCCGACGGAGCGCTCGCCGAAGCGTCGCGCCCGCGACTGCTTTGACAACCGAGGATCCGGAGCGTGGGGTGTGGATTGAGTTACGACGCGTCCGCGTCCGGCCGCACCTTGGCCGCTTCGAGCGACTTCGCGAGGTCCTCGACGGCCTGGCGCTGCTTGGCGGACAGCTTCGTCGGCACCGCGACGCGGACTTCGACAATGTGATCGCCCTTGCCGTCGAGCGCGCGGAGTGAGGGCATGCCCTTGCCGCGAAGGCGGAACGCGGTCCCCGGCTGCGTGCCGGCCGGCACGCTGAGCGTCTCCTCGCCCCACAGGGTTTGGACCTTCAGCTTCGCCCCCAGCGCGGCCTGCGGGTACGTCGCAGAGACGCGCGAGAACACGTCTCGTCCGTCGCGCTGGAACTGAGGGTGCGCGATGATCTCGATGACGATGAACAGGTCGCCGCTCGGCCCGCCGCCGACCCCGGCGTTTCCCTGGCCGCGCAGGCGCAGGCGCGATCCCATGTCGACGCCGGCCGGCACGGTGATCGAGATCTTGCTCTTCTCTTTCACGCGACCCTGGCCGTGGCACTTGGCGCACGGGGTTTCGACGATCTCGCCCTGCCCCTCGCATTCCGGGCACGTGCTGATGTTGATGAAGCTGCCGAGGAAGCTCTGCTGGCGGTGTTCAATCTGCCCGTGCCCCTTGCACCGCGCGCAGGTCTTCTTCTTCGATCCTGGCTCCATGCCCGTGCCCGAACAGGCCGGGCATGCCGCAAGCCGCGGCACGGAGAGCGACATCTTCGTGCCGTGCGCCGCGTCTTCGAGCGTGATCCGCAGCCGGTACTCGATGGACTCACCGGCCGCGCCGCGGCTGCGGGCGCCCGCCGACTGCGGCGCGCCCTGGCGGAAGAACAGATCGAACAGGTTGTCGAACCCGCCGAACCCGAACTCACGGTACGCCTCGCGGGCGCGGCGGAAGTCCGTGTCGCCAAAAGTGAAGCCCTGGTCGGGGCCGGCGTGGCCGTAGCGATCGTACTGTGTGCGCTTCTGCGCGTCGGAGAGGACCTCGTAGGCCTCGGCGACCCGCTTGAATTCCTCCTCGGCACGCTTGCGATCCTCGGGGTTGCGGTCGGGGTGCAGCTCCTTCGCCTTCTGGCGGTACGCCTTCTTGACGTCCGCCTCGGACGCGTCGCGCGCCACGCCCAAGATCTCGTAGTAGTCTTGCTTTGACACGCCGGCCTCCCCCGTTGGGCGTGATGCTACTTCTTATCGTACTCAGCGTCGATGTAGTCGCCCTCGTCGGGCTTCTCGCCGCCTTGCGGCGCGCCGGCGTCGGTCGGGCCGGACCCGCCGGCCGGGCCCTCGCCGTACGCCTTCGCGACCACGTCCTGGGCCGCCTTCGCGAGGTCGTCCATGGCTCGTTTCACGTCCTCTGTCGGCGCGCTCTCCGACAGCTTGGCGCGCAGGACGCGGATGAGGTCCTCGATCTCCGAGCGCTTCGCGCCGTCGACCTTCGCCCCGAGGTCGGCCATCGACTTCTCGACCGAGTACGTCAGCTGGTCAGCGCGGTTGCGGATCTCGGCGTGCTCGGCCTTCTGGCGATCCTCGGTCTCGTGGGCCTGCGCCTCCTTGCGCATGCGCTCGATCTCGCTGGAGTCGAGGCGCGACGAGTCCTTGATCGTGATCGACGCCGTCTTCTCCGTCGCCTTGTCCTTCGCCGTCACGTGCAGGATGCCGTCGGCGTCGATGTTGAACGTCACGTCGATCTGCGGCACGCCGCGCGGCGCCGGGGGCAGGCCGATGAGCTGGAACTTGCCGAGCGACTTGTTGTCCGACGCCATCTTGCGCTCGCCCTGCACGACGTGGATCTCGACCGCCGGCTGGCTGTCGTCGGCCGTCGTGAACGTCTTCGACTTCTCCGTCGGGATCGTCGTGTTGCGCTCGATGAGGGGCGTGGCGACGCCCCCGAGGGTCTCGATCGACAGGGTGAGCGGCGTGACGTCGAGGAGGACGATCTCGTCGACCTCGCCGGCCAGGACGCCGCCCTGGATCGCCGCGCCGGCGGCCACGACCTCGTCGGGGTTGATCTCGCGGTTGATCTTGCCTGGGATTCGCTTGCCTACGAGCTCCTGCACCTTCGGGATGCGCGTCGACCCGCCGACGAGCACGACCTGATGGATGGTGTCCGCCGTCTTGCCGGCCTCGCGCAGCGTCGCGTCGACGATCGAGATCGTCCGCGTGAGGTAGTCGTCGACCATCGACTCGAACTTGGCCCGCGTCAGCTTCTGCTCGAGGTGTTTGGGTCCCGTGGCGTCGGCCGTGATGTACGGCAGGTTGATCGTCGTCTCCATCCGACTCGACAGCTCTTTCTTCGCCGACTCGGCCGCGTCACGCAGCCGCTGCATGGCGCTCGGGTCGCGCGACAGGTCGACGCCCGAGTCCTTGCGGAACTCCTCCAGGAGCCAGTCGACGACGCGCTGGTCGAAGTCGTCGCCGCCGAGGCGCGTGTCGCCGTCGGTGGCCAGGACGTCGAACACGCCGTCGCCGATCTCGAGGATCGAGACGTCAAACGTGCCACCGCCCAGGTCGTAGACGAGGATCGTCTGCTCGTGCTGCTTGTCGAGGCCGTAGGCCAGCGCCGCCGCCGTGGGCTCGTTGATGATGCGCATGACCTCGAGCCCGGCGATCGTGCCGGCATCTTTCGTCGCCTGGCGCTGCGCGTCGTTGAAGTACGCCGGCACCGTGATGACGGCCTTGTTGACGCGCCCGCCGAGGTGCGCCTCCGCGTCCTGCTTCAGCTTCTGCAAGATCATCGCCGAGATCTGCTCCGACGAGTACTCGGTGACCTTCCCCTGGGCGTCGATCTTGACGCGGTGGTCGGTCCCCATCTGACGCTTGATCGACGCGATCGTGCGCAGCGGGTTTGTGATCGCCTGGCGGCGCGCCAGGCGGCCGACGAGGCGCTCGCCCGTCTCGGTGAACGCGACGACCGACGGCGTGATCCGCTCGCCCTCGGAGTTGGTGATGATCGTCGGCGTTCCTCCCTCCAGGACGGCAACGCAGGAGAACGTCGTTCCCAAGTCAATGCCGATGATTTTCTCTTTCACGTCTCTTCCTCTCCTTTCGGCGCCGGCCCTTGGCTGACCGAGACCTTGCTCGGCTCGAGCGTTCGGTCGCCGCGCGTGTACCCGGGGGAGAACTCCTCCAGAATCACGTTCTTGTCTAGTGGACTGTGCATCGACATCAGCGCCTCATGCTGCGACGGGTCGAATCGCTCGCCAACCGTCGCGATGCGCCCGACGCCCTTCTGGTCAAGAATCTGCGCGAACTGCCCGAAGATCCGTTCGACGCCAGCCACGAAGTCTGCGGCGATGCCGTCTTTCGCGTAGGCCGCGAACGCGCGCTCGAGGTTGTCGTAGAGCGGTAGGAACGCCAGGATCTCCCGATCCGACGTTCGTTCCTCGATCGCTGCGACATCGCGCAGAACCCGTTTGCGGTAGTTGTCGAACTCGGCCTGCAGGCGCTTCAGGCGGTCGATCAGCCCGCGGGTCTCCTCGTCTTTCGCGGCGAGGAGCGCGGCGGGATCGGGCGCGCCGGGCATCGTCTCCACCGGCGCGGCGCCACCTTCGGTGCCGGGCGTTGTGCCCTGCTGGGTCTCGTCAGGGATCATGCGTTCCTCTCCTCTTCGCGGGCGCGGGCTGCGACGAGCAAGGCCTCGAGGCGGCTGGCCACGAACGTCGCCGCGGACATCGCGCGCCCGTAGTCCATATACACAGGGCCGATGACGCCGAGCACCCCGTCGTGCGGCCGGTAGTCGCACGACACGACGCTCCAGCCTTCGAACCCCTCGAGTGGCAGGTCGCCGACGTTGACGACGATTCCTCGCCGTCCCGCTCGCGCGGCGGCGAGCGCGCGCGGCAGCGCCTCTTCGTCCTGTAGCGAGCGGCTGAGATTCGAGAACCGCGCCATCGCCTCGCCTGGCGCCAAACCCTGCAGCGCGTCGAGCGCGTGCAACAGCCCGTCGACGACGACGCGCGGCCCCGGGCGGGCGCCGAGCAGACGGCCGACCATCGTCAGGGCCTGACGCTCGGGGCGCTCGTGCCAGTCGTCGGCCGACTCCGCGGACGCCATCCGGCAGACCTCATCGAGGCTCGCGCCGCGCAGGGTACGGTTGACCGCGCGCATCATGCTCTCGATCTCGCCCTCAGATGTCGCCGTCTCGAGCGGAACGAGGCCCTGCTCGACGATGCCCGTGTCCGACTGGATGACGATGAACGCCGTCCGGTCGGACATCCGCGCCAGGATGACCCGCTCCAGGCGCGCCGCCTCGAGCCGCGGCGGGATGACGAACGCCGCATAGTGGGTCATGTTCCCGAGCAAGAACGCTGCATGTCGCATTGCTTCGGACACGTCGAGCACGCGCGCCGTGAACGTCTCCACCACCTCGAAGCGCTCCTGGCGCGCCAACTCCGAGAGGTCGAGCAGCCACTCGACGAAGAAGCGGTAGCCCTTGTCCGTCGGGATGCGCCCCGACGACGAGTACGGTTTCTCGATGTAGCCCTGGCGCTCGAGGTCGTTCATGTCGTTGCGCACGGTCGCCGAGCTCACGGACAGGCCGTAGTCCTCGACGATCATCCGCGACGACACCGGCTCGCGAAAGCGGATGTAACGGTCCACGACCTCTTTCAGGATCAGTCTCTGCCTCTCTGGCAGGGTCACTGGGTCTTCGCCTCCCGGGCGTTAGCACTTCAGTACGTTGTCTGCTAATCATAGGGGCGACGGAACCCTTTGTCAACGCGCCGAGGGGCGTGGGTGACTGGGCGGAGACCTAACGGTCGGCGCCGCAGCACTTCTTGTACTTCTTGCCCGAGCCGCACGGGCAGAGGTCGTTGCGTCCGGGTTGGGCGACGACCTTGACGGGCCGCCGCGCGCCGGGCGTCTCGGGCTGCGGCGCGCTCGCCGGCGGTGTGGACAGCGCGGCCTCAGGTCGAGCGTACCGCAGCGGGCGCGCCGGGCCAGGCTGCGGGGTCGGTGCGGCGTCCGTGGCGATCGTCAGCCGTGGGTTGAGGAGGATGCGCAGGATCTTCTCCGCGGTCTGGCCGAGCATCTCCTGGAACAAGACGAACGACTCGCGCTTGAACGCGACGAGCGGGTCAGTCCCGCCATACGCCGTCCAGCCGATGCCGCCCTTCAGGTCGTCGAGCGTGTAAAGGTGCGTGCGCCAGGCCTCGTCGAGCGTCGTGAGCACGAGGTAACGGGCGAGGAGCGGGAAAGGCTCGCCCAGACGCTCTTTCTGCTCTGCGAGCGCGCGATCGAGGTGCTCGACGCCGCGGGCGACGAGATCCTGCGTGGACAGCCCGTCGAGCGATGCGCCGTCGAACGGGAGGAAGGCCGAGAGCTCGTGGGCGATCGCCTCGAGGTTCCACTCGTCGGCGGCGCGTTTCCGGCCGGCGTGCGCGGCGACCAGGTTCTCGACGAACTCCTCGAACAGGTCGTGCAAGTACTCGTCCAGATCGGTGGCAGCGCTCTCAGGCAGCCGGCCGCCGTCGCGAGCCGGGAGCAGGAAGCGGTTGCGCAGGGAGTAGATGGCGTCGCGCTGCTTGGCCAGGACGAGGTCGTAGTCAAGGAGGCGCTTGCGGATCTCGAAGTTGCGGCCCTCGACGCGTTTCTGGGCGCGGCGGATGGCGCTCGAGAGCAGGTTGTGCTCGATGGCTTCGCCTTCCTTCATCCCGAGGCGGTCCATCACGCTGCCGATCGCGTCGCCGCCGAACACGCGCAGGAGGTCGTCTTCAAGCGACAGGCAGAACTGCGACGAGCCGGGGTCTCCCTGCCGGCCAGCGCGCCCGAGGAGCTGGTTGTCGATGCGCCGCGACTCGTGGCGCTGGCAGCCGAGGACGTGCAGGCCGCCCAGCTCGGCGACGCCGTCGCCGAGCTTGATATCGGTTCCGCGTCCGGCCATGTTCGTCGCGACGGTGACCGCACCGTGCTGGCCGGCCTGGGCGACGATCTCGGCCTCCTTCTCGTGGTATTTGGCGTTGAGGACCGTGTGCGGCAGCTTGCGCGCCTTGAGGAGATGCGACACGAGCTCCGACACGTCGATGGACGTCGTGCCGATCAGCACCGGGCGCCCCTCGGCGTGCAGCCGGGCAACCTCGTCGGCGACGGCCTCGTACTTGGCCTTGCGGGTGCGGAAGAGCTTGTCGGGCTTCGCCTCGCGACGCAGGAGCCGGTTGGGCGGGATGACGAGGACCGGGAGTCCGTAGATCTGCTTGAACTCCTCTTCCTCGGTCTTGGCCGTGCCGGTCATGCCGCAGAGGCCCTTGTAGAGTTGGAAGTAGTGCTGGAGAGTGATCTGGGCGAGGGTTTGCGACTCGCGCTGGATCGTGATCCCTTCCTTCGCCTCGAGCGCCTGGTGCAAGCCGTCCGAGTAGCGCCGGTCGGGCATCAGACGGCCCGTGAACTCGTCGACGATCATCACCCGGTCTTCCTTGACGATGTACTGCTCCTCGCGCTTGTACATGTGGAGGGCCCGCAGCGCGTTCTCGATGTAGTGCTGGGTCTCGACGTGCTCGGGCGCGAACAGGTTCTCGATCCCCAGCTCGCGCTCGGCGCGACGGATGCCGTCGTCGGTCAGCGTGAGGCGCCGCGTCGCCTCGTCGATCTCGAAGTCCTGGGCGCGGACGAAGCGGCGGGCCAGGCTGGCGAACTTCTTGTACAGGTCGTAGGCGTCGGCCGTCGAGCCCGAGATGATGAGCGGCGTGCGCGCCTCGTCGATGAGGATGTTGTCGATCTCGTCGACGATTGCGAACTCAAGCGGGCGCTGCACCTTGTCGCTCACCGAGAGAACCATGTTGTCGCGCAGGTAGTCGAAGCCGAACTGGTTGTTCGTTCCGTAGGTGATGTCGGCGGCGTAGGCGGCCTGCCGGTCGGCCGGCGGCGTGTCTTCCTGGATCAGGCCGAGCGTGAGGCCGAGAGACTCGTAGATCGGACCCATCCACTCCCGGTCTCGCTTGGCGAGGTAGTCGTTGACCGTGACGACGTGCACGCTGCCGACGAGCGCGTTGAGGTACGCCGGCAGGGTTGCGACGAGCGTCTTGCCCTCGCCGGTCTGCATCTCGGCGATGCGGTGGTCGTCGAGCGCGAGCGCGCCGAGGATCTGCACATCGAACGGGCGCATGCCCACCTGGCGCCAGGCGACCTCGCGGGCGACGGCATACGCCTCGGCGCGGATCTCAGCCTTGCTCTCGCCTTGCGTGAGGCGGGCGCGGAACTCGGCCGTCTTGGCGCGCAGGGCGTCGTCGTCGAGGGCGGCAACCGCCTCGGCCATGCTGCCGATACGCTCGACTTCGTGATCGTAGCGCTTGAGCTGCTGAGCGTTCGTCTGCCCGAGGAGGTAGTCGATCGCGTGTCGGATGCTTTCCAGGGCCATGGCGGCCAGTATAAGGATCCCGCTTCGCGTGCCGCAAGGGATCTTGCCGGGCGGCGGAGTCCCGAGGGGTGTGGAACCTAGCTTCCGCGGATCGCCCGCAATCGCTCTCGCAGCGCGTCGCGCTGGGCGCGCAGGGTGGCAATCGACGCGCGCAGCTCGCCGTATGCCGACACAGACAGGGACGTGGCTGCGGTGAGCGCTGCCTCGTCCTCGGCCAGGCTGCGTTCGACGAGGGTGAGCGCCTGTGCATAGACCGACTCGGCCTGCCCGGTGAGCCCGCGGGCGAACAAGACGTTGCCCAGGGCAATGCGCGCCGCCTCGAAGCCGGGCGCGTCGCGGACGACCGCCTCGAGCTGCGCCGTGGCCGCCTCGAGGTCGCCGCCGCGCCACGTCGCGATCGCCAGCAGGTACCGCGCGCGGCTCTCCAGCTCGGGAGACGGCCGGGTCGCGAGCAGGAGTTCGAGCATTTGCCTCGCGGAGGCGATCTCGCCGACGTTCACCGCGAGCTCGGCGTAGAGGATGTACGCGCTCTCGTCGACGAAGCGCGTCAGACAACGCCGCGCGCTCTCGTAGGCCGCGGAGAGGTCTCCGGTCATCGCTTGCGCGGTGGCGAGGTAGAAGTAGGTCTGGTGCGGCGCGAAGTCGAGGCGCAGGCTCCGTTCGAGCGCCGCGCGCGCTTCGACGGTGCGGCCGAGCTGCAAGTCCATGATCCCTTGGCGCATCCAGACGTTCGCCGCGAGGTCGCGGGCGGCGACGACGGACACCGCCGTTCCGATGGCGGCGAAGGACAGGACCGCGGCCCGCACGGCGGGGCCGCGCAGGGTGAAGGCGCGTCCCGCGCGCTCGCCGTAGGCCGGAGAGAGCGCGAGGCCGCAGGCGAGGACGGCCGCGAGACTCGATGCTGGGAGGTGCGCCGGGAAGCTGACGAGCGCGTGGATCACGACCGCGGCGAGGCCGGCCACGCAACACAGGAGATCGAGGCGGTCCTCCGGGTCGCGGTTCGCCGTAAGGCGCCACAGGAGCGAGGCCGCGAGGGTCACGAGCAGCGCAGCGAGCGCCACGGCCCCGAAGAGCCCGAGCTCGGCCAGCACCTGGACGTACTCGTTGTGCGCCTGCGCCGCCCGGGCGATGTAGAAGTCGTACGGTTGCCCGCGCGGCGTCGCCAGGAACTCCGCCTTGTACGGCAAGAACTCGACCTTGTAGTTCCCGAGGCCCACGCCGACCCACGGGCTCGCCTTCCACATCTCGATGCCCACCCACCAGTCCCACGTTCTCACCGCGCCCGAGTTGCCTTGCCAGATCTGGCGGATCCACGACGGCTCGCCCGCCGAGAGCCCGACGAGCGAGTTGAGCGGGCCGGATGGCGCCTCGACCAGGTAGGCGAACGTCAGGACCACGAGCAAGGCGAGGATCCAGCCGCGAACGCGGCGCAGGGCGGCGAGCGGGCGGAAGACGATGCAGCCCAGGACAAACACGACCGCAGCCGCGACCAGGGCGACGTTCGCGCCGACCTGCTCGAACAGGACGAGCGCGCCGAAGTTGAAGCCGATCAGGCCGACCGCGGCGGCGCGGAGGAGCCGCGAGCGGACGCGGAAGACAAGAATGAGCGACGGGAACAGGATGTAGGCCAGCAGTCCCGCGACGTACTCCTTGTTGCCGAGGGTCGAGATAACCTGCTCCAGCCCCTTGCCGTCGCTCGGCCCGCGCATCACGCCCGCGTACTGCAGGATGCCGTAGAGCGACACGAGGGTCACCGAGACGAGAAACGAGCCCAGGACGAGCGTCACGTCGCGCTTCGCGCGCACGGCGTTCTGGATGAGGAAGAGCAGCAAGAAGAAGTAGACGAGCAACACGAGGCTCTGCACGACGAAGCGGCCGTTCGTCGCGCCGAGGAGCGAGAAGAGACTCGCCGCGACGAGGGCCAGGAACGGCCAGGTGATCCAGGGCACGCGGACGGCCCACGCCTTCTTGCGCCACGCGTCGAGGCCCCACACGACGACGAGGAGCGAGACCAGGACGAGGGCCAGAATCGTCTTCGTGTACCCGTACTCGGTCGCGTTCGGCAGGATGAACAGCGGGAGGACGAAGACGGCGAAGGCGATGCCGAACACGAGGAGCCGGTCGAACCCGAACGGCCGGCGCGCTCGAGCCGCCGCTTTGGATGCGACCTTCCCCCTCGTCATGGGGCGATTATAGGAACTCGCTGCGCGGTGGAGCAACGCGGTCGGCGTCGCGGCGCCCGGCGACGGCCGCGGCGAGCGTCCAGGCGCGGGCCAGCGGGAGCCAGGC
>JBFYQX010000013.1:0-10291 GCA_041302525.1 Candidatus Bipolaricaulota bacterium | reverse complement strand
GTGGGCACGCGGGTCGGCGAGCGCGCCCCGGACTTCACGCTCGCCACGCTGGACGGCCGGTCCGTCTCGCTCGCGCAGTTCCGCGGGCGCGTCGTGATCCTCGACTTCTGGGCCAGCTGGTGCAGCCCGTGTCGCGCGACCATGCCGACGCTCCACACCCTGTGGCGGGGCGTCGCCGACCGCGGCGTCGACCTCGTCGGCATCAGCCTCGACCGCACGGCGTCCGCAGCCTCGGCGTACCTGGCGGCAAACGGCTTCACGGACATGGTCGCCCTGTATGACTCCTACGCCGCAGCCCAGGCGGTGGCGTCCCGCTACCAGGTCACGGGAATCCCGCGCACGTTCGTCATCGACCGCGAGGGCATCGTGCGCTTCAACAACCACCCGACGCGCCTGGACCGCACCCTGCTCGCGTCCCTCCTGTAGCCGCATTGCTGGCGCCCAGAGCCCGATGCGCCTTGCCGGTGCCTCCGCTATACTGGCCGCACCGCACTGTGATGCGTTCCATCGCACGAAAGGGGTCTAGCTTGAGCACGCTCGCCATGTATCGCGACCACCTCGCCGAGATCGGGAAGTTGGGGTCCGCGGCCGCTGTTCTCGGCTGGGATCTGCAGACGCACATGCCTCCAAAGGGAGGCCCGTACCGCGCGCTCGTTCAGGGCAAGCTCACGCGGATGGTCTTTGAGCTGTCGACGGCCGACGTCCTCGGCCAGCACTTCGCCGCGCTGCGCGAGGACACGAGCCTCACGCCGCTGGAGAAGGCCAGCGTGCGCATCAACGAGAAGGCCTACACCCGAGCGCGCGCCGTGCCGGCCGCGTTCGTCGAGGCCCGCCAGATCGCGCAGTCCGAGGCGCAGGGCGCGTGGATCCAGGCACGGCAGACCGACAACTACGCCTTGTTCCAGCCGCATCTCGAGAAGATGGTCGACTTCGCGCGCCGGCTGGCCGACTACTACGGCTACAAGGAGCACCCCTACGACGCCCTGCTCGAGGACTTCGAGCCCGGCCTCACGTGCCGCCAGCTCCGCGCGATCATCGAGCCTCTGCGGTCCGAGCTCGTGCCATTTCTCAAGCAGCTGACCCGCGACGGGAAGGCGCCCGACGCGCACGCCTTCGACGGCACGTTCGACGCCGACGCGCTGCGCAAGCTGACGCGGCACGCGCTCGAGATCATCGGCTACGACGTCGCCGCCGGCGCGGTCGATGACGTGGCGCACCCGTTCACACAAACCATCGGCCCGGGCGACGTCCGGATCACGAACCGCTACCCCACGGACTCGCCGCTGCCGAGCCTGTTCGGGGCGCTCCACGAGGGCGGACATGCTCTGTACAACCAGGGGATGTCGCGCGAGCTGTGGGATCTCGGGCTGGCCAACGGGTCGTCGAACGGCATTCACGAGTCGCAGTCGCGGATGATCGAGAATCAGGTGGGGCGGAGCCGGCCGTTCTGGCAGTTCTTCCAGCCCGTCCTCGCCAGCCACTTCCCGCAGTTCCGAGACGCTTCACCGGACGCGCTGTACCGAGCGTGCAACGTCGTCGCTCCGTCGCTCATCCGCGTCGAGGCGGACGAGGTCACGTACAACCTCCACATCATGCTGCGCTTCGAGATCGAGGTCGGCCTCGTGGACGGGACGATCCGCGTAGCCGAGCTGCCCGAGCGGTGGAACCAGGCGATGCGCGACTACCTGGGGATCGTCCCCCCGAACAACGCGCTGGGCGTCCTGCAGGACGTGCACTGGTCCCTCGGGTACATGGGCTACTTCCCGTCGTACATGCTGGGCAACCTCTACGCCGCGCAGATGCTGCCGGCCATCCGCAAGAGCCTGCCGTCGCTTGACGACGACCTGCGGCGCGGCGACATGAAGCCGCTGCTTGGCTGGCTGCGCGAGAACGTCCACCAGCACGGCGCGGCCTTCGAGCCGGATGAGCTCATCCGCCGGGTCACCGGGCAACCGCTGGACGCCGCGCACTTCGTGCGCTACGTCAAGGACAAGTACCGCGACATCTACGAACTCTAGCGGGAATCCTTCCCGCCCTCGCGGGCGCCTCGACCCTCTGCACCCCCGCGGCGCCGTCCCCCAGGCGACGACGCCCGCGGCGCCCGTCCGCGCCGCTTGGGCTCGGCGGCGGCCGCTGTCGGCCGCGGGGTCGCCTCCGACGTGCACATGGCCACAAGCGCGTCGTGAATCGTCTCCAGCTGGTACGAGCGCGTGCGCTGCGTGATGGGGATAGAGTCGAGCGGCGCCGCGCCGACCTGGCGGATCCAGCGCTCCATCTCGGCAAGACAGTGCACGGCCCCGCCGCCGCTTCCGCCGGCCGCGGCGATCGCCAGCGTGGGCTTGCCGGACAAGACGCTCGGCGAAGCCTCGCCCTTCGTCGCCTCACATCGGCGCAACCGGTCGGCGAGCGCCTTGAACGACTCGCTCGGCTCGCCGAAGTAGACGGGCGTCACGAGCACGTAGGCGTCGGCCTCGCCGAACATGCCTTGCAGGTCGGCGAAGTCGTCGTCGAGGCAGCACTGGTGTTCCGTGCGGCAGGTTCCCCAGCCGTTGCCGCAGACCGAGCAGCGGTCGAGCCGGAAGCTGTTGAGATTGATCACGCGGGCGCGGCTCTGGCCGTCCACAACGCCCTGTCGCGCGGCCTCACCGCATGCCGCTGTCAGCCCATCTTCGTTCGGGCTTGCCGTCACCACGAGGACCTTCATCTTGCTCCTTTCGTCTCGCCGTCGCGACCCGCGCGGTCGAGCGCTTCCAGCACGCGTTCGGGCGTGAACGGCGTCGCGCGCAGTCGGACGCCCACCGCGTGGTAGATCGCGTTGGCGATCGTCGGGATCGGGCCGTTGATCCCGATCTCACCCACCGACTTAGCGCCCATCGGGCCCGTCGGTTCGTAGGAATCCACCCGCAGGACGTCGAGGCGCGGCACGTCCAACGCGCAGGGGATCTTGTAGTCGAACAGGCTCGGGTTCCTGACCCGGCCGCGTGAACTGAACTGCATCTCCTCGGAGAGGGCGTAGCCGATGCCGTTCACGATCGCCCCCTCGACCTGTCCTTCCGCCAGGCGGGGGTGGATCGCGGTGCCGCAGTCGACGGCGGCCACGTAGTGCAGGACGCGGACGACGCCGGTCTCCGTGTCCACGGCCACGCGCGCGAAGTTCGCGAGGAACGGCGGCGGCGACTCGGTGGGCACACACGACGCCGTGGCCGCGATCTGAAACTGGTCCGTCTGGTACATGGCCCGCTCACAGACCCGGGCCAGCGACACCGCCGCCCCGTCGGCCCCCTCGACCTGGCCGTCGCGCAACGCGAGGCTCTCGGCCGCGACGCCGAGCATCGGGGCCGCGACGCGCAGGATCTGGCCGCGCACGTCTTCGGCCGCTCGCTGCACGGCCATCCCCGAAACGTACGTCGTCGAGGACGCGTACGCGCCGACATCGAACGGCGTGACATCGGTGTCCGACGACAGGACGATGATCTTCTCGAGCGGCACCCCGAGCACCTCAGCAGCGATCTGCCCCAGGATGGTGTCGGACCCCGTGCCGAGATCGGTCGCCCCGATGAGCAGGTTGAACGAGCCGTCCTCGTTCATCTTGATCGTCGCCGCGCCCATGTCGATCTGCGGAATGCCTGACCCCTGCATCATGACGGACATGCCGATCCCGTGAACCCACGGACCCGTGCGCTCGCGCCGGGCGCGCCACGTCGACCAGCCGATCGCTTCGGAACCGACCTTCAGGCACTCCTCGAGCTGGCAGCTTTTCACCGTCTGCGCCACACCCTCGCGCCCCTCGCCCAGCTTCTCGAAGATTGGCGAGCCCTCGCCGGCGCGGATCGCGTTCTGGAGACGCAGGCAGATCGGGTCGATCCCCAGCCGCTCGGCGAGCTCGTCCATCGCCGTCTCGAGGGCGAAGTAGCCCTGCGTCGCGCCGTAGCCCCGGTACGCGCCGCCGACCGGCAGGTTCGTGTAGACGGCCTGCCCGAAGAAGTGGGCGTTCTCAGCCTTGTTGTAGAGCGGAAGCGTCTTGGACCCCGTGTTGGCCAGCACCGTCAGCCCGTGCGCCCCGTACGCGCCCGTGTTCGAGATCGCCTCCATCTCGATCGCGTGCAGCCGGCCGCTCTTGGCCGCGCCAACCTTCACGCGGACCCGCATTGGGTGCCGTGTGCGCGAAGAGACAAACTCCTCCGCGCGGGTCAGGGCGAACAGCGTGGGGCGACGCGTCTGCAGGGCGACCCAACCGGCGACGTCCTCGAGCAGCACCTCTTGCTTCACGCCGAACCCGCCGCCGATCCGCGGCTTGATGACCCGGACGCGGGCGATCGGCAAGCCGAGCGTCTGCGCCACGATGCGCCGCACGTGGAACGGCACCTGCGTGCTCGTCCTCAGGACAAGCCGACCCTCGGGGTCGAGCGAGGCCAGCACGACGTGCGTCTCGATGGGCGTGTGCTGCGCGTACTGCGTCTCGCACGTCGTCTCGACGACGACGTCCGACGCGGCGAACCCTTTCGCAACGTCGCCGACGTCGATGTCCACGTCGGCCACCACGTTGCGCGCCGCATCGTAGATGCCTTGCGCGTCCGTCTCGTCGTGGAGGACCGGCGCACCGGCGCGACGGGCCTCGTCGATCGACAGAACGGCCGGCAGCTCCTCGTACTCCACGCGGATCGCCGACAGTGCGCGCTCGGCGATCTCCTCCGACTCGGCCGCCACCGCCGCGACGCGGTCGCCGACGTAGCGAACCTTGGTGTCGAACATCCGCGCGTCGTAGGGCGAAGGCTCCGGAAAACCCTGGCCCGCTGTCGTGTGCCGCGTGGCCGGCGTGTTGGCGTGCGTCATGACGAGAGCCACACCGGGCATCGCCGCCGCCGCCCGCGCGTCGATCGAGACGATGCGGGCGTGCGCAAACGGGCTCCACAGCATCTTGACGACCAGCGCGTTCGACACGTCGACGTCGGCCACGAAGAGGGGGCTGCCGGTCACCAGGCCGCGCCCGTCCACCTTGCGCTCGTTCTTGCCGACAACCGCGAAGTCGCGCCGGTCGGTCATCGCTCCCCTCTCAGGCGTGCCGCCGCGCGCTCGATCGCCTCGACCTGCTTCACGTAGCCCGTGCAACGGCAGAGGTTGCCGGCGACGGCCTCGCGGATCTCGTCCTCGGTCGGACGCGCGTTTTCCGCCAACAGCGCGACCGCGGACAGCACCATGCCCGGGGTGCAGTAGCCGCACTGCACCGCGCCGGTCTCGAGGAACGCCTCCTGGACCGGATGCAGGGTCCCGTCTCTGGACAACCCCTCGATCGTGACGACCTCCGCTCCCTCGGCCCGCGCCGCGAGGACGAGGCACGCGTTCACGGCGCGGCCGTTCAGGAGCACGGTGCACGCGCCGCAGTCCCCGGCGCCGCAGCCCTTCTTGACGCCGACCCAGCCCTCGCGTCGCAAGACGTCGAGCAGGGTATCGCCCGGCGCGGCGTCCCAGCTCTCTTCGCGCCCGTTCACGATCAGTCGGATCATCGTCGGCTCCTCTCTTCCGTCCCGAGCGCCGTCAGGCACCTCCGCACGCCCACCGCGGCGAGTCGGCGCCGGTACGCGGCGCTCGCACGCCGATCGTCGCGCGCGTCGATCGTCCGCGCCGCGGCGTCGGCCGCAGCGGCGATCCGGTCGGCAGTCAGCTTCCCGCCACACAGCGCCGCCTCGGCGTCGGGCAGGCGACGCGCGAGGCCCGGTGTTCCTCCGACCGCGACGCGCGCCTCGCGACAGATCCCCTTCTCGAGGCGAACGGCGCAGGCGCAGTTGAGAGTGGCGACATCAAACCCGCTGCGGGCGAACTTCTCGAACGCCGCGCGCGCGCCGAGCCAGGCGGCGGGGATTCTGATCGCCGTCACGAGCGGAAACACGTCGCGCCCCAGAGCGCCCGCGCCGGCCAGCGGCACGCGCACTTCGTTCCCGTCGAACGCCTCGAGCTCGGCGTCGAGGACCAGGAGCGCCGGCACCACGTCCGACCACGGGTGGGCGCGCACGGCCGCGCCGCCGACGGTCGCCACGTTCCGCTGCAGCGGCGAGGCGACGCGCCGCAAGACGTCGCCCAGGAACCCGCCGGCCGCCGCGCGGACGAGGTCCGACGCGAGCGCCTCGGACAACGTGGCTGTGGCCCCAATGACAAGATCCTGGCCGTCGGGGCGGATCGCGCCGAGCCCAAGTCCGGCGAGGTCGACGAGCGTCGTGACAGAGGGCGGCGCGTACAGCACAAGATCGACGCCCCCGGCGAGGAAGCGGGTCGCCTCCGGCGCCCGCATCCGTGCCTCCCAGGCCTCGCGAACGCTCGCGGGACGGACGATCCTCTCGACGTGGGTGAGCGACACGCAACCTCCTTCCTCGGTTCGCTAGTATCGCCGCGCCCTTCGGGGGAGACAAGCGAGGCCGCGGGCGATTGGCAGACCGCCGGACAGGCCGTATCCTCAACGCCGGCGAACGAGGAGGAACCGGCGTGACGACGATCATCGAGAACGCGCTCGTCTGGGACGGCGCAGCGACCGTGTCGCGGGGCGCCATCGTCCTCGAGGGAGACAAGATCGCCGCGATGGGCGCGGCTCCGGGCGCGCCGCGCGCCGACCGCGTCGACGTCGGAGGCAAGCTCGTGATCCCCGGGCTGATCAACGCCCACGGGCACGCCTACAGCGCGCTCGCCCGTGGCCTGGCGATCCCCGGATACGCGCCGCGCTCGTTCGCCGACATCCTCGAGCAACTCTGGTGGCGCCTGGACAAAGCTCTCGATCCCGGCACCGTCCTGGCGAGCGCGATGGTTGCCGCGATGGACGCCGCGCACTGCGGCGTCACAACCGTGCTCGATCACCACGCGAGTCCCGCCGCCATCCCCGGTTCGCTCGACCTCGTGCGCGAGGCGTTCTCTGCGCGGGTCGGCCTGCGGGTCGGCCTGGCCTACGAGGTGTCGGACCGAGACGGCCCGGAGGCGACGCGCCTCGGAATCGAGGAGAACGTCCGCGCCCTCGCATCGGAGCGCGACCCGCGCGTCGCAGCCCACTTCGGCTTGCACGCCGCGTTCACGCTCAGCGACGCCACGCTCGCCGCGGTCGCCGCGCGCCTACCAGACGGCGCGGGCATTCACATCCACGTCGCCGAGGGGCCCGAGGACCAGCAGCTCTCGCTCGCCCGCCACCGCGAGCGGGTCATCCCGCGCCTCGATCGCTTCGGCCTCCTCCGTCCGTCCTCGATCCTGGCGCACGTCCTGCACCTCGACGAGATGGAGAAAGACCTCGTGGCCGACCGCGGCGCGGCCGTTGTCCACAACCCACGTTCGAACATGAACAACGCCGTCGGAACGTTTGACCTCTCCGGCTACGCGCGCCGCGGCGTCGTCGCCGGCCTCGGAACCGACGGGCTCGGCGCGAACCTGCTGACCGAGCTGTTCACCGCGGGGCTCCTGCAGAAGCACGCGCTCGGCGACGCCCAAGCGGGTGGCTTCGCCGACCTCCACCGCATGCTGTTCGTCCACAACCCCGAGATCGCCGCGCGGGCGTTCGGCGTGCGCGTCGGCCGCATCGTCCCCGGTCACGCCGCCGACCTCGCGGTCCTCGACTACGACGGACCCACGCCCGTCGACGCCACGACCGTGCTCGGCCACCTCCTGTTCGGCGTCGCCGTCCACGCGCTGCGCGTCTCCGACCTCTTCGTGGCCGGCCGGCCCGTCTTGCGCGACGGCGCCTTGGTCGGCGTCGACGAGGCCGCGGAGCGAGCGCGGGCGCGGACCCAGGCGGCGCTCCTGTGGCAACGTCTCGGCGTGGGGGCATCCCGATGACGGCCGCGATGCGCCCGCTCTCGTTCGCCCAGCTCCTCGCGTGGGCCCTCGCCGAACGCCGAGCCACGGCCTCGATCTACGGCATTCCCGAGGCCCTGTTCTTCGCGCCGTCCTCGGACCGGCGCACCGAGACCTCGCGGCCGCTCGGCGCGGCGATCTCCACGCCGTTCGGCCCGGCCGCCGGCCCGCACACCCAGCTCGCCCAGAACATTGCCTCGGCATGGCTCTGCGGCGGGCGGTTCATCGAACTGAAGACCGTCCAGGTTCTCGATCGCCTCGAGATCCCGCGCCCGTGCATCGACGCCGCGGACGAAGGGTACAACGTGGAATGGTCGCAGGAGCTGACGCTCGCCCAGTCGGCGCGCGAGTACGCACACGCCTGGGCCCTCGTCCACGTCCTGCCGCACGCGCTCGGCTGGCCGAAGGGCGTCGACCGCACGCACTTCAATCAGAGCGTGGGCTACACGCTCGACGGCGTGCGCAGCCCGAGCGTGCAGCGGTTCCTCGACCAGATGCGCGACGCGAAGGCGCTCCTCGACCCGGTGCGCCAAGCCCTGCGCGCCGAGTTCCCCAACCTGGGCGACACCGAGATCCCCGACCGGATCTCCGACAGCGTGACCCTGTCCACGATGCACGGCTGTCCGCCCGACGAGATCGAGCGCATCGCCCGCCACCTGCTCGAAGACCGCGGCCTGCACGTCATCGTCAAGCTCAACCCCACACTGCTCGGCCGCGAGCGGGTCCGCGAGATCCTCGGCGACACCCTCGGCTACGTCGACCTGGACGTGCCCGACGACGCCTTCGACCACGACCTCCGCTTCGACGCCTGCCTCGATCTCATCGCGTCCCTCCGCACGGCCGCGCATCGCGCCGGCCGCTGCTTCGCGGTCAAGCTGTCGAACACGCTCGCCCTGCGCAACGTCCGCGGCGTCCTGTCCGGCGACATGGCCTACATGTCTGGGCGCGCCCTCTTCCCGCTCACGGCGACGCTGTTCGCCGAGCTGGTGCACGCCGCCGCGCCGGGGCTCGCCGTGTCGTATTCGGCGGGCGCCGACGCCGACAACGCCGCAGCGCTCGTCGCCGCCGGGGCCTGCCCGGTGACCGTCGCCACCGACCTGTTGAAGCCCGGCGGCCCTGGCCGTCTGCGCCAGTTCGTCAGCCGCCTTGATCGCGCCATGGCCGACGCCGGCGCGCGGACTGTCGACGAGTTCGCCTCACGGGCCCCGGCGGCGCTCGACCGCCTGGCGCGCGACGCCGTCGAGAACCCCCGCTACCGGCGCGACGCCGTGCCCGCGGACCTGCCGAAGATCGCCGACCCGCTCCCGACGTTTGACTGCATCGCCGCGCCGTGCGTCGCGGCATGCCCGGCCTGCCAGGACGTGCCCATCTACGCCGCGCACCTCGCCGACGGCGACCCCGACGCGGCGCTCGCCGCCATCCTCGCGCGCAACCTGCTGCCGGAGACAACGGGCCACATCTGCACCGCGCGCTGCGAGGCCCGCTGCACGCGCGGCCGGGTCGACCACCCGGTTCGGATCCGTGACCTCAAGCGCTACGCGGTCGAACGCGGCCAGGCGCGGCTTGCCGCCGCGGCACCCGTTCCGCGCCGCGTCGCCGTGCTCGGAGCCGGGCCGTCCGGCCTCGCCGTGGCCGGCTACCTGGCCCTTGCGGGCGTCCCGGTCACCGTCTTCGAGAAGGCGCCGCGCGCCGGCGGGATGCCCGCGCTGGCCCCCGCCTTTCGCATCCCGCCCGCGGCCGTCGACCGCGACGTCGAGCGCGTCCGGCGCCTGGGCGTTCACATCGAGACCGGTCGCCCGGCGCCGTCGCCGACCGACCTCCTCGCAGACGGCTACGACGCGGTCTACGTCGGCACCGGCTTTGCCGGCGACGCCCCGCTCGATCTTCCCGGCTTCACCGCGTCCGGCGTCTACGGAGCCCTCGACCTGTTGGCGCGCGTCGCGGCCGGGCGCGCGCCGGCCATCGGCCCCCGCGTCCTCGTCATCGGCGGCGGCAACACAGCCCTTGACGCCGCGCGGACGGCGCTCCGCCTCGCCCGTTCGGTCACCCTCGTCTACCGCCGCACGCGAGCCGAGCTCCCGGCCGACCGCGCCGAGGTCGACGACTTCCTCGCCGAAGGCGGCGCGCTCCTTGAGCTGGCGACGCCGGTCGAAGCCGTCGCAGAAGGCGGCGACGTCGTGGCCCTCGACGTCGTGCGCAACCGGCTCGGCGAGTCCGGCCCAGACGGCCGGCGCCAGCCGGTACCGGACGCTTCGGCTCGTCTGCGTCTCCCCGCCGACACGCTGGTCGTGGCGATCGGGCAAGCCGCACCGACCTTCGCGCCGAGCCTCGCCACGCGCGACGCGCGCGGCGCCCTGCGCGTCGATCCGCTGACCGGGCTGACAAGCCTCGGCCGGGTGTACGCGGGCGGCGACGCTGCGCGCGGCCCGGCCACGATCATCGAGGCCGCGGCCGACGGCCGTCGCGC
>JBFYQX010000049.1:0-2686 GCA_041302525.1 Candidatus Bipolaricaulota bacterium | reverse complement strand
GGGGGGAAGGGTGTTGTGTGAGCGGGCGCCATCCCGAGAGGGGTTTCCGTGCGTCGATCGATCCGTGTCTGGTGGCGAGAAGTCGAGCCTTGGTACGTGGTGGCCAGCGTGGCGTGCCTCGTCCAGGGAACGGCCTCCGTCCTGGTTCCTCTCGCCGTGAGCACGGTGCTCGGGCGCTCCGTTGCCTCCCTCGGCGTCCTATCGAGCCTCGTCAGCTTCGTCGGCGTGGTGGGCAGCTTGACGTGGGGCCGGCTGGCTGACGCCGCCTACCGCCGCAAGCCGGTGCTCGTCCTGTCGTACGCCATGGTCGGAGCCTGTCTCGTCGGCATGGCGTTCGCTCGCACGTTCGAGCAACTCGCCGTCCTCAACATGATCCTCAACTTCTTCTGGATGGCTCACGCCGCCATCTCCGTTCTGATCGTCATAGAAAACCACGAGCAAGGGCGCTGGGAGCGGAAGATCAGCCACGTGAAGCAGCTGGGCGAGATCGGATGGGAGATCGGCTTGATCGTCGGGAGCGGCGCGATGGCCCTCGGCGCTCTGTGGTTCGACGACGTCACCACGATCCGCGGGACGTTCCTCCTCGTCGGCGTGGGAGGGCTAGCGGCCGCAGCGTTCTCCGCGCGGTTCGTGCCCGGCGGCGGGACGCGGGTCGCCCCCGCGCAGCGGTCGTTCCTCGGCGCCGTCGTCGCGCTGGGGGGAGTCTTGGTCGAGCGCCTCCTCTCCGTTCCTCACCACCTCTATGGGCGGCTGAGCCTACGGCGGGTCGTTGCCGAGCTGCGCTCCGCGCGAGACCTGCGCCCCGGCACGCGGCGCTTCCTCGCCGCGACGCTCGCAGCCTTCACGGGGATGGGGTTGTTCAGCATCCCGCTCCCTCTCCTCCTCGCGCAGCAGTTCCAGATTCCATCGAGCACGGTCTTTCTCTGCTACGCGGTCCAGAACATCGCGGTGGTCGTCGCCTACCCGTTCGCGGCCCGAAGGATTCGGCGCTCGGGGAACCGCCGGGTGCAGATGGGGGCGCTGGCCGCCCGATTGGCGGTCTTTGCGGTGGCTGCGCTGTACCTGAGCGTCACGGCGGCCACCCCGTCGACCGTCGTGATCTGCGCGACGCTGGCGGGAGTGGGATTCACGTGGTCGTACGTTCAACTGACGGGTCTCGCGCTGACCTCGAGGTTTGCGAGGCGCGCGAGCCGCGGACTCGCGATTGGACTATACAACGGAGTCTCCGGCGTCGGGTGGATCCTGGCGGGAGTCGGGAGCGGGTACCTGGCGGAGTGGGTCGGATACCACGTGACGTTCGCCGCGGCGGCAGCGTTCCTCGCGATCGCGATCGCCGTGCTGCGCTTCACTCCCGAACCACCGGTCGAGGTTGCCGTGCCCACCGACGGGGACGCGAGGGGTTCCGTTCCGGTTGAATCACCGGAGGCTTAGGCGGCGGCGCCGGTACAATCCACCGGTGACTCCCGACGCGAGCGAGGAGGAAGACCGATGAGTTCGTACGTAGGGCTGGCCATCCTTCTGCTCCTCTGGTCGTCCGCGTTCGCGGCGATCCGCGCGGGACTCTCGGCGTACGGCCCCGGGGAGTTGGCTTTGCTCCGGTTTCTCACAGCGTCGTGCATCCTCGGACTTGTCGCCTGCGTGAGAAGGACCGGCCTCCCGCGCGGCCGCGACGTGCCAATCCTCCTTCTGCTTGGCGGGCTCGGGATTACGGGGTACCACCTCGCACTGAACTTCGGCGAAGTGAGCGTGTCGGCAGGTACGGCAAGCCTGCTCATCGCGTCGGCCCCTCTGTTCACAGCCCTCTTTGCGATGCCGGTCCTTGGGGAGCGCATGCGGCCGATTGGGTGGATTGGAATCGCCATCGGTTTCGGCGGCGTCGCCCTGATTGCGCTTGGGGAGGGCGGCGGCGTGCGCATGGAGGCCGGGGCGGGGGTCATCGTCCTCGCGGCGGTTTGCGCGAGCGCGTACAACGTCCTGCAGAAGAGGTTCATGGCGCGCTACGGACCGCTTGAGTTCACGACGTACGTGATCTGGGCGGGCACGATCCCGATGTTGGTGTTCCTGCCCGGGCTGATCCGAACCGTGGGCGCGGCGCCGATGGCAGCGACGGCGTCCGCCCTCTACCTCGGCGTGTTCCCCGGTGCGATCGCGTACGTGCTGTGGGTCGCCGCTTTGGCGCGGTTCCCGGCTTCGGCGCTCGCCAGCTTCCTTTACCTGAACCCAGTTCTCGCGATCGCCATCGCCTGGGTCTGGTTGTCGGAGGTTCCGACAGCGCTCACAATCCTCGGAGGCGTCGTGGCGATCGCCGGAGCGGCGCTGGCGAGTTGGGCGGGGCGTCGGGCAGCGGCGGGCGTCGAGAGGAGCAAGGCGTGACGGAGAACCGAGCCGCACGATACGAGCGGGTCTACGAGCAGCTGCGAGGGCTGATCGAGGGGAAGTCGCCGGACCTCGTTGCGGCGATGGCGACGGTCTGCGGCGTGCTCCACGCCAAGATGCCGCACCACTTGTGGACCGGGTTCTACCGGGTCGCCGGGGACGAGCTTCACGTCGGCCCGTACGAGGGAGCGGTTGCATGCCAAGTCCTGCGCGGCGGCGGCGTGTGCCTGCGCGCCGTCGAGACTCGGGCCGCCGTCGTCGTTCCCGACGTCTCGGCGTTCCCGGGGCACATCGCGTGCGACAGGCGGGC
>JBFYQX010000015.1:0-25535 GCA_041302525.1 Candidatus Bipolaricaulota bacterium | reverse complement strand
GTGCCCAGGCCCATGACCTCGCCGAGCACGTAGGTCTCAGGGCTCTCAGCCTTGGCCGCGCGATCGATGTCGCGCATGAAGTCGGGCGGCAGGTACTCAGTAGTGTCCAGGCGCCAGCCGTCGATCCCGTACGCGCGGATCCAGTGCCGGACCACGGAGAGGAGGTACTCGCGAACCTCGGGGTGGGAGTGATTCCACTCGGGCATCGTGGCGACGCCGGCCCAGCAGTCGTAGTTCGGCTCCGGCTCTGTCACCACGCGCGGACCGTGCACCGTGAACCACGTCCAGTAGGGAGATTCGGCTCCGCGTTTGACGACGTCGACGAAGTGCGGGTGTCGGTGACTGGCGTGGTTGAACACGCCGTCGAGCACGATGCGCATCTCTCGCGTGTGCAGGGCTTCGACCAGACGCCCGAGGGCGTCGTCGCCGCCGAGGGCGGGGTCAACGTGGAAGTAGTCCTCGGTGTCGTAGCGGTGGTACGAGGAGGCCGTGAAGATCGGGGTCAGGTACAGGGCCGTGACGCCGAGATCCTCGAGGTAGGGGAGGGCCGCGCGCACGCCATCGAGGTCGCCGCCACACAGCTGACGGGTCTCGCCGGCGCCCTCTTTCGGCCACGCGCCGCGGGCGCGCCGGAAGCGGTCGGGAAAGATCTGATAGAAGATGGCGTCGGGCACCCACGAAGGAACGAGGCGCGGCATGAGAGATCCCCTTTCTACGGTCGGGTCAAGCGGAACACGAGCGAGCCATAGGGCTCGATCCGAAGCGGTGGGCCGGTGACGGATCCGTCGTCGCGGACGGCGACGAACACGGGAAGGCGCGTCCCGACGAGGTCGCGGGCCAGGTAGTAGCCGGGCGCGAGCGACGACGCGCGCACGGCCGCATCTTGGGCGACGGGCGACACATTGTGCAGGACGAGCACCGCGTCGCCGGCGAGGACGCGCGCGTAGCCCAGGAGGCTCGGTGCGCCCGCGTCAACCAGGGCCGTCGAGCCAGTCCGCAGCGCCGCGTGGGCGGCGCGAAGGCGGGTGTAGCGCCGGTACTGCGACAGGAGCGACCCGGGGTCGTCGGACTGCTCTCGCACCGTGCGCAGCGCGGCGTCCGGTTGGAAGGGCTCCCAGGGCGTGCCCGCGGTGAATCCCCCGCCGGCTCCGTCGGTCCACTGCATCGGCGCGCGGATGCGCTCATCGGGCTTCGTCCCGGTCATCCCGATCTCTTCGCCGTAGTAGAGAAACGGCGTGCCGGGCAGGGTGAGCAGGATCGCCGCGGCCAGCTTGGCGCGCGCCACGTTGCCGAGGAGACGGCTCATCGTCCTGTCCTGGTCGTGATTCGAGAGGAAGGTGGCGAACGTGCCGTCCGGGTAGGCGCGCAGGACGCGCGTCAAGGCGTCGCGGATGCGGGGCGCGGAGCCGTCGCGGACGCCGGACAGGATGGCGTCCGCGAGCGAGAACTCGAACCCCTGGTCGATCCCGTCGCCGGCATACTTGGCGATGGTCTCCGGCTCGGACCACACCTCGCCGACGACGTAGGCCTCCGGCGCCCATCCTGCGACTGCGGCGCGGAACGTGCCGAGCCAGTCGCGCGTCGCCTGCGTGTCCTCCTGGGCGATGCCGTCCTCAATGAGGTGGCGCGCGGCGTCGAGCCGGAATCCGTCGACGTCTCGGTCGACGAGCCACGTTCTCGCAGCCTCGTACAGGCGCGCTGTGACGTCGAGGTTTCGGAGGTTGAGGTCGGGCATGCCCGACCAGAAGAGCCCGTAGTAGAAGCTTCCCCCGCGCGCGTGCCACACCGGCTGGCCCCACGGTCCCGCGTAGCCGGGGTCGGTGTCGGACCAGACGTACCAATCTCGGAAGGAGCTCGTGCGGCTGAGCGAGGCGAAGAACCACGGGTGCAGGATCGACGTGTGGTTCAACACGAGGTCGACGATCACCCGGATGCCGCGGCGGTGTGCCTCGTCGACGAGCCGCGCGAAGTCCTCGACGGTCCCGTACTCGGCGTCCACCTTGGTGTGGTCGACGGTGTCGTAGCCGTGATAGCTCGGCGACTCCATGATCGGCATCAGCCAGAGGGCCGTGATGCCGAGATCGTCGGTCGTCGCCGGGTCGCCGTCGTTCAAGTAGTCGAGCCGGTCGATGAGGCCGGCCAGGTCGCCCTTCCCATCTCCGTTCGAGTCCTGAAAGCTGCGGACGAAGACCTCGTAGAACACGGCGTCGCGCCACCACGGCGCGTCGGCGCCGGCCGCGGCCACGCCGAGCGCCGTGGCGAGCAGGCACGCGAGCGCGAGGCGCCTCATTCCTTCACGCCCCCGCGCGTCAACCCCGAGACGAGGTACCGCTGCGCGACGATAAACACGCCGAGGAACGGGAGGGCCGAGATCACGGCGCCGGCAGCGAAGACCGCCCAGCGGCTGCCGTACTGGTCGGAGATGAGCACGCGCAGCCCGACGGGGATCGTCTGCTGGTCGGCCGTGCGCAGCACGACGCTCGCGATCAGGAAGTCTGAGTAGATCGAGATAAACGTCAAGACGAAGATCGTCGCCAGGATCGGCCGGACGAGAGGCAGGATGATCTTGACGAACGCCTGGAACGGCGTCGCCCCGTCGACCTTGGCCGACTCCTCGAGCGACCGCGGGATCGTGTCGAAGTAGCCCTTCATGAGCCAGGTATTGAAACCCATCGCGCCGCCGAGGTAGATGAGGATGAGCCCCGTGTGCGTGTTCATCCCGGCGAACGGGAAGAACTGCCCCATCGTGAGGAGCAGCACGTACAACGCCACAACGGCGAGCATCTGGGGGAACATCTGTACGAGCAGGAGTCCCAAGAGCCCGACGCGTCGCCCCTTGAAGCGGAAGCGCGAGAACGAGTACGCGGCAAGCGCGGTCAGGGCGACGACGAACGTCGACGTAATGAGCGAGATCTTGACGCTGTTCCACAGCCAGATTCCGAATTTGTAGCGCTCGCCGAACAGCTCCTGGTAGTGAGAGACCGTCGGGGTGGGCGGGATCAGCTTCTGGAACTGCATGCTGTCCGTGGCGTTGAACGAGGCCGACAGGACCCACAGGAACGGGAAGACGGCGAAGGCGATGGCGAGGAGGAGGAGGAGATGCCGAGCCACGCTGCCGGCCCAGGTGTGACGGCTATACATTCTTGCTCAGCTCCTCGAGCGTTCCCGTCATGCGGAAGTTGATCGCGCTGATTGTGGCGATGACGAGGAAGATGACGACAGACACGGCGCACGCCAGCCCGAGCTGGTTGCCTCTCTGCCCCTCAAACGAGAGGCGGTAGGTGTAGGTGAGCAGGATGTCGGTGGCTCCGGCCGGCGTCTGGGTTCCGGGAACCGGGGGCGTCCCGCCGGTCAGAAGATAGATCAGGTTGAAGTTGTTGAAGTTGAACGCGAAGCTGCCGATGAGGAGCGGCGCGAGCGGCATGAGGAGCATCGGCAGGGTGATCTTGCGGAACTGCTGCCAGCGGCTCGCTCCGTCGACGTGCGACGCCTCGTAGAGCTCGTGGGGAATCGACTGCAAGGCGCCGAGCGCGACGATCATCATGTACGGGTATCCAAGCCAGAGGTTGACGAGGATACACGCCGCCTTGGCGACCCACGGGTCGGTGAGCCACGGCACCCGCGCGCCGGCGCCGAACATCGACATCAGCATCTGATTCAGGACCCCGAAGTTCTGGTTCAGCATCCCGCGCCAGACGAGGATCGTCATGAACGACGGGATCGCGTAGGGCAGGATAACGAGCACCCGGTAGATGGTGCGCGCCCGCAGGTGCGGGTCGTTGAGCAGGATCGCGAGGCCGAGCCCCAACGTGAACGAGAGGAGAACGGACAACACAGCGAACGCGATCGTCCACGCGAAGACGCGCGCGAACGGCCCCGAGATCGCGGACGAACTCACGAGGCGCACGTAGTTCGTGAACCCTATCCACACGCGGTAGCCGGGGTAGATCTCCTCGCCCGCCGCCGACGTGAAGATGCCCTGGACCGCGGTGTAGGCCGTCCCGTTCTCCAGGTCGGTCATCGTCTCGGTCGTTTCGTCGTAGGCGTACTTCGACATCTGGACGCGGAACTCGGTGAGCGAGTCGATGCCGAGCGTGACGCCGGCGTAGACGATGCGCACCTCTTGGAGCGTTGGCAGGAGCGCGATGATCTCGCGCACCTCGAGCCGATGCGCGTCCAGGGCGCGGTCGGGCTGGCCGTCGCCGTCCTCGTCGACGACGCGCGCATCGGGAAGCGTGATCGTCTCTCCCTCGCCGCCGACGACGAGCACCGTGTCGCGCCCCTGCAGGAGGAAGACGAACTCCCCCGCGGGGTTGCGGAACGCCGTGTACGCGTAGCGCTCCGCCCCGGGCGGCGCATACGTTCGGCCCACGAGCTGCTCGATCGCCTGGCCCTTGGACAACATGTGCCCCGTGCCGAGGTTCGTCAGCGACCCGAGAAACGTGTAGCCGATCGGGTAGAGAACCATCACGAACAAGAAGAGGAGGCCTGGCACGAGCCAGCGAATCGGGTACCGCCGCTTGGAGAGGAAGATGTACGTGATGATGCCGGCCGAAATCAGCGGGAGCGCGGCGAGGAGGTACGATCCGGAGACAAACAGGCTCGAGGCGGCGTAGATCGCGAGCGCGCACAGGAGGCCGAGGCCGAGGATCTTCAGGCTGTTTCGCAACACGAACGAGTCGCGCATGGGAGGAAAGGGAGGGGCCGGCCGGAGCCGGCCCCTCGCATCCGCTTACTGCGACGGGCAGCCGAGCGTCGTGCGGATCTGGTTCGCCGCGTTCTTCATCGCGGTCTCCGGATCCAGCTGTTGGTTGACGATCAGCGCGAGCGCGTCCGACCAGGCCGACCACACCGAGCCCATCTGCGAGATCTTGGGCATCGGCGTGCCGTTCGCCGCGCTGGCGGCGAAGCCCTGGATGTCCGCGTTGCCCGAGAGCTCAGCGAGAGCGGGCAGGTAGGCCGGCGGCCGGCCGCCGCGGTCGTAGAGGTCGAGCATGACGTCCTTCGTGATCAGGAAGTCCTTCACGAACAGGTTCGCGAGGACCTTGTTCGCCGAGAAGGCGCTGATCATGAAGCCCTGCACGCCGACGAACACCGCGGGCGCTTTGCCCATGATCGTCGGGATGGCCGCGACGCCGTAGTTGATGCCGCCCTTCTGCGCGTCGGGGAGCGTCCACGGGCCGCCGATCATCGCGCCGAGCTTGCCCTGGTTGAACAGGCCGGTGACGAGGCTGTAGTCCGCGCCCGCGACCTCGATGCCGTCCTTGACCATCTGGTCGAGGATCTTCGCGCCGGCAATCGACCCGGCGTTGTCGAGACCGATGTCACAGGGGTTGAGCACGCCGTTCGCATCCAGACCGAAGATGTACCCGCCGCCCGCCGAGTGCAGGGCGAAGGTGTGGTACGGATCCGGCTGCTGAATCAGGAAGCCGTAGGTGCCGGCCTCGACGTCGGTGAGCCCCTTGGCGATCGTGAGCAGGCCCTCGAACGTGTTCGGCAGCGTCGGGATGAGCGCCTTGTTGTAGATCAGGGCGACGTTCTCCGTCGCGTACGGCACGCCGTAGATGAGCCCGCCCCAGGCGAACGCGTCGACGGCGACCGCGTCGAACTGGTCGACCACGGCGGTCGGCAGGACGATCGGCTCAATGAGTCCGTTCTGGATGAGCTCGCCCAGCCAGTCGTGCGCGCCAATGAGGATGTCCGGGCCTTCGCCGGCCGGGCCGGCGGTCGCCAGCTGGCCCCGCATGTCGCCGAAGCCAACCTGCTGAATCTCGACCTCGACGCCGTAGGCGTCGGTGAACTGGGCCGCAACCGCTTGCATGATCGGCGTGCGCGTGTCATCCGCCCAGATCAACAGCTTGCCGGGCGTGCTGGCCACTACGGTGAGCCCCGCGATGAGCAGGAGCCCGAGGATGAGTACTGTTGCTCGCTTCATGGTCGTGTTCCTCCTTGATGCTTTCGTTGGTTCCTCTTCTCGACCCATGACGGACCGCTTGTCTCGCTTTTCTACACCACCTCCCTACTGCGAGTCGAATGTGATGTGCATGGGAATGACACGCGCAACCTGCCCCGCGGCGTGGCTGTAGGACGCCAGCATCGCCTCCTGGGTCGTTCCCTCCGGCGCCAGGATGTCGTAGAGCGGGGAAGCCCAGAACGGGTCAGGGCTGCCGCCGCCGGCCCATTCGCCGGACGTTGTCCCGACGCCGCGCAGGTAGTTCTTGCCGTAGCCGTCCTGCGAGCCGACGAGGACGTAGTGCCACCCCTCGATCTCCGGCAGGACCGTCTTGGGGATTGTCACGATGATTCGGCCGCGCTTGGGATCGGACGCCACCTCGATGAGGATCGGGCCCTCACCGGCCGCCGTCCACAGGTGCCGGCCGTAGGCCGGCCATCCCGCGACGCGAACGAACGTGTCCCACGGGTGCGCCGGGTCGAACGCCACCTGCGCAGCCTCGCCTTCTGGGTGCGGCGCCGAGGCGCCGCCCTCCGCGACGTCGAAGTACAGGTACAGGATCGGGTGGCTGAACCCCAGGGGGCCGTTCCACGGGTTGGGCAGCGCGGCGAAGTCGAAGGCCATCTGCCACGCGTTGTCCGCGTCGTAGACGCTGTAGCGGACGAGGTCGAACAGCCCCGGCGTGGCGAACACCGCGTTCGTGGGGTAGGTGAGCGTCCCCAGGCCGTGATCGTCCCCCAGCGGGTCGTCCACCGCGAAGCGCTCGACGCCGCGGATGAGGGTCGGAATCGCCGCGAGCATCGGCCGGGCCGGCGCGTGGCCGAGCAGTGCGCCCGCGCGCTCGAAGACCACGGCCAGCGTGATCGTCTTGCCCGGCTCGATCCCCAGCTCGGAGAACGGCATCGAGATCTCGATGCGGGCGCCCACCGCGGCGCGGCGCGCGTCGGTCGTGCGGATCGACGACGCGTACGTCCACCCGCCGCGGCCGTCGGCCGCGTACTTCGAGACGACGCCCACCCCCTGCGCGTCGAGCTTGGTGAAGTTGAGCTGCATGGCCGTGGCCAGCGGAAAGCCCAGGGCGGTCCCCGTCAGCCGCGTGGCGACGTTCGCCGCCGTGCCCGGGAGGCCCGAGGCGTAGACCGTGAGGAAGACCTCCTGGCCGCGCCACGTCGCCGGGTCGCTCGCCGTCTCCACCATCACGTACAGATTCGTCTCCTTGTATCCCACAGCGATCGAGCGGATCTCGCCGTCCCCAGCCGCGGGCGCCGCGTTGGCCCACCCGTCGTCGTCGGCGACGGCGCCGTCCACGGTCGGCGAGACCTCGCCGAGCCCAGCCGGCGTCGCCGGAACCAGACGAAGGGAGAGAACGGCCGGGATCTCGGCCGCCGCAACGCCCGCGGCCTGGTAGGCGCCGACGAGGTGCGCCTTGAACAGCCAGTCGAAGATGTCGTCGGTGTTCGAGTCCTGGTCTGTGCCGTACCACCAGAACCAGTCCGAGCCCTGGGCCGCGTAGATCGCGTCGAGCGCTGCCGGCGGGTCGCCGGCCGATGTGACGACAGCGCGGGCCGCGGCGAGCGTCTCCCAGCCCTGATCCTCCTCGGGTTCGCCCGACCACGTGGACAGGTCACCGGCCCACGACCCGGTCGGGATCGACGCGAGTTCCGCGGGCGCCGCGAGCGTCGCCAGCACCTCGGCGGGCGTCACGGTGCGCACCCAGTCGGCCGCGTCCAAGGCGGCGTACAGCGCGCGCAAGAAGTCGCGGCCGTTATTCGGGTACCCGGCCATGAACATCCAGTTTTCGCCGTCGAGGGCCACGGTGAGCACGTGTCCGGTGGGATCTTCCAGCGCGTCGTAGATCGCGCGGAGCTCGCCGAGGAAGTCGGCCACAGCAGCGTCGGTCGGCTTGTTCCCGTACGCGAAGCTGATTCGGTTCGACAGCTCCGACTCGCGGAACAGGACGTGGATGCCCTGGCATGTGTAGACGGTGGTGAGCTCGGCGGGACTCGGCGAGTGACCGAGCGCCTGCGCGAGAAGGCCCTCGTCCGTCGACGTCCAGGCGAAGCCGGCGGCCGCGAGGAGGGCGAGCGACGCGTCAGACACTGCCTGCTCGGGCGACCACACGCCGCGCGCCGGCTGGCCGAACAACGCGGCGTGCTGCGCTTGGGCCTGCTGGAACTGCCCCTGCGCGTCTGTGCCCCAGCCGCGCGCGGCGAGGATCGGCAGGATCGGGTGGTAGAACGGGCTCGTGAACAACTCGTTGCCCAGGGCCTCAATCTGGTTGTAGGCCGCGACGACGCGCTGCAGGATCGCCGTCTGCGCCCGCAGGATCTGCGCGAGATCGTCCCACGTGAAGCCGGCGTGGCCGCGGTACGCCGCAAGCCCGAACTCGTCGTGAAGCTCCGGCGAGATCTGCCAGAGCAGGAAGAGGGCCGCCGCGTCCATGAGCTCGGCATCGGACAGCGCGCGCGTCCCACGGAGAGCGTTCAGTTCCGCGTAGCGCGGGTCGTAGTACGGGTCAGCGGCCGTGTCGGTGAACATGTAGCCGTTGATCCAGAAGCTCTGCTCCTGCAGACGGGCCCGGTCTTCTGCGGCGAGAGACGCCGGGTCGTGGGCGAGGGCCCACACCCAGCGCAGGTGATTGTCCACCGCGCCGACGACCTCGTACAGGCCGCCACGTGCTGCCTCTTCCGGGGTCGTGGTCGCGTAGTCCTCAAGCTGCCAAAGCAAGCTCGGCTGCAGGTTGAACGCCACGCGCACGCCGGGAAACTCGGCCGAGATGCGCGCGGAGTCGATGTACTCCTGCACCCCGTGCACGCGAACCCAGGGCAGCTCGTACTCGCTGGTCAGACGATTCCAGTACAGGGGCTGGTGCTGATGCCAGACGATGGCCAGTTGGAGCGGCGCCTTGCCTGCCTCACCGAGCGCGGTGAGGGAGAGGCCGGCGAGCGTGATCAAGACGAGCATCCACTTCACGAGACTCACCTCCTGGTGGCGACCAGCCACGAGACGGGCTCCGGGACCTCGACCGTCCAGAGCCCAGCCTGCCCGCGGACCGTCAACTCCCGGCCGTCGTCGGCGACGACGCGCGGGGCCTCCGCGGCGACCCACGCAAAGCGCTCGCCGGGCGCGTCGAGCTCGATGCGCCAGGCGCCGCGCGCCTCGGCCGAGCGCAGGACGCCCGCCGGGGCCGGTACGATCTTGTCCACCAATCCGAGGGGCGCAAGGCCATCGCAGAGCGGGGCCAAGACGAACACGGCCGCCTCGCCCGACTCCAGCGTGCCCGACATCGACTCGGCGATTCGGCGGCGCAGGGCGTCCCACACGACGACCTCGTCGCGCTCGTGCGGCACGTGGAACGAGGCGCAGCGGCGACTGACATTGAGCGCGATCACGTACTCCCAGCGGGCGGCGCCGGCCGCGCGCTCCGTTCGGTAGACCTCGACGTCCTCGCCAAGGGTTGCGGTCACCGGGTACGGCGCGTGGTCGGGCTGAAGAAGCCGGCCGCGCGCCGAGACCAGCGAGCGCACGAGGTCTACTTGGGTCAGTCCCGGGCCGTCGCCGATGCCCACGGGACCGCAGGACAGCGCGCGCAGGGCGGCCTCGATTCGCGGCGACGCTCCGCCCAGTCCCTCGTGCCGTTGGGTCAAGAACAGGTCGTGGAACGGAAGCAGTCCGAGCGCGTAGAGCACCGAGCCGAGGAGCAGGTTCTGGCGGCGGAGGTCGGCCAGCGACGTCGCGTCCTGGCGGAAGCCCGGCTGGCCGAGCGCCGCGAGCGTCTCGAGCGCCTCCGGTTGCCCGAACAGGTAGTCGATCGCCGTCCGCGCCGCGAGCGCGTTGGGCATGGTCGTTGACGCCAAGGCCATGCCCATCGTCTGCATGCACAGCAAGAGCGCGAGCCCCTCCCGATCGAGGGCGTCGCCCATCCCGCGGAACCAGCGGTCTGCGGCCAGAGGGTCGGCGCGTAGGGCAGACGTGAGATGCTGTTGCGTGCGCAGCCAGTCATGCCAGGCGGCGACGCCGCCCTGCCCTCTCAGCTCCGCGGCGACCTTGGCGTAGAAGGACGGATCGGCGCCGCTCGCTCCGTACACGTTGTCCGGAGACAAGGCCGAGAGGTGGAAGACGAACGAAACCCCGTGCCGACGGGCGATTTCGGCGAACCCGCGGCCGTACTTCTGCGGGTCCGGCGCGAAGCGCAACGCCTGACCGATCATCCGGTACGGGTACCACAGATCCAGGCCTACGTAGCCGATCGGCACCGCGTCGCGGCGCAGACGCTGGATGAGCTCGACGAGGCGGTTCTCGCCCAGCGGACGGATCGGCTCGGTGTAGAAGCCCCCGTACGCGTTCCACCAGCCGAGCCGGGACGTGAACAGCGCTGCGCCCGGCGAGGGGCGAGCCTTGCCGCCGCGGGCGAGAAGCGCGTCGCCGAGGCGCGACAGGGCGCTTGCCACATCGTGCCCGGCGGCGACGACCGTCTCGATGCGCGTGCCGACCGGTATGGCGTCCACGGCCCCGTGGAGCGTTCGCGCTGCGCCGCCCGGCAAGCGGAGAAGCGCGCTGGTCAGGAACTGGCTGGCTGGCGCGATGGCGAGCGCGCTGTCGCCGTCGTACAGGACGAGCGGAGCCAACGCCTCGCTTGGCAGTGCGTCGGCCGGCACAGTCCGAGCTTCGGGCCAGTAGCCGCCGATCTCGCCTTGTCCTGAGCGGCCGAGGCCGTAGGTCACGGCCAGGGCGCGCAGTCCCGGGGAAATCGAGAAGGCCGGCGCGGCGAGGCCGGCGCGTTCGAACGTGTCGCCGACCGCCAGGTTCTCGAGGTCGCGTTGCGCTTCGGCCACGATCCACGCCGTGTCCCCCTCGACCTCGAC
The DNA here is from genome assembly GCA_041302525.1 of Candidatus Bipolaricaulota bacterium. Taxonomy (GTDB): domain Bacteria; phylum Bipolaricaulota; class Bipolaricaulia; order UBA7950; family UBA9294; genus CAIOGO01. The sequence goes on along the minus strand of JBFYQX010000015.1, from coordinate 14,717 downwards.
CGTGAGCTTGAACGCGACGCCCGCGTCGTCGCGCGCCAGAGACGAGAAGACCTCGCGAGCCTCACGCGTACCCCATCCCTCCGCACCTTCCCACGGTGAGGCTCGCAGGGTCCCCTCGGCCGGCGCCGCGTCGAGCGGTCCCAGCGCGCAGCGCACGTCGAGCAACGCGACGTTGCCTCCGTTTCGGATCGACAGCGTCCCGTCGGGCTCGAGCTGGACGCGCAGCGTCATCCGATCCCTCCTCGCGCGGGAAGCTGGAAGAAGTCCGCGGCGACGAGCGTGGCCGGGCCGATCAAGAACCCGTCCGCTCCCAGCTCGGCCGGCACGATCCGCAGGCGTTCGGCCTCGGCGGGGAACGAGTGGCGGCGAACCTCCTCCTCCATTGCTGGGATGAACAGGTCGGCGTCTTCCATCCGCTCGCCGCCGAGCACAATGGCCTCCGGGTTCAGGAGATTGACCAGGTTCTTGGCGCCGAACCCGAGGAACCGCCCCATGCGGCCGAACGCGTCCCGCGCGGTTGACTCGCCCGCGCGCGCCGCCGCCGCGACCTGGGCGATGCTCGCGAACCCCAGTCGGCCCGCCTCCTCGAGCAAGAAGCGATCCGACGCGTACACCTCGAGGCAGCCGCGCTCCTGGCAGCGGCACACCGGACCGTCGGGGTCGATCGTCATGTGGCCGAGCTCCCCGGCGCCGCCGTACGCGCCGCGGTAGATCTCGCCCTCGATGACGACGCCGGCGCCGATGCCTTCGCCGACCGTGACGCAGACGAAGTCCCGAAAGCCCCTTCCCGCGCCGTACCAGCGTTCGGCGAGCGCGAGCGCGTTGACGTCGTTTTCGACCCACACCGGCAGGCCCAGACGCTCGGCCAGCGGGTCGCGCAGCGGCGTGCGTTCCCAGCCGAGGATGGGCGAGTACAGGTCGGCGCCCGTGACCGGGTCGACGAACCCCGAGATCGCCACACCCAGCCCCAAGGTCCGGCCGTGCCGGAGCCTTCCGGCCGTCTCGACCATGGCGTCCATCGCCTCGTCAGGCGAGGGCGGATGGTCGAACGGGTGCTCGGCGCGCTCGACGATCGCGCCGCGCATGTCGACGCTCGCGGCGAGGAGCCGGAACCGCTCGACCTTGACGCCGATCGTGTGGGCATAGTCGGGATTCAGGGCCATGAGCACCGCCGGCCGGCCGCCGTTCGAGTCGCACTTGCCGACCTCGGCGACGACGTCCTCGGCCAAGAGCTCGCGCACCAGGCGCGTGAGACAGGATGGAGCGAGGCCGGCGCGGTCGGCGATGTCGGTGCGGGAGAGCGGCCCGTTGAGGCGCAGCAGGTTGATGATGATGGCGCGGTTCTGTCTGCGGACGAGGTCCTGGTCTCCCTTTTGGAGTTGCACCGGTTACTTCCTTCCGAGAAGAAACTAACGCAGTATAGCCGCAGCGGCCGCGGGGCGTCAAGAGAAACCTCGACCCGCCGGCGCGTTGACGAAACGCACAAAGGCATCTAGAGTCTCGGCCATGAAAGCGCTTGTGGTGAGTGACGCCGTGAGCGAGGTGCTGTACTCACCTGAGGTTCGCTCCGTCTGTGCGGGCATCGACGTGGTCCTCTCCTGCGGGGATCTGCCCTACGAGTACTTGGAGTACATCGCCACGTCGCTCGACGTCCCGCTTCTCTACGTGCGCGGGAACCACGACGGGACGCTCTTGCGCGCCGACGGACGGGAGAGCCAGGGCCCGGAGGGCGCGGAGTCCATCGACGGGCGGGTTGTCCGCGTGCGCGGGCGTGGCGGCGAGAGCTTGTGGGTCGCAGGGTTCGGCGGCAGTGCGGGGCAGGGCGTGGGCGGCACCGAGCGCACGGAGGGCGACATGCGGCGCGCGGTGCGGCGGACGAGCTGCCGCGTCGGCTGGAACCGGGTCCGGGGCCGCGGAGGACTCGACGTGGTGGTGAGCCATGCCGCACCCCGGGGAATCCACGACGGCGAGGATCCGTGCCATCGAGGCTTCGCGGCGTTCGTCGGGCTCATGAGCCGCGCGGAGCCCCGGCTGTGGCTGCACGGGCACGTCCATCCGTCGTACGGCATCGACCTGCGGCCGGTGCGGTTTTCGGCGACCGACGTGCGGGCGATCTACGGGCACGCCCTCGTGGAGATCGGATGAGCGGAGCGGACTTCGAGCGGGCGTGGCATCGGGCGACGTGGAACCGCATCCTGTCGTTTGTCACGGGAAAGCCGACCCTGCTCCTGCCGTTCTCACTCGTCCGCGACGCGCTGGGCGTCGAGGCGGCCTCGTACGACGGGATTCGCGAGATCCCGCTCGACCAGATTGTCGGCAGCGTGAACCGTTATCACGACTTCGACCGCAGCTTTCTGCCGCGACGCCACGCGCTGGCCGAACGCTGGCGGCACGTGCGGCAGTCGTTTGAGGACGTGACGGGCTTCGATCCGATTCGCGTCTACCAGATCGGCGAGGCGTACTTCGTTCTCGACGGGAATCATCGCGTCTCGGTCGCGCGCCAGCTGGGCATGCGATCGATGGAAGCGGAGGTGATCTCGTTCCAGACCGACGTCCCGATTGACGCCACGACCGACCTCCCCGCGCTCATTCGTGCGGCCGAGTCCCGCGAGTTCGTGCGTCGCACGCGCCTCGACGCGATGCGGCCGGAGGCAGAGATCGAGTTCTCGGCGCCCGGCGGACCGGCGAAGCTTCTCCAGCACATCGACGTGCATCGCTACTACCTGGGTCAGAACGAGCGCCGCCTCATCCCGTACGCGGAGGCCGTGGCGTCGTGGTACGATCACCTCTATCGGCCGCTCGTGGAGATGTTCCGCGACGCGGGGCTGTTGGGCGCGTCCCCCGGCCGGACCGAAGCGGACCTGTACATCTGGGTGGTCGAGCACCTGCACTTCCTGCGGGAGGAGTTCGGAGACGAGGTCCAGCTGGGCACCGCCGTGCGGGATTTCGTGGCGATGAAGAAGACCCCGGCGTGGGTGCGCTGGTGGAGCGACCTGGAGGGACGGATGCGCGGGAAGGCGGTCGCCGTGTGGCGAGAGGATCGAGAAGGGACCGAGGCGCTGCGGCGGGTCGCCGAGCGGCTCGGGCGGATGAAGCGCGCGCGTGTGTCGAGCGCGTACCGCGTTCCGCGGCTGTGGGTCGAGCCGCACGGCCGCGGCACGGACGTCGTGCAGACCGAGGCCGTAGACTTCTGGCGCGAGGCCGTAGATCGCGTGCTGCGCGCCCCTCGCGAGGCCCTCTCGCCCGGCGCGGCGGGAGACTGGACGCGGCGCGCCGTGACGTACAACCTCTTCGTCCGCGCAGGAACCGCGTTCGACCATGACGGGGACGGCCAGCTCGCCTCGCGCCCCGGCCGACCGCGCGAGACGGGGACGTTTCTCAAGGCGATCGCGCTGTTGCCCTACATCCGGAGCCTCGGCTGCGATGTGATTCACCTTCTGCCGATCGCGTCGATCGGTCACGATGGGCGCAAGGGCGAACTGGGCTCGCCGTACGCGATCCGAGATCCCTACAGCCTCGACGAGACGCTGGCCGAACCGCTGCTCGGGCTGGGGCCCGACGTCGAGTTCCGGGCGCTGGTCGAGGGGGCGCGCCGCCTGGGTATGCGCGTCGTCGTCGAGTTCGTGTTCCGCACGGCGGCCAAGGACGCCGCTTGGGCGCCGCTCCACCCGAATTGGTTCTACTGGATTCGCGCCGACGTCGGCGACCGGCCGCCGGGCAGCGCCGACGCATCGCGCTACGGCAGCCCGCAGTTCGCGCCGGACGAGCTGCGGCGGATCAAAGAGCAGGTCGACCGCGGCGGCTTCCGCGACCTCTTGCCGCCACCCGCCGCGTATCGGGATCTCTTCCGGCCGGCGCCCGCACCGGGCGCGGTGCGGCGGGATGGGGCCCGTCACCTCGGCATGGCGCCGGATGGGACGGCGGTGCGGATCCCGGGGGCGTTCGCCGACTGGCCGCCCGACGACACGCAGCCGCCGTGGTCCGACGTCACGTACCTCCGCCTGTACGACCACGCGGACTTCGACTACATCGCATACAACACGGTCCGCATGTACGACGAGCGGCTCGCCCGCCCGGAGCACGCCGTGTCCGCGCTGTGGGACCGCGTGACGGGCATCCTGCCGCACTACGTGCGCGCGTACGGCGTCGACGGGGCGATGATCGACATGGGTCACGCGCTTCCGCGCGAGCTGAAGCGGCGGATCATCGACGAGACGCGGGCTGTGCGCGCGGACTTCGCGTTCTGGGACGAGGACTTCGCCCTCCGCGCCGCGTCGCGCGCGGAGGGGTACAACGCGGCGATGGGCAGCCTGTGGTGGCTCCTGCATCGCCCCAATGAGCTGCGCGCTGCGCTGCGCGCCTGGTCGACCGAAGGCCCAGCACTGCCGTCTTTCGCCACGCCGGAGACGCACAACACGCCGCGCAGCGCGGCGCGCCCTGGCGGGACGGCGTGGTCGACGCTCGCCTGGACCCTGGGGGCGTTCCTCCCGGCCATGCCGTTCGTGCATGGCGGCTTCGAGCTGGGAGAGACCCAGCCGGTGAACACGGGCCTCGACTTTCGTCCGGAGGATCTCGACCGGTACCCGACGGAGACCCTGCCGCTCACGGCGCCGTGGGCCTACGACTGGGGTCGCGCCGAGCGTCCGCTCGAGGCCGTGCGGCGGAGCCTCGACGTGCGGGCCGAGTTCCTCGACCTTGTTGTGCGGGCCGAGCCCGAGACGTTCCGACTCCTCGACGCGGGAACGGACGCCGCCATCGCCTACGCTCGCGCGGCCGGTGACGACGCCCTGCTGGTGGTGGGCAACCTGACGGACGCGCCGACGGCCGCCCGCGTCGCCGACGCGCCGTTTGCCGACGGGGCGGTGACCGACCGCCTGAATGGACGCACCGGCCGCGTCGACGGCGGCGCGCTGCGCGTCGACCTCGGTCCGTGGGAGGGGCTGGTGTTCACCCGAAGCCCGGGCCAGGCACCGCTCGGCTAGAAGCGCGAGGGTCTTAGCCGACGGCCGCGTACCCCGCGTCGAGCGCCTTGGCGTTGAGTTCGATGAGCTTCTCCTTGCCGCCCTCGCGCAGCGCGTTGGCCATCGCCTGCTTCACGGTCGCGAGCGGAACCACGCCCGTCGCCTTGACGTACGCGCCCAGCGCCACCATGTTCACGGTGCGGGGGTTTCCAACCTGCGCGGCGATGTCGTTGATCGGCACGGCGTGCGCCACAAGGTCGCTGCGCTTGACCTTGCGCGCGATCAGCGACTGATTGATCACGAGGACGCCGCGCGCGGCCACGATCGGCTCGAACTTGTCGAGCGACGGCAGGTTGAGGGCGATGACCGCCGACGGCTCGTCGACGATCGGGGATCCGATGGGGCAATCCGAGAGGATGACCGTGCAGTTGGCGGTCCCACCACGCATCTCGGGTCCGTACGAAGGCATCCACGTGACCTCGAGCCCGTGGTCGAGCCCGGCCTGGGCGAGGATCTTGCCCGCGAGGATGACCCCTTGACCGCCGAATCCGGCAATGACGACCGAGCGTTCCATCACGCCCCCTTGTTCACAAGATCACCGAGCGGGAACACCTTGGTGACTGTGTTCGCCACGTGCTCGTTGGACTGTAGCGGCGACATGTGCCAGTTGGTCGGGCACGTCGACAGCACCTCGACGAGCGAGTAGCCCTTGCCCTCGACCTGATTCTGGAACGCCTTCTTGATCGCCTTCGTGCAGTCGAGGATGCGGCGCGTGTCGTAGAGCGCCTGGCGCGTGACGTACACGGGCGCCTCGAGCTGGGCGATGATCTCGGAGAAGCGGATCGGGTACCCCGTTGACCGCGGGTCGCGCCCGAGCGGCGAGGTGGTCGTCAGCTGATGTACGAGCGTGGTGGGGGCCATCTCCCCGCCGGTCATGCCGTAGATCTGGTTGTTCACGAAGATGACCGTGATGGACTCACCGCGGTTCGCCGCGTGAATCGACTCGGCCGTGCCGATGCTGGCGAAGTCGCCGTCGCCCTGATAGGAGAAGACGATCGAGTCCGGGCGCGCGCGCTTCACGCCCGTCGCCACGGCGCTGGCGCGGCCGTGCGCCACCTGGAGCGCGTCGCAGCGATACCAGAGGTAGGCGAACACCGAGCAGCCGACCGGGGCGATGCCGATCGTGCGCTCGGCGATGCCGAGCTCGTCAATCGTCTGCCCGATGATCCGCGTCAGGATCCCGTGGTGGCAGCCGGGGCAGTACGTCGAGCGGGCGTCGGTCAGGCTTCGCGGTCTGGCGAAGACCTGGGTCATGCTGGCGGTGTCAACGGACATGCTTCTTCACCTCGCTCAGGATTCCCTTGGGTGTGGGCACGACGCCCCCGAGTTCCCCGTAGAACGGCGTCTTGGCCCTCTCGGCCACAGCCAGTCTCACGTCTTCCCACATCTGGCCGGCGCTCATCTCGACGGTGAGCACGGTGTGCACCCGCTCGGCGGCCGCGCGTAGGGCGTCGTAGGGATACGGCCACAGCGTGATGGGTCGGAACAGGCCGAGGCGGATCCCCTCGGCGCGGGCCATGTTGACCGTCGTCTTGGCGATCCTGGCCGTGCTGCCGTAGGCGACGAGGAGAATGTCGGCGTCGGCCGTCTCGGTCTCCTCGTAGCGGATCTCGTGCGCGCGGATCTCGTCGTAGCGCGCCTGCAGCGCGAGGTTCATCTGCTTGAGGTTCTCGGGCGAGAGATCGAAGCTGAGGATGATGTTCGGGTTTCTCCCCTTGGCCCCCGTGGCCGCCCAAGACTTTGGCGGTAGGGTTGCCGGATCGATGGGATCCGGAAGCGTGACCGGCTCCATCATCTGGCCGAGGAGGCCGTCGGCGAGAATCATCACCGGCGTGCGGTACCGGTCGGCGAGGTCGAAGGCGAGCATCGTCAGCTCGCCGGCCTCGGGCACCGTCGACGGCCCGAGGACGATCATGTGGTAGTCCCCGTGTCCGCCGCCCTTCACGGCCTGGAAGTAGTCGCACTGCGCGGGGGCGATGTTCCCGAGGCCCGGCCCGCCGCGCACGACGTTCACGATCACGGCGGGCAGGTTCGAGCCGGCGAGGTACGAGATCCCCTCTTGTTTGAGGGAGATCCCCGGCGAGGACGAGGAAGTCATCGTGCGCACGCCGGCGGCGGCTGCGCCGTAGACCATGTTGATCGCCGCGACTTCGCTCTCCGCCTGGACGAACGTGCGCCCGATCCGCGGCATGTGGCGGGCCATGTACTCGACGAGCTCGCCCTGCGGCGTGATGGGGTATGCGAAGTAGCACTGGCAGCCGGCGCGGATCGCCGACTCCGCGATCACCTCGTTGCCGCGCAACAGCAAGCGCTCAGCCATGTCAGCTCCTTACGGTCGTGTCTTCTCTCGGTAGACCGAGAGCGCGATGTCCGGGCAGGTGAGGGCGCAGAAAGCGCAACCGACGCACGCGTCGGGGTTCTGCATGTGGACGATGTCGTATCCGCTCTTGTTCAGCGTTCCGGAGAAGGCGAGCACCTTCTGCGGACACGCCGCGATGCACAGGCCGCAACCCTTGCACCGCTCGCCGTCGACGATCACCACTCCGCGGGGCATGAGACCTCCTCGTCAGGACTCGTCGTGGACTTGCTCGCTCAGGCGCTTGGCGCGGTGTTTGCGCAGGACGGCCAGCGCGTTGTCGACCCGTCGGACCCAGCCGCGGATCTCCTCCTCTTGCGTCGTGCGCGACGTCGGGCTGGCTGCCCGGACGCGCGGGGCCGGCCTGCGGCCGGAGAGCGCGGACTGCAGTCGGTCGAACTCGAGATCGAAGGCGGCGGCGTGCTCTTCCGCGCCCGCGCGGAGGAGTGGCGAGACGAGCGTTCGCCCGTCGGGCGACTGCCCTTCGACGACGAACTCGCCGCGATAGCCAACCTCGACGGCGTGCGCGTCGCGCAGGACGGCCAGCTCGTCGGAGTCCAGGCGAACCTGGACCCCTTCACCGTCGACCGCGACGACCTCACCGAACAGCGTGACCTTGTCGTTCAACCGGACAGGCTCCGTTCCCCGACCTGCGGATTGCTAGGCCGCCTTGACGATGCGCCCGGACTTGATGCAGCGCGTGCAGGCGCGGACCCAAGACCTCCGCCCGTCGACGACCGCGTGGATGCGCTGCAGGTTCGGTGCGCGCACGCGGCGCGTGTGCCGCATCGAGTGGCTGACCATGTTCCCCGCCAGGGGGCGCTTGCCGCAGACTTCGCAGACTTTCGACATCAGAACTCACCTCTCGTCCTCTACCCTACGCCAAGATCGGCTCGACGTACATCGGCTCGACAGCATGCAGCGGCGTCTCGCGCAGCGCGAGCCCGAGGCGGGCCACCGCGAGCGCCGAGGGCGCGAGCGCCTCGCGCGGCCCCAGCGTGGCCGGCGAGGTCTCCGGCAACGCGCTGACAAGCCGCTCGGCCGCGCTACCCACGACGCACACTGGCTGCGTCTCGGCAGCGAGTCGCGCGATCAGTTCCGCGCTGTGCATCATGACGGTCTCGGTCCTCGGGCGGGCCTCGTTGAACCATCGCACATAGACGAGGTCACGCCGGCTGGCGATCGCCACGCAGACCCGTCGCTCGGCGCCCGCGCGGTCGCGGTACGCGACCGTCCCGTCGACGCCGACCAGCCCGAGGCCCCGCGCCTGCGCGAAGCCCTTCGCGGTCGCCAAGCCGATGCGGAGGCCCGTGAACGAGCCGGGGCCGAGATTCACGCAGATTCTCTGCACATCCTCTCGCTCGCGCCCGCAGTCCTCGAGCAAGGCGTCGAGCGTGGGGAGCAGCGACTCTGCGTGTCTCACCGTCTCGGACAGCGTGCGTTCCGTCGCCAGGTTCGTCGGGTCAAACAACGCGACGCGACCCGGGGACTCCGACGTATCCAAGCCGAGGACCAGCATGCCGGCCTGATGGTAGGCGACCGGCGGCGGGGTTTCAACCGCCGACCGGGTCGGGATCTGCTGCCTCGGGAAAGTCGCGCTCGGCGCGCTCCCCGGCCTCGCGGTCCCGTTCCATCTGGCGGCGGAGGGCGTCGAGGTTCGGGAAGCGGCGGTCGGGACGAAGCATGCGGTACACGTGCACCTCGACCCGCTCGCCCACGAGCGCTCGGCCCGGGTCGTCGAGGAAGTGCGCCTCGCAGCGTTCGGTCGCTCCGTGGACGGTGGGGCGGCGACCGACGTAGACGAGCGCGAGCGAGCGCAAGCCGGCGGCGAAGGCCCGCCCGACGTAGACCCCGTGGCCGGGGAGGAGCACGCGTGGATCCACAGCGAGGTTTGCGGTGGGAAAGCCCAAGGTGCGTCCGAGCCCGTCGCCGGCGACCACCTCGCCCCGCACGAGGGGCGGGCGCCCGAGGAGGGCCGCGGCGGCCTCCATCGCCCCCGCGGCGACGAGGGCGCGAATCCGCGTGCTGCTGATCGGCGCGCCGTCTGCGAGAACCGGCGCGACCCTGCGTGCGTCGATCTGCGCCGCGCGGGCCAGAACAGCCAACTGGTTTGCGTCGCCGGAGCGGCCGGCGCCAAAGCGGAACGTCTCCCCGACGACGACGGCGCGCGCGGCGAGCTGGCCGGCGAGGACCTCGCGGACGAACGCCTCCGGCGACAGGCCGCGCAGCGCGGCGAACGGCGCCTCGACGACGCGATCGACCCAACGCGCAAGCAGGACGCGCTTCGCGTCGGGTCCGAGCAGCAACCGGGCCTGTTCGAGGCCGGCGGCGACGCGCGGCGGCACGTCAAAGGTGTAGGCGACCGTCTGGCCGCCGCACGCGGCGGCCGCGGCCCTCGCCGCCTCGAGCACACGCTGATGGCCTCGATGCACGCCGTCGAACGTGCCGATCGCGATGACGTTCTGTCGCATGGGCCTCCTGCCTCGCGCCGATCGTAACGCCTGACGAGGAGCCCCGCAGAGCCGGTTGGAGGCGCGGCGTCGGGACCCGTAGAATGCGACGAGATGAGGACGGAACATCTTGCCGGTGCGCGACTCGAGGAGGACGTGGCGTTCACGACGCTGCGGCCCCGCTCGCTCACGGAGTTCGTCGGCCAGGACGACGTGAAGGACAAGCTCCGCATCTACATCGAGGCCGCGCGGCGCCGCGACGAGCGGCTCGACCACGTCCTGCTTGCCGGACCGCCGGGCCTCGGCAAGACGACGCTGGCGCAGATCATCGCTGCCGAGATGGGCGTCGGGTTCCGCGTCAGTTCGGGTCCGGCCATCGAGAAGGCCGGCGACCTCGCAGCGATCCTGACCAACCTCCATCCGCGCGACGTCTTCTTCATCGATGAGATCCACCGCCTCCGCCGCAACGTCGAGGAGATCCTGTATCCCGCCATGGAGGACGGCAAGATCGACATCGTCCTTGGCGAGGGCCCCAACGCCCAGTCCCTGCGCATCGACCTCCCGCCGTTCACGCTCATCGGTGCGACCACGCGGTCTGGCCTGATCTCGGCGCCGATGCGCGACCGGTTCGAGGTGTCGTTCCGGCTCGGCTTCTACACGCGGCAAGAGCTGTCGCACATCGTTCGCCGATCCGGCAAGCTGCTCGGCATTGCGATCACCGAGGACGGCGCCGACGAGCTGGCCCAGCGCGCGCGGGGGACGCCGCGCATCGCGAACCGCCTTCTGCGGCGGGCGCGCGACTACGCCCAGGTCCGCGGCGAGGGGCACATCGACCTTGAGACCGCGCGCCGCGCGCTCGACATGTTGTCGATCGACGCCGCCGGCCTCGACGAACTGGACCGGCTCGTCCTGCAGGCCTTGGTCGAGAAGTTCAGCGGCGGCCCGGTCGGACTCGACACGCTGGCCGCGTCGCTCGCCGAGGAGAAAGACACAATCACCGACGTCGTCGAACCGTTCCTCCTGCAGGAAGGGTTCCTGCAGCGCACGCCGCAGGGCCGCATGGCGACCGAGCGCGCCTACGTGCACCTCGGCAAGGCGCAACCTGGCCGGCTCCTCTAGGTGCGACGCATCCGCCGCGCGTTGTCGATGAACTCGCGCACCACGCCGCGGAAACGCGACCAGTCGAGTAGGAGCGCCGCAAGGATCCAGATGGCGTACAGCAAGGCTGCGCGCGGCGCGGCGCTCGTGGCGATGATGAACGGCAAGGCGACGACCGGGAAGGCGAAGGACATCGTCACCGACTTCGAGCGGAAGTAGGCCACGCAGGCCGCGGCGATCATCACGTACGGCAGCGAGAGCCAGAGGTTGACGTAGTCCGTCATCGTCAGGAAGCAGAGCGCCGAGAAGACCATCATCATGTCGAAGGCGAACTCGCGCTCGCCGACCCACGTCGGCGGCTTGTTGTACTTGCGCGCGATCCGGCCGTCGAAGATGTCGGTCGTCCACCCGATGATCGTCAGGACGATGACGGCCTCGAGCGCCTGCTTACCCACGAAGCCCAGCGAGAAGATCGCCACGGCGATGATGCCGCGCGAGAGCGTCAACAGGTCCGGAACCCTTGTCATCTCGCTCACCCAAGGAGCGATTGTAGGCGCCGGGCGGCGGCGTGACAACTACGCGATCGGGCTGCGCTTGGTTCGCGCCCGCCGCGTCTCTAGAATGGCGGGCGGGGATGAGGGAGTCTCGGAGGTGCGGGCATGAAGAACGCGGCGTTGCTCGTGGGAGTGTGGCTCGGGATCATCTTGTTCGCCTACTCGGTCGTCTATCTTCCGGGCGGGGCGCCCGGTGTGGCGCTCGTGCGCGAGACCGAGGTCATCGACGCGCGGCACGGGTTTGCCCTGCCGCTTCCCACGGGATGGGCCTACCGATCCGTCGACGCGGCCGGCGTGCTCGTCGCCCCGGTCGGCGGCCTCGAGGCGTGGGTCCTCCGCGTCCCCGTCGGGCCGGCGGAGGCCGCGCTTGCCGCGGCGTGGGAGACCCTCGACCCCTGCTCGTCGTGCGAGCGGCCCGTCGCGACGGCCTCGGCGCCGCTCGAGGACGGGCGGGACGGGCTCTCGCTCGACCTCGGACCCGACGGCGAGGCGTGGACGGGCAGGGCACTCCTGCTCTTGGCCGACGCCGACGACGCGCTCCTGCTCCTCGTGCGGCAGGCGCCGGGGACCGAGCTGCCGGTTCGCGTCGCGGACGACCTGGCGCGGATCGGCGACGGACTGCGCTTCCTGCCCGCGCCAGAGGCCACCACCGACGCGGAGCCGGACCTGCTATAGTCCGCTACCCGGCGGTCACCGAGATCCCGCCAACCCTCACGAAGGGGAGCGTGAAACCGAGGATCTTCTGGCGCTCCCTCGACGCGTCGAGCACGGCGTCGAGCGCCTCGAAGACGTTGCCGGCCACGAGGCAGCCGTTGACCGGGGCGACGCGTCGGCCGCCGCGGACGAGGTGCGCCGCCTTGGCCACGCCCGAGAAGTCGCCCGAGATCGGGTCGACGTTGCCCGCGAAGCGCGCCACGAAGAGCCCGAGCGATGTGTCGGCGATCTGGTCGTCGAGCGATGCGTCGCCGGCCAACCACGCGAGGTTGGTCGGGCCGATCAGCGGAGGCCCCCCGGCGCTGCCTTCGGCGTGGCCCGTGTTCGCCGCGGCCGACGCCTGACTCGAGTAGGCGTTGTGCAGGAGCGAGGCGAGGCGGCCGCGGTCGATGATCGTGAGCGCCGCGCGCGGCGTCCCCTCGCGGTCGAACGAGGAGCTGGCGACGCCGCCCGGCAGGGTCGCGTCGTCGACGAGCGAGACCGCGGGCGCCGCCACGCGCTCCCCGAGCCGGTCGCGCCACCGCGTGAGGCCGCGGAGCGCGTTGCGCGCGTTCACCTGGAACAGGAGTGGGGCGACGAGCAGGTCGAGGACGGCGCTGGGCGAGAGCAGGACGACGCCGCGAAACGTCGCGCCGCGGGAGCTGCCCAGAGAGTCGAGCGCGTTGCGGCAGGCGAGCGTGACGGCCGGGGTCACGTCGATCTCGTTCGCGCGACGCGTCGCGCCGTACTGGAAGTCCATGCTCGACACCTGGTCCCCCTCGCGGGCGGTCACGAGCACGTGATGCGTGAACAGGCTCGCCGCTTCCGCCGCCGCCACGCCGTGCGTGTTGGCGACGGCCCGCACCGTGCGCACCGCCGCGGCGCCGCCGTCGCCGATCACGACCCGCCGGTCCATCGACGCCGCGACAGCGAGCATGGCCGCGGCGCAACGCACGACGTCCGCGGCGGCGAAGCCCGCCGACGCCTCGTCGAACAGCCCTGCCACCGCGGGGCACGGCCCGGCCTCAGGAAAGCGGTTGTGCGAGTCGCCGGGCGCGGCCTTGGCCAGCGCGACGGCGTCCCGACATGCGCTCGCCAGGTCCTCGGGCGAGTTCGTGCTTGCGAACCCCACCCGATCGCCGACGAGGACGCGGATGCCCAACGTCGACTCACGGCTCGATCGGGCGACCTGCAGGTCGCCCTTCTCGATTGCGGCCGACACCTCTTCCGTGTGCTGTGCGAACGCCTCGGCGGCCGTGGCTCCGGCGGCGACGGCCGCCGCGCAGCCCTCGCGGCACGCGTCGAGCCATCTCTCGGCGTTCATGCCTGCCTCCCTCCCAGCGTCAGACGGCAGCGCAGGTGCGGCCCTCCGGCGTCGACCTTCGCCGGCTGTCCCTTGCCGCAGAACCCGGCCCCCTGCTCCCAGGCGAAGTCGTCGCCGACCGCGTCGACCGACTCCAGGACGGCGAACGCGTTGCCCGAGATCGTCACGCCGCGCACGCGCCCGGCGTGTTTCCCGCGCTCGATGCGGAACGCCTCGCGGACGCCGAACATGAACTCGCCGTTCGAGTCCGCCTGTCCGCTCATCGCGAACCCGCGCAAGTAGTAGCCCGACGCGATGCCGTCGAACAGCGCGTCGACGGGCGTCTCGCCGGGCTCGATGTACGTGTTGGTCATGCGGATGATCGGCTCATCGCTGTACAGGAACGCGCGCGCGTTCCCGGTGGGCGCGACGCCGTAGTGCGCGGCCGTCTCGCGGTTGTGGAGGAACGACGCCAGGACCCCGCGGTCGATCAAGACCGTGCGCTGCGCGGGCACGCCCTCGTCGTCTACCGGGAGCCGCCCGACCGCGCGCTCGCCGTGCGGCGGCAGCCCGGCGTCACACATCGTCACCAGGTCGGACGCGACGCGCGTCCCGATTCTCCCCGCGGTTACGGCGCCGCCCAAGACGATGTCCGCCTCGACCGTGTGCCCGATGGCCTCGTGGCACAGCGTTCCGACCAGCTCGGGATCCAGAACGACGAGCGCGGCGCCGCCCGGGGCGTGCGGCGCGTCGAGCTGCTCGACGGCGACGCGGACCGCGTCATCGACCATCCGCTCGATGTCGCAGGCGACGAGCTCGGCCCACCCACCCGTGACCCCCGCCGTCTGGAGGCCCATCGACTGCTCGGCGCCCGACGCCGCGACCGCCATCACGCGCAGGCTCGGCTTCGAGTCCGAGACGCGCACGAGGGTTCCCTCGCTTGTCGCGACGATCCGCTCCTCAAGCGACTCCGCGTACGTGACTGCAGACGCCGATACGTGCGACGAGGCACGGCGCACGCGCGCGTCGAGCCGCAGCACGAGGTCGATCTTCTCCTCGAGCGCGTGGGCGTCGAGCGGGTCTGCGCTGTCCACGGCGTGCGTCGCGCGCAGCGGCGCCACCAGGGCGAGGCGAGTCGCGGCGGATCGTCGGGCCTCAGCTGTCGCCGCGGCCAGCTCGCGCGCCCGGGCCGCGGCGGCGCGCAGGCCGGGCGCGGTGGGGTCCGTCGGGCTGGCGAAGCCG
>JBFYQX010000007.1:0-21571 GCA_041302525.1 Candidatus Bipolaricaulota bacterium | reverse complement strand
TCACCGCCGACACCTGCACGCGGTCCGCGAGGCGCGTCGTCGGCAAAGGCTCATCGCGTGCCGATGCGCTCAGTTCGGCGTGAGCGAAGTCGCGCAGGTCTTCTCTGCGCACGCGCCACTCGCGGCCGATCTTCGTTGCCCGAATCCTTCCCTCTCGGATGAAGCGCTGAATCGTCTTCGGGTGCAGCGACAGGATCTTCGCGAGCTCCTGGACCGTGTACATCGTCCTTATCGTTCCTTATCGTGGTGTATATAAGCCATATTAGGCCATCTGGCGGACGATGTCAAGGGACTCAGAGGAGTCGCAGGGCAGAGGGTGGTATAGGAACCGAGCCATCGCGCGGCGGCCACCCTTGATGCATTCGGCGGCACCTCACCGGCAAGGTCGTGCAGCCCGCGGCCTTTCGCCGTTGGGAGGCCTCCGACTCACGGCTCGAGCCGGCTCAGGCCCCCGTCGGTGCCGATCCAGACGATGCCGTCATGGGCTGAGATCGCCTGCGCACGGTCATCGATCAAGCCGTCGGCAACGCTGTAGAACGTGATGACGTCGTCCGAGACGTCGAACGGCGTGCCGCCGTCGTCGAGCACGGCGATCCCGTCCCAACCCGTGGCGACCCACTTCCTGCCCCGGTCGTCGATGGCCAACCCTGGGTTGCAGCCGCCAATGTCGAAGCGCTGCCAGCGATCGTCGCTCGGCTCCGTGGGCGTGCCGCCGTCATCGAGGGCAAACAGCCCGGGGCAGAGCCCAAACCATTTGATTCCGGCCGAGTCGACGACAACCGAGTAGCCGGTCGAGACCCCGATCGGTGAGCCCTCTCCGAACACCGCCCAGACGTCGTCCGATGGATCGAACGGCGAGCCGTTGTGGTCGAGGCAGCTAACGGAAGCGCCCTCGTGGACGACCCAGATGCGGTCGCCATCAGCGAAAAGCGCGTTCGCGTTGTCGCCGGCCAGGCCGTCGGCCTGGCTGAACCGAGCCCAGCGGTCGTCGGACTTGACGTGCGGTGTGCCGGTAGGATCGAGAAGCGAGATCCCCTTCGACGTGGCGCTCCAGACTCGGCCCGCGGCATCAACGGAGACGCAGCGCACGTAGTTCTCTACGAGACCGTCTGCAGATGTGAAGTCCGTACGGACGTCATCTGCTGCGTCGAGTGGAGTCCCGCCGTCGGAAAACGCAACAAGACCTCCCGTCGTGCCGACCCAGAGAACGCCCAGAGCATCGCGTTCGAGTGACAACGGCACGCCGGCCGAAAGCGCAGACGCTTGCCCCTCGGAGTACGCCGACAGCCCCGACGATGTCCCCACCCAGGTCACGCTTGCCTCAGCCCGCACGGCCAGGACACTGGCGGACGGCAGCCAGGTGTCAACGACAAACGGTGTCCACATATCATCGGTCTTGTCGGACGGAGTCCCGTTCGGTGCAAGGCGATGCAGACCGCCGCCCGGGACCGCGCACCAGACCGCTCCCGAGTCGTCGAGCGCGACGGCCCGGACGCTGCTCCTGGGGAGGCCGTCCTCCGCCGTGAACAGCGTGATGCGATCATCTCCGACGTCGAACGGCGTTGATGCGCCTTCAAACGCGACGAGACCTCTCAGCGTCGAGATCCAGGCCGTGCCGCGATCGAACGCAACCGCAACGCAGTCTCCTTCGTTGGGTAGGCCCTGCTCGACGCCAAAACGCGCCACAAAGTCATCGGATGAGTCGTCCAGCGTTCCGGCCGTGTCAATAACGCTGACTCCTCCACGAGATCCGATCCAGATCCGGCCGGCGTCATCGATCGACACACCGTACGCAGCGTCGGCGAGCAATCCGTTCGCAGACGTGAAGAGCACCCACGTGTCGTCCGATTTGTCGAACGGTGACGGACCCGGATCGAGAGCGCTCACGCCGGCCGAGGTCGCAAGCCAGACTCGGCCTCGCGGATCGACGCAAAGCGCGTTGACGCTCCGGGAAACCAGGCCATCTGACGTCGTGAACGTGGCCGTGCGGTCGTCGGACGTATCGGCGGGAGTCCCTCCGTCGTCGAGAACGGTTACGCCGCGGACAGTGCCGACCCACTTACGTCCCTCCGCATCGATCGCCAGGCACGTGACCCAGTTGGACGCAAGCCCGTCGGCGGAAGTCCAAACCGTCCACTCGCCATCGATCAGGACGGCCAGTCCCCCGTTCCACGTGCCAAGCCCGATCCACGGGCGCCCGGCCTCATCGATCGCGACGGCCGTTACGGAGTTGTCGGGGAGTCCGTCAGGCGCAAGGTGTGTCCGCGGCGTCCCGCTCAAGACATCCCACTGCACGAGTCCGCCGGTGGACCCGACCCAGACGCTCGCCTGGTAGACCGCGATGGCTTGCGAGTCATTGACGTTCGAGATGCTCTCCCACAGCGGCTCGGCACTTGCGGCCCCGTCTTGCGCGACTCCCGCCACGAGCACGAACGAAAGCACTGCGAGGATTCTGGTACGCATGGATGCCTCCCAACGCGCCGATCACAGCGCGACCGTCGGCATTCTACCACGGGCTCAGCACCCGGCCGCCTCCTTGTGCACGGGAGGACGGGCAGCAGCCTGCTCGAGCAGACCGCACAACGCCTATCCCAGCATGCAACAGCGGAGGTCGCAGCTCCGTCCACGAAGAATCGCTCAATCGATCTGCACGTCGGTAGAGTTTGGTATTGTGTCCCCGGAATTGCTCAATCGATCTGCACGTCGGCGGAGTTTGGTATTGTGTCCCCGGAATTCACGTCGGCGGAGTTTGGTATTGTGTCCCCGGAATTGGACGTGTTTGGAGATGTCCCACTCGCCCCAGCGACGCACGACGCGGCCGTCGCGGATCTCGACGATCTCGATGCCGCAGAAAGCCGTCAACTGATGCGTCGGGCCGACCCCGAGGAAACGCGCGCGGTTCGTGCCGCGGGCCGTCCAGCGCACGGCGACGCGCGACCGCGGCACGTCGATGACGAGGTCGTCGACCCTTGTGTCTAGATCGGGAAACGCTGCGACGAGCTCTGCGAGCCCCGCGGCGAAACCGGCCTTGGTCGGTGCCCGCCCGGCCGAGGACTCGTCGAGGAAGTCCTCGGCGTGGAGGCGATCGAAGAGCGCCCAGTCGACGGGCGCGCACCACAAAGCAATCCAGTCCCGCGCGACCTTCTCAAGCCCGGCGCGGTCGTCGACCATCTAGCCCTTCGCCGCGGCCAGGGCTTTCTTCACGTGCGGGATGAGTCCGCCGTCGTTGAGGATGGCGAGGACCTCTTGCGGCAGGGCCGGGAACGCGTGGCTCTTCCCGTTGTGCGTCACGGTACCTTTCGCGAAGTCGATCTGGATCCGGTCGTCCTTGTGGATGGAGTCCGTTCCACCGGCCAGCTCGACCACGGGCAGGCCTTCGTTGATCGCATTGCGGAAGAAGATCCGCGAGAACGACACGGCCACGACGGCCGCGACGCCGGCCGCCTTGATGCACGTCGCCGCCTGCTCGCGCGACGAGCCGCACCCGAAGTTCTTGCCCGCCACGACGATGTCGCCCGGCTTGACGCCCTTGGCGAACGTCGGGTCGAGATCCTCAAGCGCGTGCTCGGCCATCTCGGCCGGCGTCATCGGCTTGTACGTGTACTTGCCGGCGAAGATGACGTCAGTGTTCACGTCGTCGCCGTACTTCCAGACCTTGCCCTCGATCATGCGCCACCTCCGCGCAGTGCCTTCCGGGGATCGGTGATCGCGCCAGCCACCGCCGATGCGGCGACCGTCGCCGGAGAGGCGAGGTACGTCGCCGCCTCGTTCGACCCCATGCGGCCCTGGAAGTTGCGGTTGGCCGTCGAGATGCAGACCTCGCCCGCGGCCAGAACGCCCTCGTGCGCGCCGAGACACGGGCCGCACCCCGGATTCAAGACCATCGCCCCGGCGCGGACGAAGATCTCGATCAGCCCCGCGCGCAAGGCCTCGACCAACACCTCTTGCGACGCGGGCAGGACGATCATCCGCACGCCCTTGGCAACCTTCTTCCCCTCGAGGAAGCGCGCCGCTTCGCGCAGATCCTCGAGCCGACCGTTGGTGCACGTTCCCAGCAGCGCCTGATGGATCCTGGTTCCCTCGACCTCCCCGACCGGCGCCACGTTGTCGACCGTGTGTGGCTTCGCCACCTGCGGCCCAAGCTTCGCGGCGTCGTAGGTCAACACGCGCTCGTACTCGGCGTCCGCATCGGGGTAGATTGGCGTGTACTCGGCGACGGCACGCCCCTCAAGGAAGGCGAACGTCTTCTTGTCCGGGGCGCAGTAGCCGTTCTTCGCGCCCATCTCGATCGCCATGTTCGTGAGCACGAGCCGCGAGGCCAGGCTCATCGCCTCGATCGCCTCGCCGGCGAACTCGACGGACCTGTACAGCGCGCCGTCGGCGCCGATGTCGCCGATGATCTTGAGCACCAGATCCTTCGACGTGACCGGTTCCTCAAGCTTGCCCCTCGCCTCGACCTTGAACGACGCCGGCGTCTTCAGCCAGATCCTCGACGTGGCGTAGAGAGCGGCCATCTCCGACCGCCCGACGCCGGCCGAGAACGCGCCGAACGCGCCATACGCCGTCGTGTGCGAGTCGGATCCCAGGATGAGACGACCGGGCAAGGCGTGGCCCTTCTCCGGCAAGACCTGATGGCAGACGCCGACGCCGACGTCGTAGAACGCCTTGATGCCCTGCTTCTCGACGAACGCGCGGATCTCCTTGTGCCCCTGCGCGTACTCTTCGGTCGAGGCCGGCACGGTGTGGTCCAGCACGATGACGAGCCGCTCGGGGTTCTTCACCCGCTCCACGCCAAGCTTGGCGAACGTCTTGGCGATCGCCGCGGTGTTGTCGTGCGACAGGCACACGTCGGGCTCAACGTCGACGATCTGGCCGACGGCAACCGACGGGAGCCCCGCCTTCTTCGCCAGGACCTTCTGGGCGAACGTCAGTCCCATGGTCTCACGCCTCCAGCGGATCGAAGTTCATGAAGTCGGCAAGGTGCAGGACGATGGCCTCGGCCGTCCGCTTGCCGTGGTCGCCCTCCTTGGAGTGGACGCCAATGATGTGCAGGACCTCCGCCGGAACACCCTGGGCGTCTGCGAGCGCGAGGCCCGAGAACGGGTGGCGGACCAGCGCGCCGTCCCGCGACTTCTGGAACTTGCCGCCCTTCTCCTCAATCTCGAGGAGCTTACCAACGTCGTGCAACAGCGCGCCGGCAATCAGGATGTCGCGATCGACCGCCAGCGCGCCGCGATAGATCTCGTCGAACGTGTCCGCCGCAGCGACGCAGATCTTCGTCACGGCCCGCACGTGATCGGCAAACGAGATCTTGACGGGCTTGAGGAGCGTGAACGGCATCCGCGCGATGTCCGTCGGCCGCCACCCGCCCCGCGCGAGCGCGGCCTCCCATGTTGCAAGCACCTTGTCGCGCAGGCCTGTGTCCTTGATGAGGTCGACTTCGGGCAGCACCTGTCGAATCTCGTCTCTCACCGCCATCCTTCCACCTTTCGGACGACGTCAATGATCGTCCCATCCCGCCACTCGATCGCCGCGATGACCTCGGCGCCGAACACCGGCTTGCCGAGCGGGCGTACCAGCCGGTCAGCTTCGCGCTGGATCTCGGCAAGATCGCGCACGGGCAACCCGGCGTCCGTCAAGCACTCTTTCAGATCCGCACGGTGCGGGTTCACGGCCAGCCCGCGCTCGGTCACGATCACATCGACGACCTCGCCCGGCGTGGTCACAGTCGTCACCTGGTCAAGGATGACGGGCAGGCGTCCGCGGATCGACGGCGCCGTGATCACGGTCATCTTCGCCCCGGCGGCGACGTCCTGGTGCCCGCCGATCCCGTGCAAGAGCCGCCCGTCGGAATGTGTGTTCACGTTCACGTTGAAGTCGAGATCGACCTCCGTCGCCCCAAGGAAAGCAGCATCGAGCATGTACGTCGCGCAGCCGCGCGAGTCAACGTTGGCGTACATGCCCGGGTTCATGATCACGTGCGCCGGATCCTTGCCCAGCGAGGCCACGGCAACCGGGTCGAACGCTTGGCCGTCGAGGATCGTGCGCACGAGCCCCTTGTGCAGCATGTCGACCATGACCCTCGTCCCGCCGCCCATCACGAACCCGCCAACGATCTTGGCCTTCTCCATCTCCTCCGCGAGGTACATCGTCGCGGCCAGGGAGATTCCGCCGGCGCCGCCCTGGAAGGAGAGGCCTTCCTTGAAGTACGGCGAGGCTTTCACCGCGTCGGCCGCGAGCCGCGCAATGCGCAGGCGCGACGGCGACTTCGTCATCTCGAGCGTCCCCGAGGCGATCTGCGCGGGATCGCCGACCTCGTCCACAACGACGACGTAATCGGTCCACCCTTGCTGAATCTCGAGCGGGTACGCCGGATATGGAGCGAGGTCGTTCGTCACCACGACGGTCTTCGCCGCGTGCTGGGCGTCCACCATGCAGAAAGTGATCGGCCCGCACGGGGTACGGCCGTTGATGCCGTTCGCATTCCCGTAGGCGTCCGCCTGAGAGGCGGCGATGAACGCGACGTCAATCTGCAGGTCGCCCGCCTCGATGGCGCGCCAGCGCCCCCCGTGCGAACGCAGGGTCGCCGGCTCTTTGAGCTTTCCGCCTTGGGAGATGAAGTCGCCCACGGGACCGTTCATCGAGCCCTCGATGCGCGACACGACGCCGCTCTTGATATGGTCGACGAGCCTGGCGTGCGTGCCGAACAAAGCCGTCGCGCAAAGGCGCAGGTCCTTGAGCCCCATGCGCGCGCAGGTGTCCACGACCTGATTGATGACGCGATCGCCTTCGCGGAACGAGTGGTGGAAAGAGACGGTCATCCCGCTGCGAAGCCCGGTCGCCTCGATCGCGGCCTCGAGGGAGGGAAGGACCTTATTCTCGCCGGGCACGCACGACTTCTGCGGGCGGGGAGCCTTCCAGCCTGTGCGACGCACGGCAAACGCGCCGCCGTACGCCTGGACCCTGCGGCTGCCGATCGCCTCGGGAACGTCGCGGCCGAGAGCGTTCCTCATGAGCACTCCTTTGCACGGCCCCCAGCGGGGCGATGTCCCAGCCGTTCGGCGAGGCGCAGCGAACGCCGCGCGCGCTCGAGAACGGGACGATCGACCATCTTACCGTCCACGGCCACCGCGCCGATGCCCTGAGCCTCGGCGGCTTCAGCCGCGGCGACGATCGCCCGCGCCTGCTCCATCTCCTGCTCGGACGGCGTGAACGCCTCGTGCAGGACCCCGACCTGCGACGGATGGACCGCCCCCTTGCCGTCGAAGCCAAGGTCGCGCGCGCGCGCCGCTTCCGCCGCGAGGCCCGCCTCGTCGTCGACGTTGCCGTAGACCGTGTCCGAAGCCTGTACCCCCGCCGCCTTCGCCGCGGCCACGATCATCGACCGCGCGAAGAGGAGCGCCTCGGGCGTGCGCCGCGCTCCGACATCGCGCGTGTAGTCCTCGGCCCCGAAGGCCATCACCGCGACGCGCGGGTCCGCGGCGGCAATCTCCTCAGCGTGGAGGACGCCCCTCGCCGTCTCGACAATGGGCATGATCCACGTCGTCCCGACCGCTGCACCAGACGCACGCTCCGCCTGCTCCAACACGCTCGCCAGCGCGCGGACGTCGTCACGCGATTCGGCCTTCGGCAGTGCCACGCCGTGGGGCCGCGCGAGCAGGACTTCGCGGACGTCGTCTTCGCCACCCAGACCGAGCGGGTTGACCCGCACCCAGACTTCGTGGGGAAACGGGATGGAAGCCAGCAGGTGCTTGACGAGGACGCGCGCCGTCGGTTTCTCAGCCGGCGGCACGGAGTCCTCCAGGTCGACGAGCACGAGGTCGGCGCCATGCAGCTCGATGCCAACCAGGATGCGTGGGCTGTTGCCTGGCGCGTAGAGCCGGCTGCGCCGCGGCGCGTCGCGATCGCTGGCGCGGCGGGCGATCTCCGGGGCGATCGGCCGCGCCGCAGGGGCGGCGGCCCGTACCGCCGCCTCGACGCGTGCGGCGAGCACGTAGTTGAGGGCGCCCTCGTCGGCGACGGCGATCCTCGCCCGCACGCTCGCGCCGAGCGCCTGAACGGTCTCGGCCACAACCTCGCGGATCCCGCGCTCGAACAGGCGGGGATCGCCTGTTGTCACCTCAATCTCGAGCGACGTCGCGGGCACAAGCGTCACCCGGCAGTCCCCCTTTGCGTCCGAACCCACGACAATGGACTCTGGCATCGCTCCTCCTAGGTCATGAGCAGGGCGAGGACTGCCTTCTGCGCGTGCATCCGGTTCTCCGCCTGGTCGAAGATCGCGCTGCCCGGGCTGCGGGACGCCTCGTAGGTGATCTCCTCCCCGTAGTGGGCCGGCAGGCAGTGGAGGATGACCGCGTCCGGATCGGCTGCGGCGACGAGTTCCGCGTCGATCGTGAACCCCTTGAACGCGTTCGACTTGACCTTGCCGGCGGCCTCCTGCCCCATGCTCACCCAGACGTCCGTGTACAGGACGTCGGCCTGCTTCGCCGCGGCCAACGGGTCGTGGAGGATCTCCACCGATGCGCCGAGCTTCCGCGCCGCGGCCACGACGTCCGCGTTTGGCTCGTAGCCTTCGGGGCACCCGATGCAAAAGCTCATCCCGAGCTTGGCGCAGCCGTCGATGAGCGAGTGCGCGACGTTGTTGCCGTCGCCGATGAACGTCAGCGTCAGGCCCTCAAACCGCCGCTTCTTCTCGAACACGGTGAGGAAGTCCGCCAGCCCCTGACAGGGGTGGTCCAGATCGCACAACCCGTTGATCACTGGGATCGTCGCGTGCTGTGCCAGCTCGACCACGGTCTCGTGCTTGAACACGCGTGCCATGATCGCGTCGCAGAACCGCGACAGGTTGAGCGCGATGTCCTCGGTCGTCTCGCGCTCGCCGAGCTTGATGTCGCTCGGCCCAAGGTAGATGGCGTGTCCGCCGAGCTGCTCCATCCCCGCCTCGAACGAGACGCGCGTGCGCAGGGACGGCTTCTGAAACACCATCGCCAGAGTCTTTCCGGCGAGCATCGTGTGGCGCACCCCAGCGCGATGCTCGAGCTTGAGATGCCGAGCAACGTCCAGGATCTCATGCAGGTCTTCCGACGACAGATCGCGAAGCGACACCAAGTGACGAGCGTTCATCGACGAGCTTCCTCCTCGCGCTCCCGTCTCGCAGTCTGGGACACGATCCGGGCGCTCTCTGAATCATAGCCGACCCACAACAGCCGACCAAGCGTTAGCCCGAGGCACAAAGCTGCTTTGGCTTTCCTTGCGCGCCAGCAACGGGAAGAAGAACCGCAGAGCGCGCAGTGTGCGGAGTCCGCAGAGGGCGCAGAGCGGAGGACGGGAGCTGGAGACGTAACCTGAACCCAGGCAATCCGTAGACTGGATGCCCCCGTCGACCTCTGCAACCCCCCACTCTGTCTCCGCAACCTCTGCGGGGAGTCTCCTCCCGAGATCCCTTGCGCGCCTCACAGGCCTCCAGCAACGCGGGACGTTCTGCCCGCAGAGCGCGCTCGACACCCCAAGAGAGGCCGCGGCGCGAATGCAGGAGGGCGGATCGTGGCACGTCGGGCGATCCCCAGATTGGGCGCACCTCGTTGGCCTCTGCGGGCTCTCTCTGCGTCTCCGCGACCTCTGCGCTCTGGCTCTTGCGCCCTACCGCCGGAAGCCCTTCACGCGAATGGAGTAGATGCCGCTGCGGTTCGCACCAAGAACGTCGGTCAGCCGACGATCGCCGATCATCGCGGCGCGCGCCGCCGTATCCCCCACCTCGGCGAGGATGCGCGCGAACCCGGCGCGATGGGGCTTTCGCGCTACGCCGAGGACGGGGAACTCGCCCGCCAACGCCGCCGTGAGGGCATCGGTGCGCCCGCCCTTGCGATTGGTCAGAATCGCCACCTTGAACCCTTGCGCCGTAAGCCGGCGCAGGAGCGCCAGGGCGTCATCGCCAAGGCTCTGTGCACCGTGCCGGCCGAGCGTGTTGTCGAGATCGAAGAGCAGGACCCGCACACCGCGTTCCCAGAGCCGCGCGTAGTCGAGGTCGAACGCCGTGCGCGCCACCTCATTCGCCCGAAGGAGCCTCATCGTCCTCGCCCTTCGTGACGGATCGGATGTTCGCTCTCGCCCGCAAGCGTTCCATCACGGCGAGAAACTCGCGCTCCATGCCCGCCGTCACGTAGATCTTGTAGAGAGAGTCGCCATCCGCGAGCCTGAACTCCCGGCGAACGCAAGCGATGCCGTCGTACGCCGACAGGATCGCATCGATGAAGTGGATCTCGTCTTCGGAGGTCCCCACCCAGTAGACGAGAGCGTCCTCACGCGCCATCGATCCTCCCGGACAACGCGGCCACCGCCTTCACGAGGGCGATCTCCGGGTCACTCCCGGCCTCCCAGCTGCGCCGCACGGCCGCCAGCAGGTCAGCGCCCGCACGAACGTCGGCGTCCGACGCGGCGGCGAGCGGCTCCAGGGCTCGCTCGTCGCGCAGACCGGACACTGCCTTGCGCGCCGCGAGGAGCGCGGGGAGTTGGGTCTTGTGCTGCCGTTCCTCGGCCTTGACCTCGGCCCAGCGTCGATGAATCGAGGCGAGATCAGATGGCGCCTCGGCAAACACGTGCGGATGCCGGCGAACGAGTTTGCGGGCCAGGTGGTTCATCACGTCCGCCAGAGTGAACGCGCCGCGCTCCTCGGCAATCCGGCTATGGAGCAGAACCTGCAGCAAGAGGTCACCGAGTTCCCCACACAGCGCCTCCGCCGAGCCCGCGTCGATCGCCGCGACCACCTCGTGCGCCTCCTCCACAACGTACGGCCGCAGGGAGGCGTGGCTCTGCGCAAGGTCCCACGGACACCCGCGCACGGGGTCACGCAGTCTGGCGATCAGGCCGACCAAACGATCGAGGTCGTCCCCGATCACGGTTGCGCCGGGCTGGCTGCGTCAAGCTGCCGCAGCAGGTCCGCGACCTCCGCGGCGCGGTAGGTCGCGTCCACCGCCTGGACCTGCGTCAGACGCTTCTGGGCGTCGGTCTTGTCGCCACGCCCCAGGTCAAGCTTAGCGATCTCGATCAGCGCGTCGAGCCCCGCCGACGAGAGCGGCCGGCTTCCTCCAACGGCAGCCTGGTCCGTGTCCACGATCTGCTGGTACAGACGGATCTTGGCCGCATCGGTCTTGACCCCGGCCACACCGCGCCGCAGGTACGCGAGCGCCATCGTGTACTCCGTCTGCGCGACAAGCACCCGAGCAATGCCGGCGTAGGCGTCCTCTGCCGACGGGTCCAGAGCGATCACGGCGTCATAGACCCGCGTCGCCGACGACCACTTCTTGGCGTCGGCGTAGAACCTCGCCAGGCGAAGCTGGGTCCCGGTGTCGTTGGGGTCTAGCCGCAGGATCTGCTCGGCCAGCCGCGTGCGCTGCTCGAGGTCAAACGACCGCGCGAGGGCCGTGCGGAACTGCTCCAGAGCCTTGGTCGCATCGCCGCGGAGCAGCGTCACCCGCGCCAGGTCCTCGAGCGCGTCGGCACGGTACGGCGATCGCGCCAGAACGGCCTGCAGCTCGCGCTCGGCCTCGGTCAGCTTCCCGCCCAACAGGTAGACCTCGGCGAGCTTCACCGAGAGGTCGATGCTCGGCGCGTTCTTGAGCGCCGTCTCGTACCGCGCCACGGCCACGCCGTACAGCGCTTCGATCTGCTGTTCGAGGGCAGCGAGCTGCGTCTCATCCGCGGCATTGGGTTTTGGGGTTGTCCTCAGCGCCTCGCGCGCGACGCTGACCTCGACCAACTTGGCCTTCGCCACATCGCCTTCAGCCACCACCAGTCGCGCGTTCATCGGGTCAGCCTTGCGAATCGCCGACGCGATCGCCTCGGCGCCGGCGGTGTCTCCCAGCGCGAGCAAGACATCGATCAGCTTGAACTGCAGCGACAGGTCGCCCGCAGTGAGCTGCAGGGCCTGCTCAAACCGCTGCTTGGCGAGACGGTAGTCGGCCTCTTTCTGGGCGAGGTCGCCCGACGCGATGAGCGCATAGGTTGCCTGAGGTTCGGCGGCAATGACCTGGTCGTAGCGCGCTTGCGCGCCGGCCGCGTCTCCCTTGTCGACGAGGAGTTTGGCCATGGCCATCATCGCCTGCGTGTTCTTCGCATCGAGCGCGAGGATCCTTGTCACGGCTGCCTGGTCGGCAAGGTTGTCGTCGACGAGCGTGAGGTAAGCCGCGAGGGCCTTGTCTTTGCTTTCTTTCTCCACCGCACGCAGCCGGTCGATCTCCTTGTCGTCGTCCACATCGGGTGTCGTGGCCGCCTCGAGCGCCTGGCGATCGGTCGCCGCCTTCGTCGCCCGATCCTCATACGCCCTGCCGATGTAGTAGGCCAGGTACGGGTCCTGGCCCCTATCCTCAGCATACAGCCGCTCGTACTCCGCAAGCCCCTGGTCAGGGTCGTCCTGGCCGAGCAGGTACGCGTGGACGACCGGGATGCCGATCACGACCTCCTTGGCCTTGTACGCGTTGGTGTACCACTCCCTCGCCCTCGCCGACTTGCTCTCCGCAACGAGGTCGGCCGTCACCTGCGCCCGCACCTCGGCCAGGCCCGGCGTGCGCGATTGTCGCCGCTCGATGACGCGGATGATGTGGTAGCCGTAGCGCGTCTGCACCGGATCGCTCGTCTCGCCGGGTTCCAGCGAGAACGCGGTGTCCTCGAACTCCTGAACCATCGCGCCGCGACCGAACCAGCCCAGGTCGCCGCCCTTGTCCGCGGATCCCGGATCCGTCGAGTACTGGCCCGCGAGGGCGGCGAAGTCCGCGCCCCCATCGAGCTGTCTCTTCACAGACTGGGCCGTCGCCAGGTCGGCGACGAGGATGTGCCGCGCCTGAACCTGTTCGCCCTCATCGTAGCGGTCGATGTGCTGCTCAAAGTAGGCCACGATCTCGGCCTCGGTCGGCGCCGGACCGGCGCCGACAACCTCATCCACAGCCTCGACAAGAAGCCGCGCAGACACGGCTGCGCGCAGATCGTCTTTCAGCCCCTTGATCGTCCGCCCCTGGTCTTCGAGGATCGCCGCCAAGGAGTCTTCGGTCAGGTTGTTCGTCGTCAGGGTGTTCTGGTACTGCGACGCCACCTCGGCCTCAACCGCCGCGTCGGCGATGCGGATGCCACGCGCCTTCGCCTCTTGCCCATAGATCGTGTCGCTGATCAGGCTTGCCACAGCGTTGCTCGTCAACCCGAGCCTCAGGAGCGCCCCGGACGTCCCGCTGAACATCGACGTGGGGTCCATCCCCGCTGAGCGGTAGAAGTTCTGGTACTGAGTCGTGAGCTGCGTCGCGCGCGCGTCGAGCGCCTCGAGCGAGATGGCCTGGCCGTTCACAGTGGCGGTGAACTTCGGCCGATCCTGCCCCGTCCCGGTGGGCGAGCTGTCGAACACGCCGGCGCGGTCGAGACTGATCAGACCGCCGGCCCCAAGAACAAAAGACACAATGATGGCCCAAATGACGGCCTTCTGATGGCGCTTCAAGAACGTGGACATCGCTCTACGTCACTCCCTTGACCCGGTTGACTCAAACCTGCCGAATGGTACAGACGGAGGCCTCTAGCCACAACAAGAGGGCTGCCCATCGCCTGGCTCCCCGTGACGTCTCTCGCTGGCAGCGCCGCCGCGCCGTGGCCAGCGCCCATTGGCGACTCCTACTTCGCGCTCTCCGAGAACTGGGTGTGCCGCACGACATGAACCTTGATCTCGCCGGGGTAACTCAGCTCTTCCTCGATGGCACGCGCGATGTCGTACGCCAGCTTGGCCGCCATCTCGTCGCTAGCCCGGTCGGGCTGCACCATCACGCGGACCTCCCTGCCCGCTTGGATGGCATAGGCCTCCTGCACGGCCGGGAACGAGCGGCACAGCTCCTCGAGATCGTGCAGCCGCTGGACGTAGCGTTCGTAGGTCTCCTGGCGAGCCCCGGGCCGCGCCGCGGACAAGGCGTCGGCGGCCTGAATCAGGAAGTCCAGCACGCCGGTTGGCTCAACGTCCTCGTGATGCGCGGCAATCGCCTGCACGACGTCGCGGCTCTCTCCGTACCGCCGTGCCAGATCGGCGCTGATCACAGCATGCGGGCCGTCCACCTCGTGGTCGACGGCCTTGCCGATGTCGTGCAAGAGGCCAGCCCGCTTGGCCTTCTTCGCGCTCAGCTTGAGCTCATCCGCCAGAACCTTGGCGATGACGCTCACTTCGATCGAGTGAACGAGCTGGTTCTGGCCGTAGCTGGTTCGGTAGCGCAGGCGCCCGAGAAGTGCGGCGAGCTCGGGGTGCAGGTCGACGCCGAGGTCGAAGGCGGCCTTCTTCCCTTCCTCACGCACCCGGTCGGCGAGGCGCGCCTTCGCCCGCTGCACCTTCTCCTCGATCTGCGCAGGGTGGATGCGGCCGTCTTCGATCAGCCGCGCGAGCGCCATGCGCGCGACCTCACGGCGCAACGGGTTGAAGCAAGACAGCACGACCATCTCCGGCGTGTCGTCGACCAGCAGCTCGACGCCCGTCAACGCCTCGAAGGTCTTGATGTTGCGCCCCTCGCGCCCGATGATCCGGCCCTTGAACTCCTCGGAGGGAAGCGGCACGGAACTCACGGCGTTCTCTTCAACGTACTCGGCCGCGTAGCGCTGGACCGCGGTGGCGATGACGCGCGCCGCACGCTGCTCCGCCTCGTCCGCCGCCTTGCGCTCGATCTCCTCGACCTTCTTCGAGAAGTAGAGCTGCGACTCGTTTTCGACGACCTTGAGCAGGTGCTCGCGCGCCTGGTCCCGCGTCCATTGGGCCGTCTTCTCGAGTTGCTGCTTCTCCTGCTCGAGCAGGCGAAGGCCCTCTTCCTTGAGGCGCAGGACCTCCTCCTCGTCGGCACGGAGTGAGTCCTCGGTCTTGTCGAGTTGGGATGCCTTCTTGCCGAGCCGGTCCTCGCGGCGCAAGACGCGCTCTTCGGCGCGGGCCAGTTCTTCTTCGCGGCGCTTGGCACGCTCTTCGAACTCGTCTTTGAGCTCCTGAATCTGCTGCCGCCCCTCGAGAAGCCGCTCTTTCTTGAGTCTCTCTGCCTCTTCCTGGGACTCTGCCAGGATCTCACTCTCACGTCGCCGCCGCGGCACGCTTCCGAGGAGAAGGCCGATCAACACCGCAGCGACCAGGCTCACGATGCCGCTGATCACACTCAGTGCCGGACTCAAGCCGCTACGCTCCTTCCCCGGGTCGCGCCGATTATACCCGCTTCCCGCGGCGAGCAGGGGCAGGCCAGGCATCGCTCGTTGCGAAGAGGACTGCGAACGGCAGCCCGCGGGTGCCGCGCGCCGGTTGCCCGCCGCGCGTTCCGGGTCAGCTCAGGCCTTCACCGATCCGCCGCCGGCGCCCGCCTCGGCGGCCGCCTTCTCCGACGGGCTGGTGACATCGATGTCCAGACCGAGCAGCTTGGCGGTCAGGCGGACGTTCTGCCCGCCCTTGCCGATGGCCAGCGAGAGCTCATCGTCGGGAACCAGGACCTTCGCCTTGCGGTTGGCAAGGTCGAGGTCGACGGACAGGACGGAAGCCGGCTCGAGGCCGTTCTTGAGAAGCTGCACAGGATCTTCGCTCCACCGCACGAGGTCGATCTTCTCGCCCGACAGCTCGCGCGTGACCATGCGCACCCGCGCGCCTCCGGCGCCGACGCACGTGCCCACAGGATCGACATTCCGGTCGAGCGACTCGACGGCCACCTTCGATCGCCGGCCGGGCTCCCGGGCGATCGCCCGGATGACGAGGACGCCCTCCTCGATCTCCGGAACCTCGAGCTTCATGAGCGCGGCAACGAACTCCTTCCTCGTGCGGGAGAGCAGGATGCGCGGATCGCCCTGCGTCTCCTCGACGCTTACCAGGTACGCACGAAGTCGCTCGCCGGCGTGGTAGCGCTCGCCTGGGATGCGTTCGATCTCGGGGAGGATGGCCTCGGCCTCGCCCAGGTTGACCCACACGCTCTTGCCCTCGAAGCGATGGATCGACCCGCTGATGACCTCGCCGACGCGGGCGAAGAACAGCTTGTGCACGATCTCACGCCGCCGCTGAACGATCTCCTGCCGGATGGTCTCCTCGGCCTTCTTCGTCGCGATGCGGCCGAAGCGGGCAAGGTCAATGCGCTGACCCCGGATGGTGATGTCGCCCGAGTGCTGGTCGATCGAGACGTCGATGTCCTCGCCTTCGTCGAGGCCGTTCTCCTCCGCGTACGCGGCGGACAAGCCCTTCCGGATGGCAGCGTAGAGGTCCTCGCGGGGGATCCCCTTATCCTTCGCCATCTCTTCCAGCGCCTCAATGAAGTCGATGTTCATCGTCGTCGGTCTCCGTCCCTCGCCGCCGTCTCGCCACGCCGCACAGTGGACTTCGCGCCACGCTTCCCCTACGCTGTCCGGCGACGAAGAAGAGGTCGCCTTAGGCGACCCCCCTTCAACCTTCCGGACTGGCAACGCCCGCATTATACGGGACGTAGCCGGCGTGGACAAACGAGTTCCTAACACAATGGAGCGCATCTCCCGAACCATCGACGCGCAGGATGACGGCCAGCGGCTCGACCAGTTCGTGACGTCCGTCGGCGCCGGCCTGTCGCGCGCCGAGGTGCAGCGCCAGATCCGCGCGGGTCTCGTCACCGTGGGCGGCGCCCCCGTACGGCAGCCGTCACGACGCCTCCGCGCGGGTGACCTTGTGATTTGGGAGCCACTGGAGCCCGAGCCCCTTCGCCCCGTGGCCGTGCCTCTGGACATCGTGTACGAGGACGACGACCTGCTCGCTGTGAACAAGCCGGCCGGCCTCGTCGTCCACCCCGGTGCGGGCACCGCGGGGACGCCGACCCTCGTAGAAGGGCTGTTGGCCGCCCGTGCACTCCCTCTCTCAGACGACCCGACGCGGCCGGGGATCGTGCACCGCATCGACAAGGAGACAAGCGGCATCCTGGTCGTGGCCAAGTCAGATCGCGCGCTCGTTTCCCTCAAACAGCAGTTCGCCCAGCGCACGGTCGAGAAGGAGTACCTGGCCTGGGTGGCCGGCGCGTTCGACGAGTCGGAGGGCCGGATCGAGGCGCCCGTCGGGCGCGACCCGCGCGCGCCGCGGCGGATGGCCGTGCGATCCGATGGACGAGACGCCGAGACGACGTTCCGTGTGCTCGCCACGCGCGGCGCGAGGTCGCTCCTCCTCGTCCGACCGCGCACCGGGCGCACGCACCAGATTCGCGTCCACCTCCGCTACATCGGGCACCCTGTGGTCGGGGACACCCTCTATGGCGGGCCGCACGCTCAGGCCCTCGACCTCCATGCCTGGAGGTTGACGGTCCGCCACCCGGGGAGCGGCGCGCGGCTGACATTCGAGGCGCCCCCACCGCCGCGCTTCCCTCGCGACGCCTACGGCGCGTTGCCGATCGACCGGGCTGCGAGCAGGTAGTCGATCCCAGCGATGTAGGTCAGACCGACGGCGATCGCGAAGATCTCGAGCCCGCCCGGCCATCCGACCAACAGGAAAAAGAGCCCGACGAACGAGAGAAGCGACGCAGCCTTGCCGAGCCAGCGCGCCGCCTGGACGGTCCGGTGGCGCAGCCGCAGGACGATCGCGCCGATGCCCAACCCGACCTGTGGTGCGACGAACGCGACGTAGGCTAACGTGGGGATCTCGCCGAGAACGAGGAGGGAGGACAGGAGCGACACGTAGAGCGCCTTGTCGACGATCGGGTCGAGCGCCTTCCCGAGCGCAGTGACTTCGCCGCGCGCCCTCGCCACCATGCCGTCCACGATGTCGCCCGCGCACACTGCGGCGAACAGGAGCGCCGCCGCCACGCGTTCTCCCGAGAAGAGGAGCAGGAGGACGGGCGCGATGAGCGCGCCGCGGAAGAGGGTGATCCCGTTTGCGACCGACATGGCGCGGGATGATAAGCGCGCGAACTGCTCTGCACAAGCCTCCTTGAAGACCCTCCGCCGACCCCGCATAATGCGGCGATCCTGAGACCTGCTGGAGAGGGAGAGGTGCGCATGAAACGTCGAGTCATCATCATGGGTGCGGCGGGCCGCGATTTCCACAACTTCAACGTCTACTTCCGAGACAACGCGGACTACGAGGTCGTGGCCTTCACCGCCACGCAGATTCCGGACATCGCCGGGCGCAACTACCCCAAGGAGCTGGCCGGCAAGCTCTATCCTCACGGCATCCCCATCCATCCCGAGAGCGAGCTGCTGGCTCTCATCCGCGAGCTCCAAGCCGACCTCGTCGTGTTCAGCTACAGCGACGTGTCAAACCAGTACGTGATGGAACGCTCGGCGGAAGTCAATGCCGCTGGAGCCGACTTCATGCTGCTCGGACCGACCTCAACCATGGTCGCATCGACCAAGCCGGTCGTCTCGATCACCGCCGTACGCACCGGGTCCGGCAAGAGCCAGACCACGCGGCGCGTCTGCGATGTTCTCAAGGCCAAGGGCAAGAAGCTCGCCGTCATCCGGCATCCCATGCCCTACGGAAACCTCGTCGAGCAGGTCGTGCAGCGCTTCGAGACCTACGCCGACCTCGACAAGCACCACTGCACGATCGAGGAACGCGAGGAGTACGAGCCCCATCTCGACAACGGCACGATCGTCTACGCCGGCGTCGACTACGAGAAGATCCTGCGGGCCGCGGAGAAGGAAGCCGACGTCATCATCTGGGACGGCGGCAACAACGACTTCTCTTTCTACAAGCCCACCCTGTCGATCGTCGTGGTCGACCCGCACCGCGCCGGCCACGAGCTCCTGTACTACCCGAGCGGCGTGAACGTGCGGATGGCCGATATCGTCATCATCAACAAGGTCGACACCGCCTCACTCGAGGACATCCACTTCGTGCGCGAGAACGTGCATGGCATGAACCCAAAGGCCATCGTCATCGAGGCCGCGAGCCCGATTCAGGTCGACAACCCAAGCATCATCCGCGACCAGCGCGTCCTGGTCATCGAGGACGGGCCGACCCTGACGCACGGCGGCATGGAGTACGGGGCCGGCGTCATCGCCGCACAGCGCTTCGGCGCCGCCGAGCTTGTCGACCCGCGCCCGTACACGGTCGACTCGATCACGGCGACATTCCACAAGTACCCGGAGATCGGCCATCTCCTCCCGGCGATGGGCTACGGCGAGAAGCAGGTCAAGGATCTGCAGAAGACGGTCGACAAGGTCGAGTGCGACGCGATCATCATCGGGACACCCATTGACCTCGGCAGACTGCTCAAGTTCAAGGTCCCGACGACGCGGGTTCGCTACGAGCTGCAAGAGATCGGACAGCCGAACCTCGAGCAAGCGTTCCATACGCTCATGCCGCAGCTCTAGCCCGCGGACGCAAGGGACTCGGACGGCCTGAGGCGAACGCGGTGCCAGGGCAACGCGTTCGCCACTCTTCTCGGCTCTTCGGCCTAGCGCACGTTCCTCACCGCAAGGAGCAGCCCGAACGCGGCCCCGAAGCTGGCCCCAACGGCTGTCCCAAACAGGGTGTCGTTCCAGAGCACGCCGAACAACGTGCCGACGCCGACGCCCATGGGGAGCAGGATCGCCAGGTGACGCCAGCGGCCGAGGTCGATCCTACGCAAGCTCTTCCTCTCCGATCACGGCGAGGAATGCGCGCACGACGCGAGGATCGAATTGCGTGCCCGCGTTCAGCCGCAGCTCCTGGACGGCCTTGGACCTCCCCCCCGCCACCTGGTAGGGACGCTCGGAGGTCATGGCGTCGTAGGCATCGACGACGGCGATGATCCGTGCCTCGATCGGGATCTCCTCGCCGCGGAGCCCGCGCGGGTATCCTGTCCCGTCGAAGTTCTCGTGGTGGGCGGCGACGATGCTTGCTGCGCTGCGCAGAAAACCCCTCTCGACGAGCATGTCGCCGCCGTACTCGGTGTGGCGACGCATCTCGACCCACTCACCGTCCGTGAGCGGACCGGGCTTGCCGAGGATGCAATCCGGCACGCGGATCTTCCCCACGTCGTGCAGGTAGGCGGCGTACGAGAGGTCGACCAGACGCTGTCCGGACAGTCCGAGCCGCTCTCCGGTGCGGATCGCCAAGCGCTCCAGACGATGGCAGTGGCCCTCCGTCTGTCTGTCCTTCTCCTCGACGGATCGCGCCAAGGCCATGATGTCCTGAATCTCCTCCCGAACAAGGTGGAAGCTCGGCGGCGAGGACACCATAAGGAGCACGACATCCTCTTCGACCCGGAAGAATGCCCGTTGCGGCAGGCCGCGATGGTGGAGATAGTCACCTGCACGCAGCGGTGTCTTGTCCGTTCCGTCCGACAGGCTGAGCGAGCCCTCGAGAACGTAGATGAACTCAAAACCCGACCACTCGCTGGCCTCGTCGAGGAAGAAGTGCTTGCCCGCAGCGATCCGATGGCGCGTAATCTCCAGGGCTCGGTGCTGGGCGAGCAAGGTCGCGGACTGCGAGCGCTTCGCCGCCCGCTCGCCTCCCTCGCCGCGTTCGATTGTCAACCCCTCGATCACGTGACCCCAATGGCGGCCGCTCACGCTGCGGTCCGCTCGCCCCCATTCTGCCCCATGACGAGCCTTGTGTCACCATGCTGAGAAAACAGAGAAGCGGCGGACACGAGGTCCGCCGCTCCTTCACTCCAGTTCTTCTCAGCTTGTTCGGGGCTACTCCGCGAACGGCCCGCCGCCCACATGGATCGGCGAAGAGCTCGTCGTGACGCCACCGCCCACGTGGATCGGGATGCTGCTCAGCTTCGGCCCGCCACCGACATGAATCGGGGCATTCGTCAGCTTCGGCCCGCCACCGACGTGAATCGGGGCATTCGTCAGCTTCGGCCCACCGCCAACGTGAATCGGCGACCCGTTCACTTTCGGGCCACCGCCCACGTGGATCGGATCGGCCAGGACCGAGACGGCGGTCGCCAGAAGGACCAGCCCCACCGCCACGGCGCTCAAGAATCGTTTCAACATCATGAGGACCTCCCAGCCCGGAAATGACAGCCTCCGGCGCTTCTAGTTATACCCGGTCCGGGGGCACCTGAGACGCCGCCACGCCGGAGAGACCTTGCCGCCGTGTCGCCTACACTGCCGGGACAGGCGTCCCTCGCCGCGACGCCCCGAGTGCCGTCCGTTGAGGCCCGCACACAGCCAAGCTACAATCCGCCACGCCGGGGAAGGGCATGGCATGCAGACTCCGCCGGCGCAATCGAGGAGGACGTCTGATGGCAGATCGAGAACGACACATGATGTCGATCGATGGAAACACCGCCGCGGCCCACGTCGCCTACGCGTTCAGCGACGTCGCCGCAATCTACCCGATCACTCCAAGCTCCACGATGGGAGAAGTCGCCGACGCGTGGGCCGCGCACGGGCGCAAGAACATCTTCGGGCAACCCCTGCACGTGAGCGAGATGCAGTCCGAGGCGGGCGCGGCCGGCGCCGTCCACGGCTCCCTGGTCGCCGGAGCGCTGACCACGACCTTCACCGCATCGCAGGGGCTCCTGTTGATGATCCCCAATATGTACAAGATCTCGGGCGAGCTCCTGCCGACCGTATTCCACGTGTCGGCCCGCGCCCTCGCCGCGCACGCCCTCTCCATCTACGGCGACCACTCCGACGTCATGGCGGCACG
>JBFYQX010000087.1:0-18264 GCA_041302525.1 Candidatus Bipolaricaulota bacterium | reverse complement strand
CGGTCGGCGGAGGGCCATACACCCTGTACCAGACGAAGGGGTCGCCACTGGCCGGATCGTACCAGCCTCTCTCAACCGCATAGCTCATGTAGTTCGATGACGCCATGAACCAGTCGGGTTGTGAAAGGTCAATCTCGCCGATCGTCGGGCAGTTCGGCGCAAGCTTGATGTGGTCGTTGGGCACGCGCTGCGCAGCCCAGAGAGCTCCCGGTACTCCGCTCCCCGGCTGCCAGCCGTTCCCCACGCTGAAGACCTCGAGAATCCATTGCTCGTCCGGATCGCCAACGAGGAGACACTCACCGTCGTCAAACGCCCCGCAACAGGACGGGAGGTAGCCATACGTCTCCAGCAGAGACGTCATCAGCACGATGGCCTCGCGAGCGGTCGTGCAGCGCTGCAGAGCGAAGAGCTGTGCTTGCTCGATCGTCATGATCTGTTTGCAGGCGCCGTACGTCGCACGAAGCTCATTCCGCTGACTGATGGTCGTCTCCCCGATGGCCAACTGGTGTTCATTCAGCATCGGATAGCCGGTGTGGAAGTACTTGTAGGTGCTTGCCACTTGCGGGATCTTGCCAATGCTATCGCCGTAGTCAAGGTATGTGCTACCCTTGCGGACGTTCTGAAGCCCCCACCAAACGTCAGCCAGCGTCCCCGCGGGGAAAGTCATCGCAGGAACGACGTGAATCCTGGAGTTGCTGCATGCGTCGTTGTGGACGATGATCATCGACCCGTCCACTGTTGCGTCCTTCCCGAACATGAACGAAGTGCACCCATCCCGTGAGGGGCCAGGCTCGTCCTCGTTGCAGGTACCGTCGCACTGCTGAGCCAGGGCGGTCCCCCCTAGCCCAAAGACCATCGCAATTGACAGGATCAGAATCATCCACTGCCGTCGTTTCATGCCTACCTGTCCTCCTTGCAGTTGTCGCGTAGAGCTAACCCACTGACCCGCCACGCATCGCTCTCTTTGGGTGCCGTCAATCACCTCCGTGATGGCCTCCATGCCGCCGCCCCCCGTCTGTGGAGAGTCTGCAGTTGGTGCCCCCACTGCATGGCCCAGCCGGTCACATATGGCGGCTGGTCTCACGCAGTAGCCGGGGAAGCAGAGAGCCATGGCCGTCTATATGCGCAGATGCAGCTATCGTCAACGCTGCCCTATTTGTCATTCTGCGAACAGAAGAGGAAGAAGAGCCTGTAGGTCAATCGTGTCCACGATGAAGATCTGCGGGATACTCCCCTCTGTGGCTACTTGCGTGAAATAGCCGTCGGCATTAACGCTCGAGTGCGTGATCAGAAGGTCGGCCAAGGGCGACATGGCCCTGATCACTTGCTCGTCCATCTCGTCCGCTCGGCGCGACAGGCCCTCAACCTGCCCAACAATCACGAAGAGCCCAAGCTCTTTTGCTTTCGTAATCAGGGCAGTGCACCTGGCGATCTCCGAATCTACGTCGACTCCTGCCGCGCCCATTCCTTTGAGGCTCGTGCCGGTCGTGACGAACAGAACCCGATATGGTGCGGGGTCAGTGCACTGCGCCGCCAACTCCTCCGCAGTGAACACGTCGCCCTGCACGGCTTGGATCCCTGCCTCAGAGCAGTTGAGCGCGACCATCAGCGCGCCTGGACTCTGCCCGCAAGTGGTGACCAGTATTGGCGCACTCAGGAGTGGGAGTCCCTGCGGAATCTCAAATGCGGTCTCTGCCGCGGTAACGGCAAGCCCCATGGTGAGGACAACGAGCACGGTCACTAGCTGCTTCACGCTCCACCTCCGATTCCACGTCCAAAACGAATGACATCTTGCGCTGCTCTCGGCCGTCCTTCAGCTTCTGGTCCTCCTGGCGATTGACTCGGCCTAGCATCGGCCGAAAGGGCTTCCATCCCTGGCAGAACCCCACATCACATCAGTTCCCTCCTGCCACGCTTCGCAGCGCCAATCCACCCGTACAGCTTTTTGCTTGCTGATGTCAAGACGTAAACCTGCTATGGATTGGCATTCTGGCGCTTGTCAGTGCTGGACGAACTGCAAGTCAGAATCCTCAATCATGCGGGACTAGAGGTGCGCGAACGAAGTAACCGCTCGGCTAGTGCATCTATAGAAACCCCTGGAACATGGGAGGCTGCGCCCTGGTCTTGCGCCGAACGCGTAACCAGACAAGCGCTAGCCAGCAGAGAACGGCGCTCCCGTAGACTGCGGAGACGGCCGTGATCTGCCACGATCGACCTGCAGGCGCCTCGGGCTGCCATGTCCCCGGAGATGGGAGAGGGACCGGATCCCACGGGAGTCCGTACGCGGCTGCCAGTTGCGCGATGTCGAGGAGGTGCACGATCGGCGCCCCACCCGCGGCCATTGCGTGGACGACTCCGCGTCGAGCTTCCGACGGGAACTTGCCAACATGGGCTACACCGGGATTCATCGCCAAGACCTCAGCCGAAGTCCCGAGATTCGCCCAGCCTCCCCCGATGTTCACGAAGGCGGCGATTCTTCGACCCGCAGCGTGCTCTGCGTAGAGCGCCATCCGCGTCGCGACGTTCGCCGCGAGATCCTTCTCCTCGATCAGCTGGATGCCCGCTCGGAGGATCCTGCCCTGCAGGGCCGCCCGCCCGGCGATCGACAGGTCACTGCCGGCATCGTCGAAGCCGCCGACCGATGCGGCGATCGCGCCGTATCCGGAAGGAATCACCTGCGCCCGCGCGAGATGCGCTTCAATGTCAAGCCATGTTAACCCGTCGAGGTTTGCACCCCACTGTGATGCGGCAAGCGAGACGACCAGGCCCACTCGAAGCTCCATGGCCTTTGCCGCGCAGAGCGTCGCCGCGAGAAGCGCGGGGAACGATCCCGATCCTCCGACGGCCACGTAGTCTCCCCTGCGCACGCCCGCCTCGTGAAGGAGGTGCACGACGAGGCCAGCGACGTCAGGGTTCGTCGTCGTCCGCTTGGCAGCGAGGTTGCCCGTCGTCGACGTGGTCGGCGTGTAGAGTCCGCCGATCAAGCCTGTGACATTGACATCGTGGACGGGATCAAGCGGCGGGCCGTTGGACAACCGCTCGGCAGCGACGATGTCCAGCGCGCGTTTCATGTCTATTGCCGCCGCGCGCATCTGGCCGACGTAGAAAGGCGGCGCCGTCCGGAATCTCTGGGCGAGCGCGACAGCGGTCAGCGAGAGAAGGCAGAGCAGAGCCATCTCCCAGACCAGGCGGTTTGCCATCGTTCGGCGCACGGAGCCCTCCCTACACAGAACCGATCCACAACACAAGGAAGTACGTGACCCCGGATGCTATTCCCATGGCGAGAAGCGTCTTCGGTGCACCCTGTCGCTCGAAGGAGTTCGCGATCAGGCCCGGGATTACCCATCCAATCGCACGTAGCTCGACAGACACCGGCCAGGCAAGCGGCACGAGGCGGTACCCGATGACGGCCCACGCCCCGCCCAGCAAGACGAGCAGCAGGAACCGTCTCCGGCCGAAAACGATGAAGTACCGTGCGACGACGCGGTACGAGATCCAGGCGAGAACCGCGACCGCGAGGGTTCCGGCCATACGCAGTGGCTGGTCAGCGAAGAGCGCGATGTACGCCGGCACGATGATGCCGCCCGGGTAGACGCCGACAATCTCGGTGAACAACGCCGCGACAACCAGGCCGATGAACGCAGCTTCCAGCGTCATATTCTCACACCACGTTCTTGCCACAGGCGAACCAGTTCCATGCCCAGGCCTCCGATGTTCCCGAACCCGAATAGGAAGCCGCCTCCCCATTCGAGATCTCTGATCGCGCGCATCACGTCCTCGGCGCGTCGCGAGCCCAGGGCGATCGCGCGATTCCCGTAGATCGCACGCAGCCGTCGCGCCGAGCACCACGGGACATCGCCGAGCAGGACCAGCCGGTCGAAGAGCTGTGGGTCCTCGCGCAGCAGCGCGAACCACTGCGCCGTCCGATCGCCCCGATCGCGGCGCAGGTTGAGGAGACCGATCACGCAGGCGCCTGGAGGTTTCCACGTCGAGAGCGAACGGCTCAGTGCGGCCAAGGTCGACTGCGGGTCATTCGCCGCAAATCCATTGACCGCGGTCCACGTCGTCTCGCCGTCCGATACTCGCCAAGCCGCCAACGCGCCCACATCGGGGCGGACCGAGCGCATGCCTCTCAGGGCGACGTCCCGGGCGACGCCGGCGCGCTCGCAGACAGCCAGCGCGAGGGACACGTTGTCCGGCCACTCAAGGTACGGCTCATCGCCCACCCCAGATCTCCCAAGCTCCGGCACGGCCTCCGCTGTCACGCCCCGTGCCGCAAGGGCAGCGGACAGATCCTCCTTTGATGCATCCGGGAAGAGAACGCACGCCGTGCGTGGCACCGCGTGCGCGAATGCGCGGGCGGGCTCTGCGAGATCTGCCACGTGGTCGGCGCGCACATTGGTGATCGCGACAAGGGTGGGAACGAGAATCCGACGCAGTTCGGCCGCAAGGCTCTCCGGGCGAATGCTCATCGCCTCAGCTACGAGCACCGACGCGCCCCACGTCGTCGCCCTGTGCAGGAGCTGCCGCTGTTCCAGAGGCGTCGGCGCGGCCCGACGACGCACCGGGTGTTCTGCGCCCGAAGGGTCCCCGATGACGGCCGCCGAGCCCGTCGTCTTGTATACGACACGAACGCCCCCGGCCCGCAGGCCAGCAGCGATGAGCCGAGTCACGCTCGACTTGCCGCGGGTTCCAGTCACGGCAATCCGCAGCGGCAGGCTGCGGCGGAGGTGCCTCAGCCACCACGCCTCACCGGCAAGCAGCGCGCACACTCCAAGCAGACACCCCGAAACCACCCAGACGTCAAGCATCGAACCTGCCTCGCTCACCTCGCGCCCAGGCCGGCAAGCTCGCCATCTTAGCGAAAACCCCGTCGCCGGGGTCGCGAAAGCCCGGAAACAGCCGTCCGCGCGGCGCGTTTCCTCCGCACAAACCTCGCAACCGCTTGACGGCTCCCGGCGCATCTCTATACTGAAGTAACCGTTCGGTTACTTATGGTCACAACGGATCGTGGGGTGCGGACGAGAAACAAGGAGGAGACGCAGCGTCGGATCTTCGACGCGGCGGCGGCTGCGTTTGCCGATCTCGGGTACAGCGGTGCCACTCTGGACCGCATCGCCAAGAGCGCAGGTTGCAGCAAGGCTCTGGTCATCCGGTACTTCGGCACGAAACAGGACCTCTACCGCACGGTGCTCAACTCGCGCTACGCGGAGCTGTCGCAGCGTGAGGCCGTTCACGTCGTCTCGGAGGCTGACTCGGTCGTGGACCTGCTGCGCGGCATCTTGACCGACCTCTTCGCGTTCAACCGCGAACACCCGTCGTTCGCGCGCCTTGTGTCGTGGGAGAACCTGAACGGGGCCGAGCATCTGGATCCGAGCGCGGCGCGCGCCGCCCGCGGCCCAGGATGGACTCGGCTGCGCCACCTCCTCGAGGAGGCAAAACGCAAGGGGATGGTTCGCGAAGACGTGAATGTGGCACGCCTTGTGTACGCGCTCCAGGCGATCACGGTGGTCTACTTCTCCAATCGCCACACGATGAAGATCCTCACGGGCTTCTCGTTCGAGTCTCCGCAGACGATGAGGGCCTTCGTGGACTTCTACGCCGAGCTACTGGCACGAGGCATCGCCACGGCGCAAGGAGACGGCACATGACGATGACCTGGCCGAAGCGCTTCGCCAGCGAACGCGAACTGGATGAGTTTCTGAGCCGTCCGAGTCCTCAGTTGCTGGAGCACGCTGACGAACTCGCCGGCGGGGTGCTGATCCTCGGGATTGGCGGCAAGATGGGCTACACGCTGGGGCGCATGGCCAAGCGCGCACTGGCCGAGGCGGGGATTCGCGCGCCAGTGATCGGTGCATCGCGGTTCTCCGATCCCGCGGTCGTCCAAGCGTTGGAGAAGGACGGCATCGAGACGGTGACGTGCGACGTGACGGATCGATTCGCCGTCGACCGTCTGCCCGACTTGCCGAACGTTGTGTTCATGGCCGGACGCAAGTTCGGTTCCAATGGCAACGAGCCGCTGACGTGGGCCGTGAACGCTTATGCCCCCGGCCTTGTCGCGGCTCGCTTCGCGAAGAGTCGGATCCTCGTCTTCTCCACCGGCAATGTGTACCCGTTCGTCCCCGTCGCGTCGGGGGGCGCGTGTGAGTCGGAACGCCCTGCGCCTGTCGGGGAGTACGCCCAGTCTTGTCTGGGGCGGGAAAGGGTGTTCGAGCACTTCAGTGCGACGCACCGGGCCGCAACCGTCATCGCGCGCCTCAACTACGCCGTAGAGCTTCGCTACGGCGTCCTCGTCGACATCGCCCTGGCGATCTACGAAGGACACCCGGTCGACGTTTCCATGTCCCACGTGAACGTCATCTGGCAAGGGGACGCCTGCGACATGATGCTCCGCGCGCTCCCGCTCGCCGACTCGCCAGCCGAGGTCGTCAACATCACGGGGCCTGAGATCCTCTCGGTGCGCCATGCCGCCGAAAGGCTGAGCGAGCGCCTGGAGCGACCGCTTCGGCTGGTGGGCCTGGAGAGCGAGACCGCACTGCTGGCAAACGCCAGCAAGGCCGTGGGGAGACTGGGCCGCCCGGCGGTGGACGTCGATCAGATGCTCGATTGGATCGCTGCGTGGGTCCAGCTCGGCGGACGCACCTTGGGCAAACCGACCCACTTCGCAGAGC
This sequence comes from Candidatus Bipolaricaulota bacterium, assembly GCA_041302525.1. Taxonomy (GTDB): domain Bacteria; phylum Bipolaricaulota; class Bipolaricaulia; order UBA7950; family UBA9294; genus CAIOGO01. Next base: position 11,593 of record JBFYQX010000087.1, on the reverse strand, counting down.
GCGAGGGGCGGTTCTGATGGCCATGCGCCGGGCGGCCCTCGAGATCCTCCGCGAAGGCACAGCGATCCCAGCTCACGCGCTGGCCCTCGACAGCCAACGCAGGTTCGACGAACGCCGGCAGCGCGCGCTCACGCGCTACTACCTCGACGCGGGCGCCGGCGGCTTGGCAGTCGGCGTCCACACGACGCAGTTCGAGATCCGCGAGCCGCAGCACGCCCTCTTGCGCCCCGTCCTCGAACTGGCGATCGAGGAGATGAAGCAACGGAAACCCGACGCGGTGCGCATCGCCGGGGTTTGCGGGGCTGCGCGTCAGGCGGCTGCGGAGGCCGAGCTCGCGCGATCCCTCGGCTACGACGCAGTCCTCGTGAGTCTCGCCGCGCTCGCCGACGCCTCGGACGAGGACCTGATCGCCCACTGCCGCGCGTTGGGCAAGACGATTCCGTTGGTCGGCTTCTACCTTCAGCCCGCTGTCGGCGGCCGCCCGCTGGGGCGGAGGTTCTGGCAGTCCCTGTGCGAGCTGGACTCGTTGGTCGCCATCAAGGTCGCCCCATTCGACCGCTATCGCACGCTCGACGTGGTCCGTGCAGTCGCCGAGTCCGGCCGCGCGGGAGAGGTCGCCTTGTACACGGGGAACGACGATCATATCGTGCACGACCTCGTCACGCCGCATGAAGTGCGTGTCGGCGCCGCGACCGTGACGGTTCGCATGGTCGGAGGCCTGCTCGGCCACTGGGCGTTCTGGACGAAGGGCGCGGTCGAGCTTCAGGCGCTGGCCAGCCGCCTGCGGCAATCCGGTGCCGCCGTTCCTACAGAGGTCTTGGCCCTTGCGGCCCGCGTGACCGACGTGAACCAGGCCGTGTTCGACGTCGAGCACGCCTTCGCCGGTTGCCTGCCGGGAATCCAGGAGATGCTCCGCCGCAGCGGGCTCGTGGCCGGGCGCTGGTGCCTCGATCCCACGCTCGACCTTTCCCCAGGCCAGAGAGACGACATCGAGCGCGTCGCGCGGCTCTACGCCGACCTGTCCGACATTGACTTCGTCAAGGAGCACCTCGATGACTGGATGCGATAGACCGGGCGCCCCGTCGCGCACAGCGCTGATCCTCGTGGACATGCAGAATGACTTCGTGTCGTCGGCCGGCGCCATGGCCCGCTTTGGCTTCGACCTGTCGGACGTCCAAGCCGCCGTCAAGCCGATCGGCGCGCTGCTCGACGCGGCGCGGCGGCACGGCATCGCCGTGTTTCACACGCGTATGGTGAATGACGTGCGGCGCAATGCCCCGTCGTGGACCGCATTCTGGGGCAAGCCGGTGGTGACGCTGCCCGGCTCGTGGGGCGCGGAGTTCATCCCGTCGCTCAACCCACTCCCAGGGGAGATCGTCGTGGAGAAGTACAGCTACGGCGCCTTCCATGGGACATCGCTGGACACGGCGCTCCGCGCGGCTGGCGTGGACACGATCGCGGTCGCTGGGACCGGACCGAACATCTGCAGCGGAGATACCCTGCACCAGGCCTTCGCGCTGGGCTACGAGGTGATCGCAGTGTCGGACTGCCTTGCGTGCTTCTCGCGACGTGGGCCGGACCACAGCGCGCGCATGAAGGAAGTCGGGCTCTACGTGATAGAGAACCACTACGGACGCGTGCTCGAGTCAGCCGATCTGATCCGGGCCTGGGAGGGCACGGCGTGAACGCCGGGGCGGCCACGATACGACAGCGCATCGAGGGATCGCTCGTGTTCGTGTTCTTGGGCTTGTTGTTGGTGATCGCGGCCTGCGTCTCGCCGGCGTTCTTTCGGCCGGACAACCTGCTGAACATCCTGCGACAAGCCTCGGCCATCGGCGTCTTGGCGATCGGGCAAACGATCGTCATCCTCGCAGGGGGCATCGACCTCTCGGTCGCCGCCACGATGCAGCTCGCGGGCGTGACCATCGCCGAACTCACCGGCGGCACGAACACTCTCGTGCCGCTCGTGATCCCGCTCGCCCTTGCCATGGGCGCCGGCATCGGGCTTGTGAATGGCTTGCTCATCGCGTTGCGCAGGGTGCAGCCGTTCATCGCGACGCTGTTCGTCGGTCTCCTGGTCACGGGCATCCGCCTTTGGGTCACCAACGCGACGCCCTCGGGGCTCTTGCCCCCGGCGGTGCGCGCCTTCGGCCGCGGAGGCATTGGTCCCATCCCGAATGCCGTGATCCTGTTCGCCCTGGTGGCCATCGCGGCCAGTTTCGTCTTGCGGCGCACCACCTTGGGCCGCCGAATCTACGCGGTCGGCGGGAATCCCAAGGCCGCCGAGCTCTCGGGGGTCCGCGTCGACCGTGTCACGGTTGCCTCGTACGTTTTGTGCGGGCTGCTCGCCGCCACAGCGGGCCTGGTGCTCGTCGGGTACCTGGGCTACGCGGACCAGGAGATCGGAATCGGCTACGATCTTGACTCTATCGCCGCCGCCGTCGTTGGCGGCGCACTTCTCGGAGGGGGCCGCGGCAGGATCTCCGGCACGGTGGCCGGGGTTCTGTTGATGACGGCGCTCCTCAATCTCGTCTTGGTCTTGAATCTGAAGGTCGAGTACCAGTTCGTAGCGCGCGGAGCGGTGTTGTTGGCCGCTGTCGCGTTCTACTCCTCGGGCTGGCTCGGCAAGATCCGACGTCGTCGGACCGGAGCCGCCTCTCCACAGAACCCGGACCGATGCAGCGAAGACAGGGAATGGGCCGTCCCGACCGACAACGCGTCGTGACGGAGAGACAGGAGATGACAGGTCTGCCAGGGAGCAGAGAGGGAGGACGAAGGATGGGCAAACGGCTTCTCATTGCAGGTGTACTTGCACTACTGACGTTAGGATGGGCTGGAATCGCGGCGGAACCGGTGCTCCCCGGCATGACGGACACGTCGGCCTACGCGACCTCCTCGCCGTGGCTCGCTGGCCGCGCGGGGCTGGGCGACACCAACGCGTGGATGACGATGTTCGGGCTCCACTTCCGCTGGGCCATTGAGGTGAAGTACGCCGACCTGTTCTCGGGTTTCCGCGTGACGTCGTGCTTCTGGAACCCCGTGCAGCAGATCTCGGACATCGAGAGTCTGGTGGCGCAGAAGGTCGACGTGCTGTTCGTCGATCCGGCCGCCGAGGCGCCGCTCGTCGGCGCGGTGGAAGAAGCGATGGAGCAGGGCGTTCCAGTGATCCTGGCCTCGACGGGCGTGAACACCGACCAGTACGTGTCGTGGGTGTCGCGCGACAACACCAAGGCCGGGTTCCTGTACGCCGACTGGATGGGGGCAAAGCTGCCGAGCGGCGGCAAGATTGCTGTCCTGATGGGCATGGCCGGCTCGAGCTACGCCGAGGACGTGTACCGCGGCGTGCAGCAGGGTCTCGCGGCGTACCCCAGCATTCAGATCGTCGGCATGGCGTACTGCGACTGGTCGCCGGTCAAGGCCAAGGAGGCCATGGCGGCGTTCATCCAGGCCAATCCAACGATTGACGGCATCATCGCAGACGGCGGGCAGATGGGACTGGGCGCCGTCGAGGCGTTGCTCGACGCCGGGCGCGCGATCCCGCCGATCACGGCCGATGACTGGAACGGCTGGCTGCGCATTGCCAAGGAGCACAACGTGCAGTTCCTCGCGGTGTCGGGCGGCTGTCCGTTGGCCGTGACTTGCGTGGACCTGGCGGTTCAGGTGCTTCGCGGGCAGCCCGTGCCGAAGATCGTCGAGTACCCGATCGTGACCTTCGAGCAGGACCAGCTGGACCAGTACTACCGGCCGGACCTCAGCGATCAGTACTTCGCGATCAACGAGCTTCCGGAGGATTGGATCCTCCAGTACTACAAGAAGTAGCCGCACGACGGCCGGTCGCCGCGCTCGCGGCGGCCGGCCGCTCTCCAAGGCGACGATGCACGAGACGGCCATCCAAGTCTGCGGGGTTTCGAAGGGGTTCCCCGGCGTCCAAGCGCTGCGCGGCGTGTCGTTCTCGGTCCGCAAAGGCGAAGTCCACGCTGTCGTCGGCGAGAACGGCGCCGGGAAGTCGACCCTGATGAAGATCCTCGCCGGCGCCCAGGCGCCGGACGAAGGCACCGTCTCGCTGTTCGGCCAGCCGGTGACGGTCTTCACCCCGGACCACGCGCGGCGCGCCGGGATCGCCATCATCTATCAGGAGTTCAGCCTGATTCCTAACCTCTCGATAGCCGGAAACATCGTGCTCGGGCGCGAGCCGCACCGTTGGGGATGGCTGCGCCGCGGTGAGGAGATGCGGCGCGCGCGGCGCGCCCTCGACGAACTGGGGATGTCAGGATCGCCCCGGCGGAGCGTCGGCCGGCTCAGCGTTGCGGACCAGCAGTTGGTCGAGATCGCCAAGGCGCTGTCCGAGGACGCGAGCCTGCTCATCATGGACGAGCCGGCCTCCGCACTGTCCGTCGAGGAGCGCGAGCGGCTGTTCACGATCGTCGAGCGGCTCCGCGCTCGCGGCATGTCGATCCTCTACGTGTCGCATCACCTCGACGAGGTGTTCCGCCTTGCAGACCGGATCACGGTGCTGAAGGACGGAGAACTCATCACGACGAGAGAGAAGGCTGCCACTGACCGAAACGAGATCATCACCTGCATGGTCGGGCGGAAGCTCGATCAGGTATTCCCCCGTCGCGCAGGGACGGTCGGCCCGGTCGTCCTTGCGGCGCGGCATGTTGAGGCGGCGCCTCGCGTCCGCGATGCATCCTTCGAGCTTCACCGAGGCGAGATCCTTGGTCTCTATGGGCTCGTCGGGGCCGGCCGGACCGAGCTGTGCGAGGCGCTCTTCGGCGCCCGGCGCTCACGCGGTGTCCTGGAGCTCGACGGGCAGCGCGTGCGACTGCGATCCCCACATGCCGCGACCCGAAGGAAGATCGCGTTCCTCACGGAGGACCGGAAGCGGGAAGGGTTGGTCCTCGGACTCCCCGTGCGCGAGAACCTCGCCCTGCCGAGTCTCCGTCGTCGCCAGCTCGGCGGGCTCATCCGTCGGCGCGAGGAGCGGTCGGCGATCGAACGCACGATCGACGTGTTGGGCATCCGCACCCCGAGCGCCGACACCCTGGCCGTGCAGCTGAGCGGAGGGAACCAGCAGAAGGTCGTAATCGGCAAGTGGCTCCTGACCGCGCCATCTGTCTTGATCTGCGACGAGCCAACGCGCGGGATCGATGTCGGATCCAAGGCCGAGATCTACGCGCATCTCCGACGCTTGGCCGACGAGGGCATGGCTATTCTAATGGTGTCGTCTGAGCTGCCCGAGATCCTCGGGATGAGCGATCGCATCGTCGTCATGCGCGAAGGGCGAACGGTTGGCGAGCTCTCGGGGCGCGAGGCCACCGAGGAACGCGTGATGGCGTTCGCACTCGCCGAGGAGAGCGCATCGGCCTGCGGACCCGACCGCGCGTCGCCGGAGTGCGCTCCCGGGTTCTGGCGTCGCGCCTGGAGCGCTGCGGCCTCCAGGATGACGACCACCGAATTCATCGTGTTGGCGGCACTCGTCGCGCTCTTCGTCGCCGGGGCGCTCAAGTCGTCCTCGTTCCTGAGCGCATACAACCTGACAAGTATCCTGCGCTACGCCGCGGGACTGGGACTGGTTGCGATTGGGCAAGCCGTAGCGATGCAGGCCGGCGGCGTGGACCTCTCGGTCGGGTCGACGATCACGCTGGCGATGATGGCGGCGGCCACGGTCATGAACGGGAACGACGCGATGATTGCGCCGGCAGCGCTCGCTGCGCTGGGGGTGGGGCTCGCCGTGGGCGCCGTCAACGGACTGGCCGTCGTCGGCCTGCGGATCGCGCCGTTCATCGCCACGCTGGGCGTGATGTCGCTGTCGCGCGGCGTCGTCTTTCTGATCACGCATGGCCCCGTGGGATCCATCGGGCGGGGCTTCCGCGCCTTGTCGCGCGGCGCCGTGGGGCCCTTCCCCTCGGCATTCTTCATCGTCCTCGCGGCATTCGCTCTCGCGATCGCGGTCCTGAATGGGACGCGCTACGGGCGCCACGTGTTCGCGGTCGGCGGCAGTCAGGAAGTGGCCCGCCTGGCAGGGATCCGCGTCCGCTCGGTCGTCTTCTCAACCTTCCTCGTCAGCGGCGCGTGCGCCGCGGCCGCCGCCCTGTACCTCGTCAGTCGCGCGGGGTCGGCGAGCCCGTCGGTGGGACCGGAGTTCGCGCTCGACTCAATCATCGCCGTGCTCATCGGCGGCATCCCGTTCGGCGGGGGACGCGGGAACATCGTCGGCGTCCTGGCAGGCGTTCTTCTTCTCGCCGTCCTCGGAAACGTCCTCACCACGTGGAACCTGAGCAGCTGGTACTACCAGATCGCGCGGGCCGTCGTGCTCCTTGCCGCGATCGCCTTGGTCAAGAAGGAGGCATGATGTCGTTTCGCATCGCCGTCGCACAGATGAACAGCGTGACGGGGGCCGTGGCCGCGAACCGCGACAAGGCCGTCCGCCTCATCGAAGGCGCCGCCCGAGTCGGTGCCGAGATCGTCCTCGTCCCCGAGACGTTCACGACGGGGTACGACATCGCGGACCAGCTCGACGCACTCGCCGAGCCAATCCCGGGGCCCACAACGGCCGTGCTGAGCGACGTGGCCCGGCGCTGCCACGTCTACGTCTACGCCAGCATGGTCGAGAAGGCAGCAGGCAAGTACTACAACACGGGCGTCTTCGTTGACCCCACGGGCAAGCTTCTACACGCGTACCGCAAAGTGCACCTGTTCGCGGCCGAGAAGAGCATGTTTGCGCCGGGCGACCGGCCGGCCGTCGTCAAGACCGAACTCGGCACGTTCGGGCTCACGATCTGCATGGATCTTCTCTTTCCTGAGTACATCCGCGGGCTCATCCTGTCCGGCGCGGAATACGTCCTGAACAGCACCGACTGGCTGCGTTGGGGACCCCTCGACGAGTGGCAGTGGTGCCACGAGCAACCGCGCGCGCTGGCACGGACTCGCGCACTCGAGAACACCGTGGGACTCGCGATGGCCTGTCAGTGGGGCGAGGACGGCGCGTACACCAAGTTCGGCCATTCCTGCATCGTCAGTCCGTCCGGCCGCGTGCTCGCCGCGATGGAAGCCGGCGAGGGCTTCGCGATGCACGAGCTTGGGATGGAGAAGGTCGGCGACTGGCGCAAGGTTGGCACGTACCTTGCCGATCGGAAAGACCACATGGAGCTCTACCGCGAGCTCTTGGATCTGTGAGCCGCCCGCCACTCAGGGGCAGTCGGCTTCGGCCCACAGCGCGCCTCGCAGGCCCTCTCTAGGGCTCGACGAGCAGCGTCGAGCGGACCCGGTCCACTCCTGTCCCGCTGATCACGGTCATGACGCAGAGATAGACGCCGCGGCTCACCGGAGTTTCGTCGACGCCAAGGCCGCTCCAGGTGATTCCTTCGGGAGATCCCGGATCGCTGGACCAGACGAGCTGGCCGGCCAGCGTGAAGACGTCGACGCGCGCGATCATGGAGTCTGTCGACTTCCAGCTGATGTCCCAACGGAACTCGGCCGGGCCCCAGGTTGGATTCGGATAGACCAGGAGCCGAGACCCGTCAGGTCCGAGCGCCATAACCTCCTCCTCGGCCTCATCCAGCGGCGCCACGGCCTCTTCATCATCGCCAGGTTCGATGTGCAGGACGCCGTACTCGACGACGTTGTATCCACCCGGGATGTCGTCGGGAAGAGCGTACCACGCATCGCCGTTCCCGCCCCACCCGAGGTTCAGGTGATAGGCCCCGGTCACCGGGTCGTAGCCATCGCAGATCAGCACGTGACCGGCCCGACTCTGCAACGAGGAAATGCACAGGAGAACTGGCCGCCCTTGGCGCAGATCGTCGCGAAGCTCCGCATAGAACGTCTCGACAGGCTCGTAGAACGGACTGCCCCAGGACGAGTTGGCGCACGTGCGCACGTCGGCGGACGCGTAGCCCCACACGGCTGGGCGGACGTTCGACGCGTAGGGACTCGATGAACCTGCGAGCGCCACGGCGGCGTCCACGAGCAGAGCGCCCGACGCCGAAGACGTGTAGTCCGTGCGCACGGAGACCCCGGCCGCCCAGACAAGGTCGCGCATCGCCGAATCCGCGGGATTGCGCCACGCCGTCGAGCTGTACGTCACCGACGCAAGGCTCGCGTCCGACGCGTCGATGGCCGCGCCCCGTGTCGCCGTCTGGTAGTCGTCGCTCGGGCCGAGCAACACCCGCCCGGGCGATCGCCAGTAGGCCAAGACCTGCGCGAGCGCCGTAGCAACGCACCCCGACAGGCTTCGTTCGCCCGTCGTAGAGTCCAGCGGACAGCGTTCGTTCCACGGGGCGGACTGCCCCCACGTCGGCGCCTCGATCAGCGGCCCGAGGGGAGCGCCGGCGGCGGACGCCGTCGGAGCCCCCGACATCACGACACCCCATTGGCGCTCCGCCGCGCGCTGCAGCTCCTCAGATACAATCCCCAACTCGAGAGCCTCGGCCCGCATGGACAAGTCGAAGGCGGCCATCGCGAGCACCAAGGATGCGCCCTCCGTATCCGAAGGCAGCCCTCGATCGAACCCGTAGGCGATGAGCGGTGGCAGACGCGTCTCGGCAGACAGGACGAGGCAGTCAGACGAGGTGAGGCGCACGACATAGCCCACTACGGCGCAGGACCTCGGGTTCACGAGCGGCTCTATGCTCGCGATCTCAGCACTCGCGCCCCCACGTGACGCGGCTCCCCCCAGCTTTGCCAGCTCAGGAGCCACCTGCACAGCCTCGAACAGGTCAACGTGCCGGCCCAGTCCGACGACGGTAGAGCCTCCCACAATGAGTGCAACCAACAGAAACACCTCGCACGGCAGGCGAACACCCGAGACAACCATGAACTGATTGTTCCCAACAGGTACGAGACCGAGACACGGTTACGCGGCGGGCTTTGTGGAGCCGCGAGTCGGGGCTCCGGACGCGGTAGACGGGCTGACGGTGTCGTGGAGATCTAGCGCAGAGACTGACTGCGGTCAGCGGGCTCGGCAACGGACCCCGCGCGTTTGGCTGCGTACAACTCGCGGTCCGCGTCCTCGATCGCGTCACGAAGTCCACGGCCAGACGTGTCGGGGGTCCAGAACGAGGTGCCTACGGATACGCGGACTGGGACGGACTGCCTCCGGACCTGCAAGCTCGCTCCCGTCAGTCGATCCTGGATGCGCGTCGCGACCAGCGCCACCTCTGGTCCCGTCTGCGGAAGCACGGCAAGGAACTCATCGCCTCCGTATCTGACGAGCACGTCGCTCGCCCGGAGCGCCTCGCGAGCCTTCCTCGCAACAAGCTTTAGCGCGTCGTCTCCTGCACGGTGTCCATACTGGTCGTTGATGCGCTTCAGCCCATCGACGTCGGCCATGATGAAGCCGATGCGGTAACCGTACCTGCTGCTGCGCGCCGACTCATGCTGCAGAAGTCGCGTCAGGAAGTGGCGGTTGTACGCCTGTGTGAGAGGATCGGAAAGCGCGAGCGTCTGACTATGCCGCAACTGGCAGCCGACGCGCGAGATGTCGAATCCGATCACAAGCGCCGCAGCTGTCTCCGTCCGTAGCGGCAGCGACGCTGCCCGCATCATGAGGAGAATCGAGCGAGCGCCCGGGACTGAAAACCGGACCTCGGTTCGACAGGATCGTCCCGACCGTTCGCAGTCGTTCAGCATGCGCGACACAGCGGGCACGCTGCCGATCAACTGCGGGTGAAAGACGCTTCCCACGAGCTCGTGGGGACTCACCCGCAGTTGCTCGGCCGCGGTGCGGTTGACCGCCAGGATGCGACGGTCGCGCGCCAGGAGGTAGCAGTGCTCCGGAAACGCGTCGAACAGCGACGCGTTGAACTCGTCGCCAAGATCACGCACGGGCCGATCGACATCGGGAGCCGAACTCAATGCCGCCCCAGGAAGTGGCTCACGCATCGGACTCAAGGAGGAAGAGGACTCCGCAGCCCGCACGAACCCACGCGCCGTCCTGCCATCCGAAGATGCAATATGCGTAGGGACCCCACGGCAACCGCTCGCCCGCCTCGTCTCTCGGCTCCCAGCTGAGCAAGTCCCCGTCAGACTCACCTTTCCAGACCCGTTGGCCGGCCAGCGAGAAGACATCGACCTTGATCCTGTCACTCGCCCCATCGCCGGCGATTTCGAAGTAGACAGTGCTGTGGCGAACTGGATTTGGGTAGGCGAGGACGGTTGCACGGCTTCTGGCTGTGGGCTCCACAGGCGGGGCGGGCAGGTTGTCCACCTTCGGTCCCTGACACCCAGACAGGCCGAGCGACGCGCTGGCGCCGCTCCAACGCAGCTTCAGCGCGACGTCGGGAACGAACGTCCGGACCCAGTAGCCTTGGCACGGCAACACAGCGTCGCTGGCCCGATAGACGCGAGCCTCTGGGTCGTAGCAGGCGCACGTGTCGTCAATGACCGCGCGGGCCACATCATCGGTGACATAGCGCTCCGCGCCGTTGACGAAGACGAGGACCCGCTCCCACTGGACCGCGAACGGGCTGCTGATGAGGTGCCACCCCGGGCTCTCCAAGGTCAGGGTGACGTCGTTCCGGATCTCCCGCCCCACAAAGGAGAGCGAGTCCGGCGCGACGAAGTGCACCCAGAACCCCTGGTTGGGGGTGAGGGTCTCCGCTTCCACGTAACGGCCCCCGACGTAGGCCCAGGCGGGCGAGTCGGCCGTCGTGCCCTCGAGGATCGCCGCGGCGGCCGAATCGCGCGGCTGAGCCGAGAGCGAGATCAGGTTCCACCCGTCGATGGCTGGACAGGCGAGGATCTCGCCGCAGGGCGCAGCGCGGACCGTCACGGAATCTATGGTGGAGAGCCCGTCGCTGTCTGTCACCGTCAGGACAAGAACGTAGTCGCCGGCGACGTCGGTGACGAAGCACGGCGTCGCAGTATCGAACCCACTGAGGGTCTCCAGAACACGGCTTCCGGACGGAATCTGAAGGACCGGAATGCCGTTGTTGTAGTAAAGAACCGAGAACGACCACTGGAAGCGCAGCCCTTCGGTGCCTTGTTCGGGATCCGTCGCTTGCCCGCGCAAGCAGACGCGCTCGCCGACGCACGAGGTCTGATCTGGTCCTGCCGATGGAACCGGCGCGCCGTAGCCAATCGTGCCCCCGGAGCTGCCGCTGCCGCTCGCGCCGCCCGGACGTGGGCGCTTCGTGTTCGTGAACAGCACGTTGACGACCATCTCGGGGTTGACGACAACGGACGCCGATCGGCCCGAGCCGGAGCATGTCGGACACGACACGGAGCTCAGGTAGCTGCCGGAGTCGTTCTCCTCAATGGCATAGGTGCCGCTCGCCAGCTCGGAGAACGTGTACGACTCGCCGTCGCTCAGTACGGGCTGAACTGGGTGCTGAGCGCCTCCGGGAAGTGTAAGCGTGATCGTCCACTCGCTCGCATCATCTGGCACGACGTCCTTGGTGACAGTGATCGCGCTGCCGTTGACGATCGTGACCTGCTCCTCATCGCAGCCGCTCGTCACCGGGTTGTTGTTCGCATCGCCACTGTACTCGGCCACCCAGCGCCACGTCCCTGCCTTGTCCGTCGTGAACCCCGGCGACGTCGCGTACGGCGCTGTCGCGTCCGTGACCGTGTACCGCGGCTCGCCTGTGCA